>NZ_JACVWD010000004.1:0-562472 GCF_020658415.1 Clostridioides sp. ES-S-0123-01
CATAACAATCCTTTATCAGAACTAATTTCAAAGCTACATAAAGAGGAAATAACAGAAGACAAAATAACAGAAATATGAGAATGGATAAAAACTTGGAAAGATGAAGATTAATAGAGTAAAAGGTAGCATCTATATAAATAGTTGCTACCTTTTTTATTGCTGTGGATAGTTGTGTTAATAAGTTGTGGAAAACTTATATAAAAATTGTGGATAAAATATTTTACTGACATCTAACTGACAAAAGTTAAAAAAATAAATAGTCTGAACATTAAAAAATATTGAAAAATAGCCATATATAAAAAATAAAATAAATAAAAGTAACACTTTATAAGTGTTATTCTTTTTATTATTAACAAAAAATGGTTAAAATGTTGACGGAGAGATAAAACTCTATTATCATAAGAAGTGGGGGGATTCAATGATTGACAAAGTATTCAATGTACAAGAATACTTAATCTAAAAAAATTTATGGAGGGAAAAATTATGAGTAAGAAAAAGATAGGTTTAGTGCCTAAACTAATCATCGGTATCATAGTCGGTATTTTAATCGGAAGTTATGCACCAGAAATAATAGTTCAAATATTAGTAACAGTTAGTACTTTATTCTCAGCATTCTTAAAGTTTGTCATACCATTTATAATTATAGGATTTGTAACAGCAGGGATAGCTGATTTAGCAACAGGAGCAGGAAAGTTATTAGGAATAACTACAGGAATAGCATATGGTTCTACTTTAATTGCAGGAGTATTGTCATTTGCAGTATCTATGTTAATATTTCCAAATTTTATTGATGCAAGTGTAGCAAGTCAAATTGGAGACCCAGAAGCAGGAATGTTAGCACCAATATTTACAATTCCACTAGAGCCTATGGTAGATGTAACAGCAGCAATAGTGTTTGCATTTGTAATGGGACTTGGAATATCAGCTTTAAGAAATCATGGAAAAGGAGAAGTTCTATTTAATTTCTTCCAAGAATTCCAAGAAATAGTAACGAAAACGTTGTCAACAGTAATTATACCCTTATTACCATTATATATAGCAGGAACTTTTGCAAATATAACTATAGCAGGACAAGTATGGACAATATTAGGAGTATTCTGGAAAGTTTATTTAGTTGTAATACCATTACACTTTGTATACATGGCATGTCAATTCACAGCAGCAGGAGCATTCTCAGGAAAGAATCCAATCAAAATGTTAAAAAATCAAATACCTGGATATTTAACAGCTATAGGTACTCAATCTTCAGCAGCAACTATACCAGTTAACGTTGGTTGTGCAGAAAACAATGGTGTAAGTAAACAAATAAGAGAATTCGTTGTACCTCTTTGTGCAACAATACATCTATCAGGTAGTATGATATCTATAACTGGATTTACAACAGCAGTTTTAATGATGAATGGTATGCCTCATGGAATCAATGTATTATTCCCTTACATTGCAATGTTGGGGATAGCAATGGTTGCAGCACCAGGAGCACCAGGAGGAGCTATAATGAGTGCACTTCCTTTCTTACCAATGGTTGGAATACCATCAGATGGTGGTCTTGCGAGCTTAATGATAGCTTTATACTTAACTCAAGATAGTTTTGGTACAGCATGTAATGTATCAGGAGATAATGCAATAGCAGTAGTTGTCGATAAAATAAATGATGGAATGAGTAAAAAAGGAAATAAAGAAAAGCAAAGTGCTTAATTTCTTAATAAATAAAAATGAGTTATCTCAAAAAGAGATAGCTCATTTTTTTATAATTATAAGTCTTTCGTAATTATATATTTTTGTATTCTTTATGCTAATCTGTATCTAGTATTTTTCTATCTAAAAACTGTTTTAAGAGATGATATTAATAATTTATTTTCATCAGGCTTTAATATACATACTCTAAAAAAGTATTCATCTAAACCTTCAAATGAATAACAATCTCTTATTATTATCTTTTGAGGAATTAGTTTCTCACGAAGAGCTTTAGCAGTAAATTCCTTTGTTTTAATTTTACATAATATAAAATTACCTTGAGTATCATATACATCTAGGCTGTCTATGCTTTTAAGCTCCCCAAGTAAGTAATTTCTTTCAGTATTCATTAAGGAAATAGTACTAGAGATAAAGTTTGAATCTCTAAACATTATTTCTCCCATCTTAGAGGCTATTATGTTGATATTCCATAAATCTAAGTTGTTATTTATTTTATTCTTAACAGCATTATCAGATATAAGTCCATATCCAAGTCTTATGCCTGGTGTTGAAAAAAATTTTGATGTTCCTCTTATAACAAATAAATTAGAATAATCATCGACTAATTGAGTAGAAGAGTATATATTTGTATCAGTAAACTCTACATAAGTTTCATCAATCATTAAAAATTTATTTGTGTTTTTTAATATTTCTTTTATTTCTATTTTGTTAAATGCAAATCCAGTTGGATTGTTAGGATTGCAGATTACAACTAAATCATAGTCTTTAGAATTAATAGTCTTTATAAGATTTTCTAATTTTATATGAAAATTATCTTCTTCATTAGCAAAATATTTATCTATAGAACAATTAATTTTAGATAGTTCTTTTTCATACTCTGAATAAGCAGGAGAAAGTAAAAGAGCTTGTTTAGGGTTAATTGTATGTATAAAAGATGAAATTAATTCTGTAGCTCCACTACCAAGTACTATATTATCTATAGAACACTTACAGTAGTTAGATATAGAAGTTTTTAAGTCTATGTAATCAGGGTCAGGATACATAGATACTATATCTATATTGTTTACAATGTATTGTTTGGCTAAAACTGATGTACCAAAAGGGTTTATATTAGAACTAAAATCCATAAATTCTTCTTTTGAAAAGCCATACTTACTAGATAAACTATATAAATTAGCTCCATGATTTGTGCTCATAAAAGTACCTCCAAAAATAAAATTATATAATTAATAAAAATAACTGATTAATATATTTACATATAGATTATAATACAAAGGAATATTTATTCCAAATTTTTAAGAGAAAAAGCAAAAAAGTATGGATAAGCTGTTAATTTAGGTTTAAAAATGATGAAAAAGATTTTAATTGATATTTCAGTATGCTATAATATATAGGTTAATAGATGGAAAGCGGGAGGATTCAAGATGTACAAAGTTACAGGAAAAATGTTGACAGAAGAACAGATAAAAGCAAAAGTTTATGAATTAGGTAAAAAAATAGAAGAAGATTTTAAAGGTGAAGATTTACTAGTAGTAGGTATACTTAAAGGAGCTAGTGTATTTGTTTCAGATTTAATAAGATGTATAGATTTAGATGTAAATATAGATTTTATGAGTGTTACAAGTTATGGAAATTCAACAGAATCTTCTGGTACAGTTAAAATATTAAAAGATTTAGATGTAGATATTGAAGGAAAGAATGTGTTAATTGTAGAGGATATAATAGATTCTGGTTTAACATTAAGTAATCTAGTTGCAGCTTTAAAAACTAGAAATCCAAAATCTCTAAAATTATGCACTCTACTTGATAAGCCTCAAAGAAGAAAAGCTAATATACCTGTAGACTATGTTGGATTTGTTATAGAAGATAAATTCATTGTTGGTTATGGAATAGATTATGCTGAAAAATACAGAAATTTACCTTATATAGGTATAGTTGAGGATGTAGAATAGACTTAAATGTGAATTAAAAGCACTAATCTCTGTAGGAGTTAGTGCTTTTTAATTAAGTATATAAAATTTTAGTAAAGGAGACATCGGTATGGATATTCAATTGAGTATATTATTATTTTTCCAGAGTTTAAGAAATCCAATTTTAAATTTTATATTTCTTGTATTTACAGTAAGTACAGAAGCACCATTATTGATATTAATTACAGCAGTTATATATTGGTGTATAAATAAAAAATGTGGACAAAAAATGTTGTTCGCGATAGTTGGAAATTTTATTGTGAACCTAGGTATTAAAGAATTTATAAAAGCTCCTAGACCAATAGGTATAAAAGGTCTTGAATCACTGAGAGTTTCTACCGCTGGAGGATACTCTTTTCCAAGTGCACATACTCAAACTGCAACTACATTTTGGGTTAGTATTATGACTATATTTAAAAGAAACTATATACGTTTGTTGGGTGCAGTGATGGTTTTAGGAGTAGGATTATCTCGACTATATTTGGCTGTTCATTGGCCTATAGATGTAATTGCTGGTTGGATACTTGGCATATTTTTTACCATTGTATTTGTAAAAGTATTTGACTATATCGATGATAATAAAAAATATATTTTTCTTGTAGCATTACTCATCCCATTTATATTAATAGCAATATTTCTAAAAAGCCCTGAATATTTTGAAAAATTTGGTATTCTAGTAGGATTTATATTTGGGTATATAGTTGAAGATAAGTTTGTTAAATTTACTACAGAAAATAATAATAAAAAGATTAATTTTAGTAATAAAAATAAAAAGAGCAAAAACATAGTATTTTCGAGAATATGTAGGTTTTTGATTGGAATAGTCACAATAGGAATTTTATATGTTGCTATTAAAGTGTTGATTTCAATATTAATAACGACTTTAAATATAAGTGACTCTAGTATGAGTATAATTTTCATGAATTTTATTAAGTATACATTGGTTGTTTTTTATGGAATAGCAGGAGCTCCTGCATTATTTAAAATTTTGAAATTAAATTAATTTAATTTGTACTATTGTATAGAGACTAATTTAATTTTAAGAAAATTTAAGGGTAGAAAAGAGTGATTATTTGAAGAAAATAGTAGTAATAGGCGGTGGACCAGCAGGGATGATAGCAGCCTCAACTGCATCTAAAAGAGGGTTTGATGTAACTTTAATTGAAAAAAATCATAAGTTAGGCAAGAAGCTTGCAATAACAGGAAAAGGTAGATGCAATATAACTAATGATTGTGATATAGAAGAATTAATAGAAAATGTTCCTACAAATGGTAAATTCTTATATAGTGCTTTTTACACTTTTACAAATGATGATGTAATAAGTATGTTTAATAATCTTGGAGTAAAAACTAAAACAGAAAGAGGAAAAAGAGTTTTTCCAGAAAGCGATAAAGCGTTTGATGTTGTAAAAGCTCTTGAAAAACAAGTAAGAAGCAAAAAAGTAAATATATTATTAAACTCTAAGGTAGAAAAAATAATATCTAAAAATAATAAAATTGAAAAAGTAGTTCTAAACAATAAAAAAGAAATCAAGTGTGATTCTGTCATAATAGCAACGGGTGGATTAAGTTATCCACTTACTGGCTCTACTGGTGATGGATATAAATTTGCTATTTCGCAGGGTCATACTATTGTAGATACAAAACCATCTTTGATTGGTATGGAAGTTCAAGAAGGTTTTGTAAAAGATTTAGAAAAATTATCATTAAGAAATGTTGAGATAAGTGTGTTTAATAGTAAAAAAAAGAAAGTGTATAATGATTTTGGAGAACTTGAATTTACTAAATTTGGTTTAGATGGACCTATAATAAAGTCTGCAAGCTGTAGGATGAAAGATACAACTAAAGAAAATTATACTATACTGTTGGATTTAAAACCTGCATTAGATGAAGAAAAATTAGATAAAAGAGTTCAAAAAGATTTTCAAAAATATACAAATAAAAAATTTGAAAAAGCATTGGATGACTTGCTTCCTAAAAAACTTATACCTATAATAATAAATTTAAGTGAGATTTCTCCAGATACAGTTGTTCATCAAGTTTCTAGAGAACAAAGAAAAAATTTAGTTCATTTACTAAAAAATTTGAAATTTACAGTAAAAAGATATAGACCTATTGACGAAGCCATAATAACTTCTGGTGGAGTAAAAGTGAATGAGATAAACTCAAGTACAATGGAATCAAAATTGATAGAAGGTTTATTTTTTGCTGGTGAAGTAATAGATATAGATGCGTACACAGGAGGATTTAATTTGCAAATAGCTTTTTCGACTGGATATTTGGCAGGTTTTAATTGCTAAAAATTACCTGAATTAAAAATGTTTAAAATCACATAATATTATCAGCAACACAAAATAAATTAAACAGAAGGAAGGTAATCAACATGGCAAGTAACAATAACAACAACAAAACAGTAGTACCAGGAGCAAAAGAAGCTTTAAACCAAATGAAATTAGAAATAGCTAATGAACTTGGTATGAGTAATTATCAACAAGTTGATAAAGGAAACCTTACTGCAAGAGAAAATGGTTATGTAGGTGGATACATGACTAAAAAATTAGTTGAAATGGCTGAACAACAAATGGCTGGAAAAAACAACAGATAGTTAATAAATAATTATTTATAACTATTAGGCTATTGTTATAGCTAGAGCTATCTCAAATATAGAAAGTAATTTCTAAATTGAGATAGCTTTTTTTTATTAAGTTTTATATGTCGATATTTTTATGTAATAAATTTTAGAAATCTGGATAAAATAGTACAAATGAATATATTACATAAGGAGTGATGTAAAATGAGTAGTGTAAACTTTGAAGATTTAAAAAATAAATTTATTAATAGTGATTTAGATGAAAAAATAAGAATATATACGACAACAGAAGGATTATCAGTAGAACAGTTTAAAGAACTATTAAAATATTATCCAATACAACACTTATCTAAATTAGAAAAAGCTCTTGGATAATATCATATAGAAATAAAAATTAAAAAGGCAATTTGTTTAATATAAAAAAATAGATTTTATATTAAATAAATTGCCTTTTTATAATAAATTTATTTTATTATGCTTTTGATATATAATTATATATTCTTTCATTTCCAAGTTCAATAGACCCAGTATTGATAAGTGTAATAATACCTTCTATATCCTTAGGAGTCAGGTACTTGTATGGAATTGATAGATTATAACCAGTATCATGTAATAAATTTTTCAATTGAATTATTTGAGTGATATTAAAACTTTTTATAGACTTAGTAGATTTTTTTCTTGAATTAGACAAATTTTCATTTTGTATTTTTATTAAAGTTTCAATATAGTCTATATAAGATAACTTAAATTCATATTCACTTATTATTTTTTCATCAAGTATACTATTTATAAAATCTTGAGATAATATATTATCTGCAAATTTATCTGCTGTTAATTTTCCAGATATAATACCTTTTTGGTATTTTCTAAGAATTTTTTTTGTATAGCAGTATATTTTATTTCTTGTTTCTAAATCGAGTTGTTCTATTTGCACAAAAACACTTCCTTTTAATTGTAAGAATATTTATTTTGAAAAGTTTATACTTAGTCTATAAAGTTTTAATAATTTATTTACAATAAATACTAAATTATAAAATATTTGTTATTTTTTATTATTACCAAGTATAAAAAATATTATAATTGTAAAACTTACAAATATATGTAAAATATTTAGGAGTGATGAAAATGTTAAATGGGATAATAAAACTTTTTTATTCTGAAATTGTAAAAACAAAGATTAATAACTTAGATTCAAGTGGATATTCATTAAGGGATGAATGTAAAGAAATCAGAAATATAACTTTAAAGATAGACAGTGTGTTTTTTAAACTTTTAAAGTTAGTTTTTGGTTCAATACTGCTTATTGTAGCATTTAATCTAAATTGGATATTAGGTATAGGAGTATTTTTAGTTGGAGTGGTATACATTCTTTATAAGAGAAATATGGAAGAACAAGTGAAGGAACATATAAACAATGTAAAAAATAATATCGACATCTCTAAGATAACTTTTATGGATGAAAAGGGAAGAACAGGTCTAAATGCATTGATTACACTACTTCTTATAGGAATATTGACAGGATTTAACTGGATATTAGTTCTTAGTTTTGTCGTTGTTTTTGTTTTTACTATAAAGAATGTATGTTAAAATACTAATAAATAGTTTAATATATAGGGGGAGAAATTGAGTATGACTAATGGCAATTATAAAATGAAGAATTTAGTGGAAATATCTGCTATGGTGACTGAATCTACAGATTTTTTTAATATAAAAGATAAAATAATAGAAAAAATGTTAGAGGTTGTTCACCCTACAAAGGCATGTGTAAATCTATTTTATAAAAATGATTCTAAATATGCCTATTTAGTATGTTCACAAACTTTAGAATATGTACCTCAAATTTTTCCAATCAATAGTCTTAAAGGTGCAAAAATTGATTTTGACACATATCCAGAATATATCCATGAAGCTGTAAATGAGAAAAAGATAATATATGTAAAAAATGTATTTGAAGATTCTAGAGCAGAAGGGGAACGAGATTTAGCAAAATCTGAAGGTTACATTGGTAGAATAGTTTTTCCTTTTATCATAAATAATGAAGTAGTTGGATTTATGACTTGCTTTTTGACAGAAGAAGATTTTCTAACAGAACAAGATATAGACTTTATATCTTCTGTTGCATCTCTCTTAAGTTTATCAATAGAAATAACTAATAAAAATAATAATGTACAAATTTTGGTTGATAAATTAAGAGGTTCAATAAGTGCTATAAATGAAGCTACTAAAAAATTATATCTCAATAAAAGTATAGATGGATTTTTAGAAAACTTAAGTAAACAGGCGTGTAACATCACTAATAGTAAAGAAGCTTTGATAATTATAACAGGTCATGATAATAAAGATAAGATATTTAGCTGTTATAATACAGAGCATAAGAAGAAAACAAATTTATATCCTATGTTGGACAAGTTTGTAAATAAAGAATCCTTAGGAGGATATTTAAATAATTTAAAACCATGTTCACAAAAAGGGATAAACTTGGAAAGTTATATATATTACAAACTCCAAGATAAAAATGAGACTATAGGATGCATTGTTTGTGCAAACAGCAAAAACTACACTAGTGATGATTTAAATATTCTTAGTATATTATCTAAACAGGTTTTGGTTGGTATGCAGTTATATGAGCACAATGAAAAAGAAGTAAAGCACAAGGTTCTTGAGAATGAGTTAAATGTATTAAATAAACAGCAACAACTTATTATGGACAAAGGTAAAATGGATTGTAATGATGAAAAAGAACTTTATTTTTATCATAAACCAGCAAGAGTAGTAGGTGGAGATTTTTACTATGCTACAAAGGTAGATTCTGAACACATAGTTTATATTGTTGCTGATGTAATGGGTCATGGAATGGTTTCGAATTATGTTGTTGCAATGATAAAAGGTGCTTTTAAAGTGTTATGTAATCAGTATAAGACACCACAGGAAATAATGACAAATTTAAATAGTATGTTATATGATGAATTTGACAAGATGGGAGTATTTACAACTTGTTTGATTGGACTTATAGATATTAAAGAAAATATGATTACAGTATCTAATGCAGGACACTATAGCCCTGTAGTTGTAAAAAAAGATGGAACAATAGAAACTAACTTAAATTGTAAAAAGGGAATACCTATTGGGGTAATGGAAGATGCAACATATGAAAACAATACTCTTTCAATGGAAGATTATGCAATGGTATGTATGTATACTGATGGAATTTTAGAAATAAAAAATAAATCAAAAGAAGAATATGGTATAGATAGATTAGAAAACTTTTTAAAAGAAAATTTTAGATTAAATCACCAGTTGATAGTAGAAAATTTAAAGTTAGATTTAAGAAACTTTTCATCAAAAGATAATTATGATGATGATATTTTAATCGTTATGTTAAAGGATAGGTAGATTGATTATGGATTTAAATAATAAAATAGAACTTGAAAGTCCAGAAATTATAATAATAAATGGAAGTCCGAGAAATAATAGAAACTGTAGTTTTATAGCAAATGAAATAAAACTTAAATTAGAAGAGAGTGGACTTAGTAGTAAAATATTCAATATATATGATATGTATATTGAATATTGTACAGCATGTGGGTTTTGTAATAAGACAGGGTATTGCAAATTTAATGATGATATGAAACCTTTATATAAAATGTTTGATAAATCAAAAGGAACTATAGTAATAAGTCCTGTACATTTTGATTCAATATCAGCTAAAGTAAAAACTGTTGTTGATAGAACTCAAGCTATCTATGCGAGTAAGTATATATTAAATAAGCCTTCAATTGATAGGAATAAAAAGCGTATAGGTATGTACATTGCAGTAGGAGGTAGTAAACCTTATGATTCACAATTTAAAGGTGGGCAAATAGTTATGGACTTTTTCTTTAAGAGTATAAATACTAAACTTTTACACAATATATATTTAAACAATACAGATAATATACCCTACAGAGATAATCAAGAGTTTAAAGACACTCTGTCGAAGAGTCTAAAAGTTTATATTGATTCAATATAATTTGATTTTGTAAGTAATATTATGTATAATTGTATTGCAATAATTTAAAAATAATTAAAGGAGGGAATTTCAATGAAATTACCAATAGCATTATCTAATAAACATGTTCATTTGAGTCAAGCTGATATAGACGTATTATTTGGAGCAGGTCATGAATTAACTAAATTTAAACCATTATCTCAACCAGGACAATTTGCCTGTGAAGAAAAAGTTGATTTAGTCGGTCCAAAGGGGACTCTAAAAGGAGTTAGAGTTTTAGGACCAGCTAGACCTCAAACTCAAGTTGAGATTTCTTTAGCAGATGGATTCCCATTAGGAGTAAAAGCTCCAATAAAAGAATCTGGTGATATAGCTGGAACTCCTGGTGTTAAATTAGTAGGACCAGCTGGAGAAGTTGAAATGAAAGAAGGAGTTATAGTTGCTTCTAGACATATACATATGAGCAATGAAGATGCTGCTAAATTTGGTGTAACTGATAAACAAATAGTAAAAGTTAAAACATCTGGACCAAGAGCATTAGTATTTGAAAATGTATTAGTAAGAGCTAGTGATAGCTTTAATTTAGAAATGCATGTTGACATGGAAGAAGGAAATGCAGCAGGTGTTAAAAATGGAGATTTAGTAGAATTAATAGTTGATTAGTTTTATGTATGAAATTTATGCTAGTGAATATTTTATTTACTAGCATATTTTTTAATGTAATAAATTTCTATATTATAAATTTAATCTATCAGATTAATTTATAATATAAAGGGGTATTATGAAAATTATAATAAAAACTTACAAAAATATGATATAATATGGTAAAATTAGATATATAAAATTTATATATGATAAAGAAGGCTCTTTTACTCCTAATACCAATATATGCAAATAGATAAAAAAGTTTGAAAAATCTAACTTAATTTATTATATATTGTATACAAAATTATGAAAAAAACTTAACATATTTAATTTAAAAAAAAATCTACTTAAATATGTAATTAATTTACAATTTTCAAAGGAATTTTATCCAATCTGTAGTATTATATTAGAAGATAGAGTATTTGCGCGACTATGTGTGTTTATATTTTTGTTGTGTAAATTATATGTAAATATAAAAAAATAGACTTGTTATAAACAAGTACAATTGTAGCTATCAAGGAGGATACATATTATGGCTAAGTTTATGAAAACACTTGATGGGAATACAGCTGCAGCTCACGTTGCCTATGCATTTACAGATGTAGCAGCTATATACCCAATCACACCATCTTCAACTATGGCTGAAGTAGTTGATGAATGGGCGTCACAAGGAAGAAAAAATATATTTGGACAAAAAGTTAATGTTGTTGAAATGCAATCAGAAGCAGGAGCAGCAGGAGCATTCCACGGTTCTTTACAAGGTGGAGCTTTAACTTCTACTTTTACAGCATCTCAAGGTTTATTATTAATGATACCTAACATGTATAAAGTTGCAGGGGAGTTATTACCAGGAGTATTCCATGTAAGTGCTCGTGCTTTAGCATCTCAAGCTTTATCAATATTTGGGGATCATCAAGACGTTATGGCTGCTAGACAAACTGGATGTGTATTATTAGCTTCTGGTTCAGTTCAAGAAGTAGCTGATATAGCACCTGTTGCACATTTAGCTGCAATAGAAGGTAAATTACCATTTATACATTTCTTTGATGGATTCAGAACTTCACATGAAATCCAAAAAGTGGAATTATTAGAAAATGAAGATTATGCAAGTTTATTAAACTTTGAAGCAGTTCAAGCATTTAGAGATAATGCTTTATCTCCAAATCACCCAGTTACTCGTGGTACTGCTCAAAACCCAGATATATATTTCCAAACTAGAGAAGCTTCTAACAAATACTATCAAAATATAGTGGGTATAGTTGAAAAATACATGGAAAAAATGAGTGATTTAACAGGTAGAAAACATAGTTTATTTGATTACTATGGAGCAGAAGATGCTAAATCTATATTAATTGCTATGGGTTCTGTAACAGAAACAATAGAAGAAACTATAGATTACTTAAATGCTAAGGGAGAAAAATATGGTTTAGTTAAAGTTCATTTATATAGACCATTCTCAATGAAACATTTCTTAGATGCTGTGCCATCTACTGTTGAAAGAATATGTGTACTTGATAGAACTAAAGAGCCAGGTTCAACTGGTGAACCATTATACTTAGATGTACGTGATGTATTCTATGGAAAAGAAAATGCTCCTATGATAATAGGTGGAAGATACGGATTAGGTTCAAAAGACACTACTCCTTCAGATATAAAAACTGTTTTTGATAACTTAGTTTCAGAACAACCTAAGAATGGATTTACAGTAGGTATAGTTGATGATGTAACTAATACTTCTTTAGCTCCATCTGAATCAATTAAAATAGCTTCTAAAGGGACTATAAGATGTAAGTTCTGGGGATTAGGTTCTGACGGTACTGTTGGAGCTAACAAACAAGCTATAAAAATAATCGGTGACCACACTGAAAAATATGCTCAAGCTTACTTTGATTATGACTCTAAAAAATCTGGTGGTATAACTATGTCTCACTTAAGATTTGGTGATACTCCAATAAGAGCTACTTATTTAATAGATGAGGCTGACTATATTGCCTGTCATAAACAATCATATGTTTATCAATATGATTTATTAAAAGGTCTTAAAAAAGGTGGTACATTTGTACTTAACACTATATGGGACCAAGCAGGAATTGAAGAAAACTTACCAGCTCATATGAAACAATATATAGCTAAAAATGATATAAAATTCTATACAGTTAATGCTGTTAAACTAGGACAAGAAATAGGTCTTGGAAATAGAATAAACATGATAATGCAATCTGCATTCTTTAAATTAGCTGAAATAATACCAGAAGAAGATGCTGTTAAATACTTAAAAGATTCTATAGTTAAAGCTTATGGTAAAAAAGGTGAAAAGATAGTTAACATGAACTATGCTGCTGTTGATGCAGGAATAAATGCTTTAGTTAAAGTTGAAGTTCCAGCTTCTTGGGCAAATGCTGTTGATGCAGATAAAGAAGAAGTTAAAGAACCAGAATTTATAAGAAATATATTAAGACCAATGACTGCACAAGAAGGTAATAACTTACCAGTAAGTACATTCAATGGTATAGAAGATGGAACATTCCCTTGTGGTACTTCAGCTTATGAAAAACGTGGTATAGCTGTTGATGTTCCTGAGTGGGTAATGGATAACTGTATCCAATGTAACCAATGTTCTTTTATATGCCCTCATGCATGTATAAGACCAGTTTTAGTTACAGAAGAAGAATTAGCTAATGCTCCAAAAGGATTTGAAGCTAAAAAAGCATTAGGTAAAGGATTAGAAGGATTAAAATATAGAATCCAAGTTAGTCCACTAGATTGTACAGGATGTGGAAACTGTGCTGACATATGTCCAGCTAAAGAAAAAGCTTTAGTTATGAAACCAATAGATACTCAACTTGATACAGAGTTAGATAATTGGGCATTTGCAGTAAATCCTGAAGAGGTAGCTCCAAAAGTTGATGTTATGCCTGCAAACACTGTTAAAGGAAGTCAATTTAGACAACCATTAATGGAATTCTCAGGAGCATGTGCTGGATGTGGAGAAACTGCATACATCAAGTTAGTTACACAATTATATGGAGATAGAATGATGATATCTAATGCTACTGGATGTTCTTCTATATGGGGAGCTTCTGCACCTTCAACTCCTTATACTTGTAACCATGAAGGCAAAGGTCCATCTTGGGCAAACTCTTTATTTGAAGACAATGCTGAATACGGATTTGGTATGTATACAGCTGTTAAACAAATAAGAGGAAAAATAGTAGATGCTATGACAGAATTAGTTTCTATGGATATCTGTGAAGATGCTAAAGCAGTATTTACAGAATGGTTAGATTCTAGAAATGATGGAGAAGCATCTAAAGTAGCAAGTGCTAAAGTTGTTGAATTATTAGAAAAACCAGCTTGTGATTGCACAGATGAAAAAGCTAAAGAATTAGTAAAAGCTATAAGAGATAGAAAAGATTATCTAGTTAAGAGATCTCAATGGATACTAGGTGGAGACGGTTGGGCATATGACATCGGTTACGGTGGATTAGACCATGTTCTTGCATCTGGCGAAAATGTAAATGTACTTGTATTTGATACAGAAGTATATTCAAATACAGGAGGTCAAGCTTCTAAAGCTACTCCAGCTGCTGCTATGGCTAAATTTGCTGCAGCAGGTAAACAATCTAGAAAGAAAGACCTAGGTATGATGGCTATGACTTACGGAAACGTATATGTAGCTCAAGTTGCTATGGGTGCTGATAAAAACCAATTTATCAAAGCTGTTCTAGAAGCTGAAAAACATGATGGACCATCTTTAATAATAGCTTACGCTCCATGTATAAACCATGGATTAAAAGAAGGTATGGGAAGAACTGTAGCTAACGAAGCACAAGCTGTTGCTTGCGGATACTGGCATTTATACAGATTCAATCCAGAAGTAAAAGCTGAAGGTAAAAACCCATTCACTTTAGATTCTAAGGAACCAACTGCAAGCTTCAGAGATTTCATACTTGCACAAGTAAGATACTCTGCTATAGCTAAACAATTCCCAGAAGAAGCTGATGGATTATTTGCAAAAGCTGAAGCTGATGCTAAAGAAAGATACGAAGGATATAAAAAATTAGCTGAATAATAATTAAAATATTATAATGCTTATTTAAGATATGATTTGATAATAATTAGGGATACTATTAAAAAATAGTATCCCTTTTTTATTTATATCAAACTGTGAGAATTAAGATTTTGTTTCGGTATATTGTCCATGTTTTTTTAGGCGTATTTTAGGAAGAAACATACCTGTTTTGTTGCGATAAATAATATAATTGTTTCCAAATTCATTTATCATGTCTTTTTCTTCTTTTTTTGCTAATCTATAATATACAATTACTAGTATAGACCACATAATTTTTCAAAACTGATGTTATTATTTCAAAGTTATATAACATCAACAGTTGAATCTTCAATTGATGAATATCTTCATCAACAATTTAATGTTTCAATCCATGAAAAATCTCTTGCAGAAATACTTACTTCACTTTCTACTATTGTTGCAGAACTATTTCAACAAGGAGTGGAAGAAGGCATATTTAAATGTGAATATACTTTAGAAGTATCAGAGATAATTTTATCTGTTTTTACTTTTTTACTTGACCCAGGTATTTTTTATTGGAATAAAGAGGAGAAAAAACGCAAATTAGAAGCATTAAGTTTGATTTTATAAAGAAGTCTAATGGCACCAAAAGGAAGGTTTAATTTTTTTATAAGGGATTTTTAAATTATTTAATTATTAAATAATATTTATAATATAGGAATTTATATTTTATATTCAAATATAAGTATTCATTTTTGTGATTTAGCTTTGAATCTATCATTTTAAAAGAATCTATATTTAGTATAAAAAATATATTAAAGATAAAACACTATATAATAGTATAGATACAAAAGAGTATCCCATTTAAGATTTTTAAAAATCATCTTGAGATACTCTTTTTGTATATATAGAAAAAGAGTATTTTATCCTACAAAGATTTGTGTCCAGTAAATTGAACCACCACTTTTTTGTGCTACTCCAACACCTATTTTACTGTAATTTGGATTTAATATATTTTTTCTATGACCTTCAGAATTCATCCAAGCATTTACAACTTCTTTTGGTGTTTTTTGTCCCATTGCTATATTTTCACCAGCTGTTTTATAGCTTATCCCAAACTTTTTCAACATGTCAAATGGAGAACCATAAGTTGGAGAATTATGTGCAAAGTAGTTGTTGTCAATCATATCTTGAGATTTTTTTGTAGCGACATTTGATACATCAGCATCAAGAGTAAGTGGATTTAATCCAGCTTTAGATCTCTCTACATTTACTAAATCAACAACTTCTTTTTGGTAAGCTGAAAAATTTCCAGTTGTAGAGCCTGAATTGTTATTATCTTCAGGTTTATTAGATTCTGAGTTATTATTATCTTCAGGCTTATTAGTAGAGTCTGAATTGTTGTTGTCCTCAGGTTTATTAGATTCTGAGTTATTATTGTCTTCAGGCTTATTAGTAGAGTCTGAATTGTTGTTGTCCTCAGGTTTATTGTCTTCTGGTTTATTACTATCTTCAGGCTTATTAGTAGAACCTGAATTGTCATTATCTTCAGGCTTAGTAGAGTCTGAGTTATTATTATCCTCAGGTTTATTAGTAGAACCTGAGTTATTGTTGCCATTAGGCTTGTTAGTAATATTACAATTCTTGTCATTGTGATTTTTATCTTTACAAGAATTATCTTTGTCAGGTTTAAGTTCTGGTTTTACAGAACAATTTGGTTTTGCTGAAAACTTAAATTTAGCATTAGTATATACTAAATTTTTATTACTTATATTCATATTATTTTCAAGTGACGAAGCACTTGCAGTAACAGCACTGGAAGCTGTTGCTAAGGTTAACACTCCTAAAGCTAGTATAGTTTTTAATTTTGTTGGTATATTTTTTCTCATTATAAACACCTCTCAATCTAAAAATTCTAAAAATGTTACTAAATTGTAACCTTTAGTGTAGGGGGTACCCGTGCATTTATACTAACATAGAATCAAGTGTTTTTTTACTGTAAAGATATGTAAATAAAATATACCTGGAATAAATAGGTATATTTTATGATGTTTGATAATTTTCATCATTAATCTGCATAGTATGGCATAACTGCTTTAGAAGAAATAGTGTTTTTATAATAATTCTATGATGTAAAATTCTGGTTGTGGTAAATTTTTTTTATAGTTAGTGATATTTATTTAATATATACTTTGAAAATCAGTAAAAAAAGTATCTTTAATTAGATTCTTGAAAATAGAAAAGCCATCTATCATAAATAGATGACTTTTTATATAATAAATTGTAGTTTGATTTAGTTTAATACATTAGTAATCCTAATGTAATTACAATGATTTCTGCTATTAATGAACCAACTGCAACCACAATAAAAGTTTCTTTAAAACCAGTTTTATGTGTTAATTTAGATAAACTCAAGAATGTAAGAAACACACCACTTTGAGGTACTATTGTTAATATATTTGAAGCAATTGTAGCAACACGATGGATTAACTCTGGGTTCATACCAGTACTTAGATAATAATCTGCAAAGTTCGGCATTACTATTCCCAAAGCCCCAGAAGAGGAGCCTGTTATTGCTGACATTGTTGAAGTTAAAACAGTAAGACTTATAAGTGGACTACCTGGTATTGACATGATAAGTTTACTGAATATATCAAAGCCTGGTGCAGCCATTATTACAGCTCCAAATGCAACAGCAGAAGATGTTGCAAAAATAGGTCCTATAGAACCACTAGCACCAATACTCAATGTTTGTATTTTTGATGATAAAAATTTACGGAATAGAAAAGCAGATAAAACAATTGCAACTATTAAAGCTATGTAAATTACATTTTTTTTCATAAACTCTGAACCAAAAGTACTTCCAGATATTGCTATGACTACAAGTGACAATAGAGGAAAAATACTTGCAAAAAACCCTGGTAACTCTCTATCTAAAGATTCTTCTTCTACATCTGAAGTGTAAGTTGCATAAGTTTCTCCTTTCCTAAGACTCTTGTTTAAAGTATATTTCATGTATACCAGACCAAATACAGCACAACCTATACTTCCTGCAATACTTGGTATAGCTGCTGCAGTAAGAGATGTGTTTAAGTACTGAATAGGAATAACATTTTGAATAGCTGGTGTACCAGGAATCATAGTCATAGTAATTGTTGCAATTCCAAGCCAAAGAGGTATCTGAATAAGATTCCAAGAAATATCAAGTTTTTTAAATAGAGTTCTTGCAAGTGGAATAACTGCAAACATAACTACAAATAAACTTATTCCACCATATGTTAATATAAAACTTACTATAAATATAGCCACTAAAACTCTATAAGGGTGATTAGAACCAAATTTATTTAGAATAAAATCAGCTATAGATACAGTAGCTCCACTTTCCTCCATAAACTTGGCAAGTATAGAACCTAACAAGAATATTGCAAAGTAACTCATTATATAGTTTCCAAGTGCTCCCATATAATTATTTTTGTCAGCACCCAGCATTGATGTCACAACATCCATTTTATTTAAGAGAACAACTATCAAAGTTGCTATTGGAGCAGCTATAGTTATATGAATTTCTTTAACTGAAAAATATATAATAGCTATAATACCAATAATTATACCAATTGGTGCGATAATACTCATAAATATCCCTCCTTAGTAGAAGGACCTGAAGAATAAATTCCTCAAGTCCTAAATATGTAATAATTATTGTGCAGTATATCCTCCATCTAGTAGGCAAGCTTGTCCTGTAATTCCTTTAGCCTTATCACTAGCTAAGAACATTGCATAATCAGCAATTTCTTGAACATCTAGTAGACGTTTTTGAGGTACAAGTGGATATAGAACTTCTTCTAATACATTTTCTAGTGGTACATTACGAGTTTTTGATAGGTCATTAAATTGACCTCTAACAAGTGGAGTATCTACATATCCAGGGCATATAGCATTAACTGTTATACCTGAGTCAGCAGCTTCAAGTGCAGCAACTTTTGTTAGACCTATAAGTCCATGTTTAGCTGAATTGTAAGCAGCTTTACCAGCAAATCCAATTACACCATTGATTGAAGCCATGTTTATTATACGACCAAATCCTTGTTTTTTCATTATAGGGAATACTTTTTTAGTAGCTATAAAAGGTGCTGTTAACATTATTTTTATCATAAATTCAAATTTATCAGTTGGGAAATCTTCTATCATAGCAACATGTTGAAGACCAGCATTATTTATTAGTATGTCCAATCTTCCATATTTTTCTATAGTTTTATCTATTGCACGGTTAATTTCTTCTTCTTTAGTTACATCACACTTTACATTTGCACAATCATAACCTTCTTTTTGTAATTCTGCTGTAACTTTATCTAGCGCTTCTTGATTTATATCAGAGAATACTACCTTAGAACCATTCTTCAAGAATGATTCAGCTATTTGTTTACCTATTCCACTTGCAGCTCCTGTTACGAATACAACTTTGTCTTTAACCATTTTTATTTCCTCCAATTTAATTTTATTTTTATATTAATTTTTTGTATTAATATTTTACATCTTTTAAATTTATTTTCTGATGTAATTTTGATTAATTTTAAATAATCGATGCCTCTTTATTTAATGAATCTGACAATATTAAAGGTGCTTCAGTAGCAGAAAGAACTTCGTCTAATGTGAAGATAGGATTTATTTCTATAAGAAGGAGTCCATCTGTAGTTACTTCTATAACTCCCATCTCAGTTACAATTAAATCTACAGCATTGGTTGCAGTAAGTGGGAGAGTACAGTTATTTAATATTTTTGCTGAACCTTTTGAAGTGTGTTCCATTGCTACAATGACTTTTTTTGCTCCAGTTACTAAATCCATAGCTCCACCCATCCCAGGAACCATTTTACCTGGAATCATATAATTTGCTATGTTACCATATTTGTCAACTTGGAGTGCTCCAAGAACAGTTATATCTACATGACCTCCTCTAATTATTCCAAAAGAAGTGGCACTATCGAAAAAACAACCTCCAGGAAGGATAGTAACTGGCTGACCACCAGCATTTACAATAGTTTCATCACTTGAATTTCCACTTTCAGCTGGTCCTAGACCTAGAAATCCATTTTCAGATTGTAAAATAACGTTTACCTCATCTGGAATATAATTGGCTACTTTGGTTGGTAAGCCTATACCAAGGTTTACAACAGCTCCATCCTTTAATTCCTTAGAGACTCTGTTTGCAATATATTCTTGTATTTCTAATTTATCCATTATAAATTACCTCCTTCAACGATGTAATTCACAAAAATACCTGGTGTAGTAACTTCATTTGGGTCGATATCACCTATTTCAACAATTTCGCCTGCCTCGACTATTGTAATATTAGCAGCTGAAGCCATTAAATTATTAAAGTTATTCATAGAACCTTTGTAAACTAAGTTACCTGCTTTATCTACCTTTGAAGCAAATAAAAGAGCAACATCAGCATGAATTGGTTTTTCAAGAAGATATTCTTTACTATCGACAACAATCTTTTGCTTTCCTTCTTCTATAAGAGTACCAATGCCAGTTGGTGTTAGTATTCCACCTAAGCCATAACCAGCTGCACGAATTTGTTCAGCAAGAGTTCCTTGAGGAACTAATTCAACACATGTTTCATTATCATTCATCTGTCTTCCTGTTTCTTTGTTTAATCCTATGTGAGAGGCAATTATCTTTTTGAACTGCTTATTAACAACCATCTTTCCAACACCCTTGTCAATAAAACCAGTATCATTACAAACTAATGTTAAATCTTTTATACCTTTATCACATAAATAATCAATTAAATTTTCTGGGGAACCATTGGCCATGAATCCACCAACCATTACTGTATCTCCATCTTTGATGTGAGATAGAGCCTCATCAATGCTAACTATTTTATTCATATTTCCTCCTATCGTGAAACTATCATCGCTATTCCTTGACCACCACCAATACAAAGTGTTGCAAGGCCAGTTTCTACTTTACGTTTTTGCATTTCATAAATAAGGGTTACAAGTACTCTAGCTCCACTTGCTCCTATTGGATGTCCTAGTGCTATTGCACCACCATTTACATTTAGTTTAGACGAATCTATTTGAAGTTCATTTTTAACTGCAAGTGCTTGTGCTGCAAATGCTTCATTCGCCTCTATCAAGTCTATATCGTTAATATTAAGACCTACTTTTTCTAGTGCTTTTTTAGTTGCAGGAATTGGACCAGTTCCCATTATTTCAGGTTCTACACCAGATGATGCATATGATTTTATTGTAGCAAGCGGCTTAAGCCCAAGTTCATCTGCTTTTTGTTGACTCATTAGTATCATCATTGCTGCACCATCATTAATTCCTGATGCATTTCCAGCTGTTACAGTACCATCTTTTTTAAAGGCAGGTTTAAGCTTGGATAGTATTTCAGATGTCATGCTTAATTTAGGATATTCGTCTGTATAAATAGTTTTAATTTCTCTATGATTTATCGCAGCTTCTACTGGAACAATTTCGTCTTTAAAACGATTGTTTTTTATAGCTTCTTCAGCTTTATTTTGGCTTTCTAGTGCTATTTTATCTTGCATTTCCCTTGTAATTCCAAATTTATCAGCAACATTTTCGGCAGTAATTCCCATATGATATTGATTGAAAGCATCTATAAGACCATCTGTTAGCATACTATCTACCATAGTAACATTGCCCATTTTACTACCAAAACGAGCAGTAGGAATAATGTAAGGTGATTGACTCATATTTTCAGTACCACCTGC
This sequence comes from Clostridioides sp. ES-S-0123-01, assembly GCF_020658415.1. Taxonomy (NCBI): domain Bacteria; kingdom Bacillati; phylum Bacillota; class Clostridia; order Peptostreptococcales; family Peptostreptococcaceae; genus Clostridioides; species Clostridioides sp. ES-S-0123-01. The sequence continues at coordinate 21,665 of NZ_JACVWD010000004.1, forward strand.
AATTACTACATCATTTTCACCAGCTATAATTGATTGAGCTGCTAGTTGAATGCTTTTAAGTCCTGAGCCACATAATTTATTTACTGTGTAACTTGGTACAGAACTTGGTATACCTGAGTTTATGGCAATTTGCCTAGCAACATTTTGTCCAAGACCTGCTTGTAGAACATTTCCAATTATCACTTCATCTATCTCAGATAAATCAAGTTTTATACGTGATATAGCTTCCTTAACAGCTACAACTCCAAGTTGAACAGCAGAAGTATTTTTAAATACGCCACCAAAGTTTCCTATAGGTGTTCTTACTGCTGATACAATTACTACATCTTTCATATTTAATAGTTCCTCCTTGAATGATTATTTGAAATTTTCTGAATAAAAAACTTTGAAGAACACTATAATAAATTACTTATAATACAAGCTTGTTTTTAAGTAGTTTAATTATTTTTATTCCTAATGCATTAGGTTTTCCTCTTTCTAACTATAGATTACGGCTAAAAATGTGTTTTGTCTAAGTCTAATTTTTTATACAACATATAAGGAAAATTTATAGGATAAAAATTTAGAATATATATATAGGAATATTTTGTTAAAATATTAATGAAATTATTTCGCTTTTCTTATAAAATGTTCTTATAAGAAAAAATATTAATATCAACTATACTTGTAAGAAAGGTGGTTTGAAATGGATATAAAACAGTTAAAATATTTTGTTGAAATAGTGAAATCTGGTTTTAATTTATCAATTGCATCAAAAACTCTTCACATATCTCAACCAGCCTTAAGTCAAATTATAAAAACCTTTGAAGAAAATGAAAATGTATATTTATTTGAGAGATATAAAGGCAGGTTAAATGGCTTAACTCCAGCAGGAGAAAGATTTTATGTAAATGCAGAAAATATTATAAATGAATATAAAAATATGATGGAGGATTTGCGAGAAGATTCTGTTCAGTTTAAAGGGAAAGTTAGAATAGGAATACCACCACTTATACTTGGAATAGCTTTTTCTGATGTAGTTGCACAATTAGTTGCAAACAATCCAGACATAGAATTTGATATAGTAGAGAAGGGGGCATACGATTTAAGTAGAATGCTTATTTTGCAAGAATTAGATTATGCAGTTCTTTTACACCCACATAAAATTGATAGGAGTGTAGTAACAGAACATGTACTTCAAGAAGACGAACTTACAGCATTTTTAAATATAAATCATCATCTCGCAAAGAAAAATAAAATAGATTGGAATGATTTAAATGAAGAACTGCTTGCAATATTTAATCCTACATTTATGATACATCATAAATTAATGCAAAAATTTACTGATGAAAAAGTTAAACTTAAGAGGTATATTATGTCTGGTTCGTGGGATTTCTTGTTGTTGTCAACTACAAATTCTGACTTTATAACTATTTTACCATCACCAGTACACGATTTTTTTGAAAATAGTCAAATTATAGAAAAACCATTTAATGACCCTATCACATGGAAGGTTGTGTTATGTAGACCTAAAAAAGAGCGTTATAGTCATGTAGATGAACATGTATTTAAATTTATTATAGATTTCTTTAGTAAAAAGAATCTATGATTTGTTATTTTAATAACAAATCATAGATAAAATAATTAAGTTCAATTACAATAAACTATTAGTTTTTCAACTACATATTAATTAAGGGAAAATAAATTTTATATAATATATAAATAATTTAGAAGGTTATTAAAGTTACTTAATATATAACTTCATTAAATTCTATAATATATAAAATTTTTATTTTGAAATATATAAAAAGCAGTGAGTGTATTTATACACTCACTGTAAAATATTTTGTATTTTTATTTTAAAGTATTGATATTATCAAGTGTTATTAGAGAACTTTTTACTTATTATAGTTAAACTCATAACTGTTAAGAAGATAAGTAAGCCAGGAAATACAGCTAAGTATAACTTATCAAAAATATGTCTTTGAGCATCTTGAAGCATGTTACCCCATGATGCAAGAGGTAACTGTATACCAAGTCCTAAAAAACTAAGTGCAGATTCAGTTAAGATAGCATTTGCAATATTTAATGAACCAGCAACTGTGATAGTTTCTTTATAGAAGCCTTAGGAGCTAGATAAGTATTTAATACAATTAAAACTAAAAAACTTGGAATACTCATAAGCATGTCTACTAATCTCATCAAGAACTGGTCTAGTTTCCCACCAATATAGCCACTAATAACACCTATAGTAGTACCAAATACTATAGAAATAAGCATTGATAAGATACCAACACTAAGTGAAATTCGTCCACCATAAAGTGTTCTAGCAAAGTAATCTCTTCCTAGTTCATCTGTACCAAAAATATGTTTTAACCTAGGTTCTTGAAGTTTAGTAGTAGTATCATAGAGAGATATTCCATCTCCAACAAACCCACCATCTGGATGTAAGTTCCATACAAGATGTCCTTATTGTAAGGAAATATGTAAAATAGAAGTGCCAGCTTTAAAGGAAATCTCAAAAAATCATATGGTTGCATCTCACTTAGTATAGAGGTTTTCAAAACTAAATTTGGCGTATATAATAAGAATAATAGATTAAAGTAAATATTTTATAATTACATGTAAAGTGTAATACTATCAATATTAAGATAGTTAATATATAAGTCTAATCTATAAATTATATATTGAAAAGAGATGTAGCTATGTCAATTTTAGTAACTTTATTAGGTTTGTTGGTCTGTACAATAATTTCAACTATACTTAGTAAAAAATGGAGCAATATTCCTCTTGCAATTTATCAAATTGTATTAGGTGTTTTATTGTCTATTTTACCATTTAAATTTTCCTTTTCGTTTAGTCCAGATATATTCGTAATATGTGTCATAGCTCCACTATTATTTAGTGAAGGTCAAAATGTATCAAGAAGAGAATTATTAGAACTTAGAAGACCAATTTTACTTCTTGCATTTGGACTGGTTTTAACAACAGTATTTGCAGGTGGGATTTTTATACATTTTCTTATTCCTGAAATGCCACTATCAGTTTCATTCGCTTTGGCAGCAGTAATATCTCCAACTGATTTAGTAGCAGTAAAATCAATTACACAAGGTTTAGATTTTCCTAAAAATATGATGAATATACTTGAAGGAGAATCGCTATTAAATGATGCTGCAGGAGTAGTGGCATTTAAAGTTGCAGTACTTGCTACCGTTACAGGCTTTTTTTCAATAAAAGAAGCAAGTATTCAATTTTTGATTACTGCATTTGGAGGAATAATAGTAGGAAGTATTTTAGGATATATAATTATAAAAATAAGACTTAATTTGCACAAGTGGAATTTAGAAGAAATACCAATGGTAATAGTAATACAGATAATGACTCCACTTTTTGTGTATTTTGTGTCAGAAGAGCTAGGAGTATCCGGAATTTTAGCAGTTGTAATGGCAGGTATAGCCCATGGAATCGAAAAAGAACATTTACAAAATACAACAACTAAATTGAGAATAATATCAGATAATACATGGTATGTTTTGGAGTATGTACTGAATGGGTTTGTCTTTACATTACTTGGTTTTTTGTTGCCATGTATATATCAAGGAATTATCACTAACAACGAAGATATAGCATTAAATTTAACTTTTATTGCTATTTTAATTGTAGTTATATTATTTATTATAAGATTTATATGGGTGTATTTATGGCACAGTTCTTTTATAAAAATCAAGAAAAATCCTTTAAATAATTTCTTTACAGGTTTTTTAGGATTTAAGAATGAAGAATTTGAAAAAGATGATACTTCTAGATGGAAATATTCATTAATAGTTGCTACTTGTGGTGTTCATGGTACATTTACACTTGCAACTGCTCTATCTATACCATTTTACCTAGACAATAAAGATATGTTTCCAATGAGAGATATTGTTTTGTTTATATCATCAGAAGTCATACTTATAAGTTTATTACTCGCAACAGTTTTATTGCCAGTACTATTAAAAAAGAATGTACAAAAGTCAGAAGACTTATTGTCTGATAGAGAGGCATATAAATTAATTTTAAAAGAAGCTATTTTAAAACTTAGCAATGAAAAAGCGCAAGAGGTACAGCCAGTAATACATGATTTAAATGAGCAGCTAGTAGATTTAGAAAAGGGTATATTAAATATTCCAGATAACAAAATTATAAATATGATGATTGCAGAGGCAGATAATCAAGGCTTAATAGCTGTTCATAAATTATTGAATGATGGAAAAATTTCTGGTAGAGCATTTGAGTTATATAGATTTTATATTACAAAATCGAGAAAATCTGTCCAAAAATCAATATTTAAGATTGTAAAATTAAAAATAAGTATGTGGATTATAGATAGAAAGGTAAAAACAGAAGTAAAAGAAAAGATTACAAAAATAATATCTGAAAATAAGGAACTAATTAAAGAGTTTCACCATGCATATGCACTTTCTACAAAGACAGCTATATCATTTATAAATAAAAATATTAATGAAGATAATAGGCATGAATCATTAATAGTAATTAGATTTTATAATCGTTATCTAAATTGGCTAACTAGAAAAATTCATAATGATGAGAAATTTGAAGCAAAAGTAGTATACTATAGATTAATGGCAATACAAAGTGAAAGAGATAGTATTCAACAACTAGTTGAAACCAAACAAATATCAAGAGACGTAGCTAAAGAACTATTGGAAAATATTCTCTATGATGAAATGATGATGATAGAATGAAAAAAATAAACTGTATAGGATTTAAATTTTATTGGTACTAAAAAATAGGAAACAGTTTTCAATAATTGCTTGACATAGATATCCATTTATAATAGAATAAAGCTATAAATTGAATACAATATTTATGAGCGTTAACAAATTGGATTGTTACTGGGAAGCAGGCAATACCTAAGTTAGGATATACAGGTGAATTGTATCTTAATTTAGGTGTTTTTTTATGAATAAGGGAAATTGTATTTTGGGAGAGATATTGATTATGATTATTCAACAAATTTACAATAATAATGTTGTGTTAGTTTTAGATGAAAACCAAAAAAAAGAATTAATACTAACAGGATGTGGAATAGGATTTCAAAAAAAGAAAGGTCAAGAAGTAGATAAAAGTAAAATTGAAAGAACCTTTGTAACACAAGATGAAAGTTTTATAGATAAAATTGGAAAATTAGCAAGCCAGGTTGATGAGAAGTTTTTTGAAGTGAGTACAGAGGTAATTGCTCATGCAGAAGGCATTTTAAATACTGAACTTTATGAGTACATATATGTAGCACTTACTGACCATATTGCATTTGCAATTAAAAGATATCATGAAAATATAAATATAAAAAATGATTTACTACATGAAATAAAAAGAATTCACAAAAAAGAATACGAGATTGGAAAATGGGCTGTAGATTATATAAATAAAGAATTTAATGTAGAGTTTCCTTTAGATGAGGCAGGATTTATAGCTATGCACATAGTAAATTCAAATTATAAAGGCAGTTCAAAGGAATCCCTGTTAATTACTAAAATTGTAAAAGACATACTAAATATTATAAGATATTATTATAGAGTTGAGTTTAAAGAAGATGATATAAATTATGATAGACTTCTTACACACTTAAAATTTTTTGCAAATAGATTAGTAAAAAGAGAGGAACTCAATGATACTAATAATGATATTGTAGATATAATCAAGATAAAGTATGAAAAAGACTATAATTGTGCATATAAAATAAAGACACATGTAGAGAAAAACTATGAGTACTATGTAAGTCAAGATGAATTATTATATTTAACACTACATATTAAAAGAGTCATATCTGTGTTGAATTCATGATAAACATACTAAATAAATATAAATTCAATATCGGTGTTTAAGATATTATGTAAAATTTAATAGCAATATAATAATTTTAAAACATTAAGATTGTTACTGATAATGCAGGCAAGACTTAGGTTTATAAGAAAATTATAACAGTTTATTTTTAATTCTAAAATTAGGTTGATATAGGTTTATTTATATTAACATGAGGTTTATTTTTAGGATTAAAGTTACTAGTGTAATTTTTTATAAACTTAAGTCTTTTTTATTTAAAAAATATAAAATAATAAGGAGAGAGAAGTAAATGAAAAAAATATTTGGTGTTTTACAAAAAGTAGGAAAATCTTTAATGTTACCAGTTGCATTACTTCCAGCAGCAGGTATATTGCTTGGTGTAAGTAATGCTTTAGCAGGAGATGCGTTACTTGCTCATTTTCCAGCACTAGCAAATCCTACATTCCAACTTATAATAAGTATAATGGAAAGTTCAGGGCAAATCATATTCAATAACTTGCCACTTATATTTGCAGTTGGTGTAGCCGTGGGTCTAACCGAAGGCGAAGGTGTAGCAGCATTGGCAGCTATAGTAGGTTTTTTAATCCTTAATACGTCTATGGGTGTTATGGCAGGTGTCACAGAAGATATGATAGATAATTCTATGTATGCAAGTATTGTTGGAATACCAACAATTCAAACAGGTGTATTTGGTGGTATTATAATAGGCATAGTGGCTGCTTATCTTTATAAAAAATTTTATAAAATTGAACTACCTCAATATTTAGGTTTTTTTGCAGGTAAAAGATTTGTGCCTATTGTTACATCATTAACAGCAATAGTAATAGGAATTATATTATCATTTATTTGGCCACCAATACAAGAAGGATTACTTAGTTTTTCAAAAAATGTTATAGAAGCAAATCAAACATTAGCAGCATTTATGGAAGGGTCTTTAGAAAGGTTATTAATACCATTTGGTTTACATCATGTTTTCCATAATCCATTTTGGTATCAATTTGGAGAATATGTAAACAAAGCAGGTGAACTTGTAATGGGTGACCAAAAGATATTCTTTGCTCAACTTAAAGATGGAGTAAATTTCACAGCAGGTACTTTTATGACAGGGGCGTTTCCGTTTATGATGTTTGGTCTTCCAGCAGCAGCACTTGCTATGGTACATGAAGCAAAGCCAGAAAAGAGAAAATTTGTAGCAGGAATAATGGTATCAGCTGCACTTACATCTTTTTTAACAGGAATAACTGAACCAATAGAGTTTGCATTTTTATTTGTTGCACCAGCATTATTTGTAGTACATTGTTTGTTTTCAGGTTTATCATATGCAGTAATGCAACTATTAGGAGTTAAAATCGGATTCACATTTTCAGGAGGATTAATAGATTTCTTACTATTTGGTGTACTTCCTAATAGAACTCCATGGTATCTAGCTATTTTAGTAGGTATTGGATTTGCAGTATTATATTATAGTGTGTTTAGATTTATGATAAGAAAGTTTAACCTAAAGACGCCAGGAAGAGAAGATGAATCAGAGTCTAATGTGGAGACTAGTGAGATTTCAAAAGATAAGTTAGCATCAGAAATACTAATAGCTTTAGGAAATAAAGAAAATTTAAAAAGTTTAGATGCTTGTATAACAAGACTTAGATTAGTTGTAAATGATATAGATAAAGTGGATAAAGAAAAGTTGAAATCACTTGGAGCAGCAGGTGTAATGGTTATTGGAAACAATGTCCAAGCTATATTTGGTCCAAAATCAGATGCAATAAAATCTAATATAAAAGATATAATAGAGGGAAAAGTAAAGATTGAAAATACTGATATTAAAAATATAGATAAAAAGAAAATGGAAAAAAATAATAACACAGAAAACACTAATATAGGTAATACTTTGGTGGAAGAAGAAATTTATTCATTGACAAATGGAGAAATCTTAGGTATAGAAGAAGTTCCAGACTCTGTATTTTCAAGTAAATTAATGGGCGATGGTTTTGCAATTAAATCTGATGATGGATTAATTTATTCACCAGTAGATGGAACTATTGGAGTTGTATTTCCAACTAAACATGCAATAATAATCAAATCTAAAAAAACTGGAGTAGAAATACTTATACATTTAGGTATAGAGACTGTAAACTTAGAAGGAAATGGGTTTGATGTATTTGTAAATGTAGGAGATGAAGTTAAATCGGGTGATAAACTGGTTAATATGGATTTAGAATATATTGAAAAAAATGGTTTATCAACAATAAGCCCAGTAGTATTTACTAATTTAGAACAAAATCAAAAACTAAACATTAAAAAGGGAAAAGTCACAGCAAAAGAAAGTAATCGTGTAAGTATATTAAAAGAGAGTATTGAAAAAATAGGATAGACACATCAGTATGTATACTTAAAACTTGTATGAGTTTTAGTAATTATATAAGCATAATTTTAATTTATATATTTTAGTTTAATTAATAAAAATATATGATTTATATTTCAATCAATTAGAGGTACTAGTATATCTATTTTACTAATACCTCTAATTTTTCTTGAAATAAAATCTATAATAATTATTTATTCATCTAACAAATTACTATCTAAAGGGCTTTTATTGTTTAGATAGTTTTTAGGAGATACACCATAATACTTTTTAAATGCTCTTACAAAGCTAGAATAATCATTAAATCCACATTTACTACAAACTTCACTCATAAGATGTCCATTGGTTATTAATGATTTAGCTAAAATCAGTCTTTTTTGAATTATATAATTGTGTATGGATGTTCCAGTATGAGATTTAAATCTTCTCATGAGATAATATTTGCTTATAAAAAATTCAGATGCAATGCAGTCTATAGAAAGTTTATTCTCTATATTTAAGTTTATATAGTTTAATATTTTTTTTATAGTTTCATCATAAAATACATCTTCTACAGATTCTATGTTCTCGCTTTTTAAGAAAATTCTATTTAAAAATATCATAAGCTGTATGAACAAGGTATTTCTCAGTATTTCATTTCCAAATTCATTACTAGATTCAGAAATATTTATTTGCTCAATAAAAAGTTTGAGTGATTCGATGTCATGTATCTTTAAACGCAATAGATTACATTTATTTTCTGTGGCTGTCTTAAAACATTTTTCTAAATCACTAGTATTATCACTGTTTTTTTTCATAAATTCTGGGCTAATCCATATTGCAATTCTTTCATAAAATACATTTGAATCTATAACTGGTTTGTGAATTTCATTACTACTAATAAAAAGTATGTCCCAAGGTTTTAGTTTATATGGAATTCCTTCAACAAAATAAGTTACATTTCCATCTATAAATATAATTATCTTATTAAAATCGTGATTATGGTATTCAAATTCTATGTCTTTTTTATCTCGGATACTAAATATTTTAAAATTATCATTTAAGTATCCAATTTTATTGTCTGTAATTTTCATAAAAGACCTCTCTTAGATTATATTATAGAGAATTATAGAGCATTTTTTACAATATTTCAAGCATTTTTAACCATTCACATAGTAAAAAATTCTTAATATAATATTACATGAAGTGTAATTTTAGCAAAAAGAGTTTAAAGGGAGGAAAGCATTTATGAAATTAAATGATATTATACAGGGGTTGGATATAATCAGTGTCAAAGGTGAATTAAATATAGATATTAATAGTGTACAATATGATTCAAGAAAGGTTACAGAAGGTACATTATTTGTATGTATAAAAGGATTTGTGTCAGATGGTCATAAATATATAAAAGATGCTATAAACAAAGGAGCAAAAGCTTTTATTGTTGAAGAAGATGTAGACATAAAAGGGTATACGTTTATAAAAGTAAAAAATACAAGAGAAGATATGGCAAAGATAGCTGACAATTTTTATAATCATCCATCACAAAAATTTAATGTTATAGGAGTTACAGGTACTAACGGAAAAACTAGTATAACTACTATACTAAATGAAATATTAACTTTGAATAAAAATAAAGTTGGTCTTATTGGTACTATAAAAATATTTGATGGTGAAAAAGACATTATTTCTAATTCAACAACTCCAGAAAGTATAGATTTACAATATCATTTTAATAATATGTTAAACAATGGATGTGATTACTGTGCTATGGAAGTTTCATCACACTCATTAGCATTAAATAGAGTTGATGAAACAGACTTTAAACTAGGAATATTCACAAACTTAACACCAGACCATTTAGATTTTCACAAAGATTTAGAAGACTATAGAAAAGCTAAAGAAAAATTGTTTTTTAAGACTACTATGGCAAACATAATAAATATGGATGATGAGGGTGGTAAAAAGATATACGAAAATATAAAAGATATAGATGTTCCTTGTTACACATATGGAGTTGAAACTAATGCTGATTTTATGGCTAGAGATATAAAATCAGATTCAGATGGTGTATCTTATAGATTAATAACTCCTTCTTATGAAGAAGTTATATTTATACCAGTTCCAGGAATGTTTACAGTATATAATACTTTAGCTGTTATAGCTGCTTGTTATGTACTTGGCATACCTAAACCAGTATATAAAGAAGGTCTTAGACTTTCTAATGGAGTATCAGGAAGATTTGAAACTGTACCAAACGATAAAGGTATAAGTGTAATTGTTGATTATGCTCATACTCCTGACGCACTTGAGAATGTATTAAAGACAACACAACAATTTGCAGAAGGAAAAATAATTTCTGTATTTGGATGTGGTGGAGATAGAGATACTGAAAAGAGACCTTTAATGGGTGCTATTGGACAAAAATATTCTGATATATGTATTGTAACTTCTGATAATCCAAGAACTGAAGAACCAGAAGCAATAATAAAGGATATACTTGAAGGAATAGATAAGGAAAAGAAAAATTATCATGTTGTTGCTGATAGAAAGCAAGCTATAGAAGAAGCTATAAGTATGGCAAAGAAAGATGATGTTGTAATTATAACAGGTAAAGGGCATGAAAATTACCAAATAATAGGTAAGGTTAAGCATCATTTTGATGATAAAGAGATTGCCAATGAATGTTTAAGTAAAATGTAAGGTGAAAATTTAATAAAATATATATTTTAAGAATATAATATCAAAATTATTTTGATATTATATTCTTTTTATGTAGTGTACATTAATACAAATTATGTTAGTAACCTTTAATATAGATAATATAATTTATTAAAATTGTATTATCTATATTAATTAATTTTTTATTGTAATAAAGTTGATAATTTTGTATAATTACAGTAAATATGGAAAAATAAGTATTGTCGCAAAATTGTTAGAATAATTGATATAAAATAATAATTGTATACATATAGATTCCAGAAAGGCAGGAAGCGTGATGTTGGGTGATGCAAAAAATAATAGGCAGGGTTTGTCCATAATTGCTATCATAAGTATCTTAGTAGTTACAATTTCCTGTTTGATTTATGGTTCAAAGTTGAATAAGACACTAGGTGAGGAAACGAATCAATATCTTTCAGAAATAGCAAATCAAAGTGTCAATGTGTTAAAAAAACAAATTAATGGCGATATAAAATTGTTACAATCAATTTCAATATGTATTGAAGGAGAAAAATCTTTTGAATTGGACAATATTATTTCAATACTTAAAAGAGAATCTGTAAATAGTTCATTTAAAAGAATGGGTGTTATTCTACCAGATGGTATGGCATATACTACAGATGGTTATGTAGAAGATTTTTCTAAGAGAGATTATTTTTCCAAGTCAATGCAAGGAGAAGTAGTCATAACAGGTAAGTTAAAAGATGTAATAAAAGATCATAAAGACATTAATGTGTACTCTGTACCAATTTATAAGGGGAACAAGATTATTGGTGTTATATTTGCTACACATAGTACAAAGTTATATGAAAAGATACTCTCTGTACCAACTTTTAATGGAAAAGGATATTCTTATATAGCTAATAGTAATGGTGATATTGTTTTAAATCCAAGTAGCAAAAACGCAAACTCTAATATGGAAAATTTATTTTCATATATAAATAAAAGTAATGCCTTATCAAAATCTACTCTTAATGATATGAAGTTAAATATAAAAAATTCTAAATCAGGTTCATTAAGTTATAATATGTCTGGAAAAGGATATTATTTAAGTTATGCTCCAATAGGAATTAATGATTGGTATCTTTTTTCTGAAGTTCCTAGAACTGCTGTATCTGAAAAATCATATGCTATTATAAAACTTACACTATCAGCATGTATAGTTTTAATTGTGATATTTACATCATTAATAATTTATATCTTGATTATGCAAAAAAAGAGTAAGGAAAGGTTAGAAGAATTTGCGTTTAAAGACAGTATTACAGGAATTGGAAATTCAAATAAATTTAATCTGGAAGGTGGTAAATTTTTATCCACTCATGAGAAAAAAAATCTAGTTTTAATTTATTTTGATATAGATAAATTTAAGTTAGTAAATGATAGATTTGGATATGAAGAGGGAGATAGAGTATTAAGAAAAATTGCAGAGATGATTGAAAATATGTTTAAAGAAGAGTCTGTATTTTCAAGAATTTCAAATGATAATTTTGCTATAATATTTGAAAAAAAGAAGGATAAAGAATCAGTTATAGAGATATGTGAAATTATGCGTAAAAAATTATCTATGATAAAAACTAGCTTAGATGTAGAACTTAATCTGATACCATCTATAGGAGTGTATTTTATTGAAGAGGGAGAAACGAATATATCTACTTGTCTTGATAAGGCTATGATTGCAAAGACTACAGTAAAAAGAAAATACTTAAAAGTGTATGAAATTTATGCTGAGAATTTAAAGGAAACTCTTATAGAAGAACGTGATATTGAGCAAGAGATGCACGATGCTTTAAAAAATGAACAATTTAAGGTGTATTTGCAACCTAAAATTGAATTATCTACAGGTAAAATAGTAGGTTCTGAAGCTCTTGTACGTTGGCAACATCCCAAAAAGGGATTAATAAGTCCAGGTGTGTTTATTCCTATTTTTGAAAAGAATGGTTTTATAACAGAATTGGATATGTTTGTATTTATTCAAGTTTGTAAAAACTTTAAACGTTGGGAAAATGAAGGCTTACCTAGATTTCCTATATCAGTAAATTTATCAAGAGTACATCTTGAAAATCCAGACTTTATAGAAAAGTTTGAAAACATTGCAAAAGAATATGATATTGAACCAAATTTAATTGAAATTGAACTAACAGAGAGTGCAATATTTGATAATACAAAAATGTTATTTAAAATAATGCAGAATTTAAAATCTGTAGGATTTAAAATATCTATGGATGATTTTGGCTCAGGGTATTCTTCTTTAAATATGCTTAAAGATATGCCAATTGATGTATTGAAATTAGATAGACAGTTTTTTATAACAGTAGAAGATACAAAAAAGAGTCAAATTGTGGTTTCAAGCATTGTTCAGATGGCAAAGCAACTTGATATAAAAGTTGTTTCAGAGGGAGTTGAAACCTTAGAGCAAGCAGAGTTTTTAAGATTTATAGGATGTGATATGGCTCAAGGATTTTTATTTGCAAAACCAATGCCAATAGAAGAATACGAAAAGTTGATATTAAATAGGAATGATATTGAAGGTATGAGTACAAATTAAAAAACTTAGTACAAAATGAAATAAAGATTTGTAAGAAGAGTGAACTTTGTATAGTCAAAGTTCACTTTATTTATGTAAAAATACTTTGGTATAAAAATATGAATTAGGTTTAGAGTATTACTTTACATTATATGGAGCATATAATATTTTCTAAAAGAGATATAATTTTTCTATGACTAGAAGTTTTTAATTTGAGTGTAGCAGTTTGTGAATATAAGAATATCAGCAATTATGTAAGTACTTGAGGGAGGAAAATTTTTGAGTAATATAACAATTAGGGAAATGGTAAATGATGAAAGAAAGCTTGTTTTGGTGGAAAGCGTATTTGGGATTACAGTAAAGTACTGTCGTTGTTGACAATCATAATTTCTGTGGGAATACTATAAAAAAGAGAGCTTCTATTATGATTTTTAAAAATCATTTAGAAAAACTCTCTTTTTTATAAAATCTAAATAGCTATTATAATATAATAGAAGTTTCTATTATTCTAATTTTCTTATTGTAATACAATAGTTAAGATTGTAGATAAATAAGCATTTTAAACATTAAATCTAAATAATATTACATCTCCATCTTTAACTATGTATTCTTTGCCTTCTAATTTAACTAATCCTTTTTCTTTTGCAGCTGCCATAGTACCATGTTCAACTAAATCATTAAAAGCAATTGTTTCAGCCCTGATAAATCCTCTTTCTATGTCAGAATGTATCTTTCCTCCTGCTTGAGGTGCTTTACTTCCAATCTTTATAGTCCATGCTCTGACTTCTTTTGGACCAGCTGTTAAGAATGAAATTAGACCAAGTAAGGCATAAGATGATTTTATAAGTTTATCAAGCCCTGATTGTTCAAGACCTAATGTTTCTAAAAATTCTTTCTTTTCTTCAGCAGAATCAAGTTCAGAAATTTCTGCTTCTATTTGTGCACATACAACAACAACTTCAGCATCTTCTGTTTCTGCAAATACTTTAACTTGTTGAACATACTTATTACTTTCTCCATCATCTGCCAAATCATCTTCTGATACATTTGCAGCGTATATTACAGGTTTAGATGTAAGTAAATCTAATGAATTTACAAAGCTTTGTTCATCTTCTGTAAATTGCATAGTTCTTACACACTTACTATTTTCTAAAGTAGACATGATTGAATTTAACAAATCAAGCTCAGAAACTAAAGTTTTATCAGCTTTAGCGGCTTTTTGAGTTTTATGAATTCTTCTTTCAAGAATCTCTATATCAGAGAAAATTAATTCTAAATTTATAGTTTCTATATCGCGAAGTGGTTCAACAGAACCATCTACATGTATAACATTTTCATCTTCAAAACATCTAACAACATGTACGATTGCATCAACTTCTCTTATATGTGATAAAAATTTATTTCCTAAGCCTTCTCCTTTAGAAGCACCTCTAACTAAACCAGCTATGTCACAAAATTCTATAGCAGTAGGAACTATTTTTTCAGAGTTGTACAATTCTTTTAGTTTATCTAATCTTTCATCTGGAACAGATACAACTCCAACGTTTGGGTCTATTGTACAAAAAGGGTAATTTGCAGATTCTGCGCCTGCTTGAGTTATTGCGTTAAATAGTGTGCTTTTACCTACATTTGGTAAACCAACTATACCTAATTTCATATTAATCGTCCTCTCTCTTATTCTTTTTATATTCTTTATATAACTTTAAACAATCAATCTATGGGATTGTAAAATTGTTTTAATTATAGACATACATATTGATTATACATCATATATATGAAGCTTGTAAACTAGACTTTAAAGCAGACTGCTCTAAATAACTTTATATTTAAATTTAAATAAAAATATTACTTTTAGAAAATAATAAAAAGGATATAATTAAATAGAAGGTTTTTATATATAAATATATACAATCAAAAAATGAATAAATTTCAATTTTAAAATTGATGTTTAAATAAAAAATAGGAGGTACATATGGTTAATACTAAGAAAATAATAAATTTAGGTAATAATATTAATTTGACTTTGATAAAAACAGAAAAGTTTAAATCAAATCTTATAAGTTTGTATGTTCAGAGATTGTTGGATAAAAAAGAAACTACAAAAAATGCTTTGATACCATCAATAATAGCAAGTGGAAGTGAAAAATATCCTAGTGCCAGAGCAATATCCAATAAACTAGATGATTTATATGGTTCGTCTATGGGAGCTGATGCTGTAAAACGTGGAGAGCGTCAAGTACTAAGTTTTAAAATAATTAATATAAGTGAAAAGTATTTAGATGAAAATATATTTGAAGAAGTAGTAGAATTTTTTAATGAAGTAATAAATAATACACTTGTTGTAGATGGTGGATTTAAAGAAGAATATTTAAATATTGAAAAAGAAAATTTAAGAGATAAGATACAATCAATAATAAATGATAAAAAAGAATATGTACAAGATAAATGTATAGAAGCTATGTGTGGAAATGAAAGATACAGTATAAGTGAGTTTGGTTACGAAGATGAAATAGATAACATAACTTCAAAAGAGCTATATGAGCATTATAGAAATATACTTAAAACATCTCCAATAGATATAGTTGTAGAAGGTAATTTTGATGAAGATAAGGTTGTAGACATAATAAGTAAGAATTTAAAATTCGAAAGAGAAGATATTATAGATATACCAAAAGAAGATTTCATAAAACATGTAGATGAAGTAAAAGTAATAGACGAAAAAATGGAAATAACTCAAGGTAAATTAGTTATGGGGTATAGAGCAAATGTAGATTATGTAGATAATGATAAATATTATGCCCTTGTGGTCGGAAGTAATGTATTAGGTGGTGGTCCACACTCTAAACTATTTGTGAATGTAAGAGAAAAGGAAAGCTTATGCTATTATATTTTCTCTTCAATAGAGAAGTATAAAAGTATTATGCTTATATCATCTGGAATAGAAACTAAAGATTATGATAAAGCTGTAAAATTAATAAAAGAACAATTAGAAAGTTTAAAAGCAGGAGATATATCTGATGAAGAGTTAGAAAATAGTAAGCTTGCTTTAGTTAACTCTATGAAATCTATAACAGATAATATAGGTGGAATGTCTGATTTTGCTTTTTCTCAGTCTATGGCAAAGACAAATTCTGAAGTAGAAGACATAATATCTAGCATAGAGAAAGTTACTAAAAAAGATATAGTTGAGGCTGTAAAAGATATAGAACTTGATACTGTATACTTTTTAAGAAATTAATGGAGGAGATGTCTATGGAAAAAATAGTTAATGATATATTAAGAGAAGAAGTTTATTATGAAAAATTACAAAATGGCTTAGATGTATATTTTATGCCAAAGAGAGGCTTTACAAAAAAATATGCTATTTTAGCTACTAATTATGGTTCAAATGACTTAGAATTTATTCCAATAGGAGAAGATAAAAAGATTAGAGTAAATGAAGGAATTGCACATTTTTTAGAACATAAGATGTTTGAACAACCTGATGGAGGAGATGCTTTTGAAAAATTTTCTAAATTAGGTGTAAGCGCAAATGCATTTACTAACTTTACAATGACAGCATACTTATTTTCAGCTACGGAAAATTTTTATGAAAGTTTAGAGCACTTAATTGATTATGTTCAAACACCTTATTTTACAGATGAAAATGTTGAAAAGGAAAAAGGTATAATAGCACAAGAGATAAAAATGTACAATGATGATCCAGACTGGAATGTGTATTTTAATTGTCTAAAGGCTATGTATGTAAATTATCCTGCTAGAATTGATATAGCTGGTACAGTAGATAGTATATATAAGATAACTAAGGAAGAACTATATAAGTGTTACAATACTTTCTATAATCCAGGAAATATGGCTTTATTCGTTGTAGGTGATTTGGATGTAGAAAAGGTAATAGATGTAACTAAAAAAGCAAACAATTATGATGTGGATAAACTTTCTAAGAATATAGAAAGATTTTATCCTGAAGAACCAGCAACTGTAAAGGAAAAAGAAGTTATAGAAAAGTTTCCTATATCTATACCTATGTTTAACATAGGTTTTAAAGATAATAATGTAGGTGTAAAAGGAAAAGAACTTTTACGTAAAGAAATTGTAACTGATATCCTTATAGGTATGTTATTTAAAAAGGGCAGTAAACTTTATGAAGATTTGTATATGCAAGGTCTAATAAATGAAAATTTTGGAGCTGGATTTTCATCTCAAGTAGACTATGCTTTTAGCGTAATTGCTGGAGATTCTAAGGAACCTAAAAAAGTAAAAGAGATAATTCTTGAATATATAGAAAGAGCTAAAAAAGAAGGATTATCTAAAGAGGAGTTTGAAAGAACTAAAAAGAAAAAAATTGGTTCATTTATTAAATGTTTTGATTCTATAAACTTTATAGGAAATAGTTTTATATCTTATATCTTTAAAGATATAAATATATTGGATTATTTAGATATTATTAAGGATGTTGCTTTTGAGGAAGTTGAAGAGAGATTAAAAGAACACTTTAAAGAAGAGTATTGCGTTATTTCTATTGTAGAACCTAAGTAGAACGTTTGAATATTACAAATAAGTAGCTAAAGGCCAAATAGTTAATTTTGATACTTGTTTTATTTAGGTAGCAAGTGATTTTGTTGAATATACTTATACAAATTAAGTTAGTAAAAATTAAATATTATTAATAAAAATTTGTAGAGAGATTGGTGTATAATATACACCAATTTCTTTGCTTGTAAATAATTTATGCATAATTTTGTTGAGACAGCATGTATAATATATTTTAAGTATTTGTAGAATCAACATCAATATGTTTTGTAGAATTAACATTAATATGTTATCATAATTTAGTATAATTACAATTAATTGTAAACATGGTGTATTGCTTTGGAAATATTTTAATTAAGATAAAGAGGTGGAGTTATGGATAGAGTCGCATTTACACTGTTTGGGATAGACATAATGTGGTATGGAATACTTATGGCTAGTGGCATGATTTTGGGAACTTTAATAGCAATAAAAGAGTCGAAAAGAGTTGGGCTTAAAGAAGATGATGTATTAAATATAGCTATCATAGCAATTCCTGTTGGATTAATATGTGCAAGAATATATTATGTTATATTTAATTGGAGTTATTATGCTCAAAATCTATTTCAAATACTTAATTTCAGAGGTGGCGGACTTGCTATACATGGAGGGTTAATAGGTGGAATCTTAGCTGGCTATATATACACTAAGTTTAAAAATATTAATTTCTTAAAAATGGCTGATACTGTCATACTTGGAATGCCTTTAGCACAAGCTATAGGAAGATGGGGGAACTTTATTAACGGAGAAGCTCATGGAGGTACAACTAATTTACCATGGGGAATAATGGTTGATGGAGTAAAGGTTCATCCAACTTTTCTATATGAGTCTATATGGGATTTTGGAATATTTATAGTTTTATTATTGTTTAGAAAAAATAAAAAATACGAAGGACAAGTTATAGTGACTTATATAACCCTTTATTCAATAGGAAGATTTTTTATAGAAGGACTAAGAACAGATAGTTTAATGTTAGGACCACTTAGAATGGCTCAAGTGATAAGTTTAGTTGGTGTTATTGGTGGTATAATAGCACATATTTATTTATCAAAGAGAAATAAAAGCAACAGTATTGAAGAATAATTTAAATAGTAAGTTTGAAGGAGGTAGTTATGGAATTTCATCATGTATCAGTTCTTTTAAATGAATGTATAGAAAATTTAAAGATAAAACCAGATGGAGTATATGTTGACTGTACTATGGGTGGTGCAGGACATTCCAAAGAAATAGTAAAAAAATTATCAGATAAAGGATTATTTATAGGGTTTGACCAAGATAAAAATGCTATAAATACAGCAAGAGAAAGATTAAGTGAATATGAAAGCAGAGTAAAATTTGTTCATAGCAATTTTGAAAATATAAAAGAAGAATTGGAAAAAATCGGAGTTTATAAGATAGATGGTGTATTAGCAGATTTAGGAGTTTCATCTCATCAACTTGATGAAGCTGAGAGAGGATTTTCTTATATGCAAGATGCACCACTTGATATGAGGATGGATGTTAGGTGTGAATTTTCAGCATATGATGTTGTAAACACTTATGCAGAAGATGAGCTAGCTAAGATAATTAAAGATTATGGTGAAGATAACTGGGCTAAACGTATAGCTAAATTTATAGTTGAGGAAAGAGTGAACAAAACAATAGAAACTACAGGTGAATTGGTTGATATAATTAAAAAAGCTATTCCTAAAAAAGCTAGAATAGATGGGCCTCATCCAGCTAAAAGGACTTTTCAAGCTATACGAATAGAAGTAAATAATGAACTTGGAGTAATTACAAAAATGATAAATGATGCCTCTTCTATAATGAATGAAGATGGTAGAATTTGTATAATAACATTTCATTCGTTAGAAGATAGAATAGTAAAGAATGCATTTAAATATCTCGCATCAGATTGTATATGCCCACAGCATTTACCAATATGTCAATGTGATAAAGAATCTGAAGTAAAAATAATAACTAGAAAACCAATATTACCTAGTGCTGAAGAAATAGAAGTAAATCCACGTTCAAGAAGTGCTAAATTGAGAGTAGCGGAAAAAATATAATTTATATAGTTTGAGAGTAAGGACTAGCGATGTAATAAAATAATAAACTTCTTAATTATAGTTAAAACCTATTATAGTTTTTATTAGAATAGAAAACAACTATGATATAATCGACAATATAGAAAAATATTTTCTGTTATAATATAACTAAAGTAGATATTAGGAGTGGAGAAAAATAGAGAATAAGCATAAAAAATTATTAATAAAAATTTGTATTATATTGGGGGTATTTGGTATTTACTTTTTTATACCTCCTGTTAAAAAAATGGTAAATCAGATGATATTTTATCTGAGTATGTTAAATCTAGATGCAATTAAGGAGTACATATTATCATTTGGAGTTTGGGCACCGATAATATCATTTGCACTTATGATATTACAATCAATAGCTGCACCTCTTCCTGCATTTTTAATTACTTTTGCAAATGCAGCCTTATTTGGATGGGTAAATGGTGCTATACTGTCATGGATTAGTGCAATGGCAGGTGCTGCAATTTGTTTTGTAATTGGAAGATTTTTAGGTAGAGATGTAGTTGTAAAACTTACAAGCAAATTTGCACTAGAAAGTATAGATGGTTTTTTTGATAAGTATGGAAAACATACGATTTTAATTGCAAGATTGCTTCCTTTTATATCTTTTGACCTTGTGAGCTATGCAGCAGGTCTAACATCCATGAGTTTTATATCTTTCTTTATAGCTACTGGAGTAGGACAATTACCAGCAACCATTGTATATTCTTATGTTGGTGGTATGTTGACTGGTGGAGCTAAAGTCATGATGACAGGACTTTTAATATTATTTGCTTTAAGTGTATTGATTTATATGTTAAAGAAAATATATAGTGATAAAAATAAATAAAAATTAGTGTAAAATCTATAGGTTTGAATTCAAGAATTAGTGAATCTATAGATTTTTTGTTGTGTATAGAAAAAATTACAAATAGATTGTGTAACAGTGTATTAATTTAGCGATGAAATTTTAAAGGAAGAGATATGATTAATAACAAATATAGTATAGAGGAAAATCTAAAAATCTATATTATCGGGGTGATAATTTGAAAAAAAATTATAAAATACATAATCTAAATGAATATAAAAATAAAAAAAAGAATAATTATAAAAAGAGAATTAATAAAAAAATAGGGGCTAAATGTATTTTATTGATTACAACTTTCGTAGTAATAATATTGAATCTATGTGGTTATTCAAAAATTTCAGAAATGAAATATGATATTCATTATTTACAAAAAGATTTAAGAAAAAAAGAGATAGTACTAGAGGAACTAAAGGCAAAAGAAACTGAAAAAACATCAATAAAAGAAATTGAGTTAAAAGCAAAGGAATTGCTCAATATGGACTATCCAAAAGATGGACAAATAAAGTATATAAATGTGGATAACTAGGGGGAATAGGTTTGAGAAAAGTAAAAAGGATAAGCAAAAAAAGACTGGTACTTGTTCTTGTTTTAGCATGTGCACTGTTTTTTTGCCTTGTTATTAGGACTGGATACCTACAACTTATGAAAGGTAATTGGTTAAGTACAAAAGCATTAGAACAACAAACAAGAGATATACCTATAGAGCCTAAAAGAGGAACTATATATGATAGAAACATGAAAGAATTGGCAGTAAGTGTAACTAAATATACAGTTTGGTGCAAACCTGTAGAAGTTGAAGATAAAAAAGAAGCGGCTGAAAAAGTGGCTGAAATTTTGGACGAAGATTATAAAGATATTTATGCTTTAATAAGCAAAAAAAATATGGCTCTTGTAAAGGTCAAAAGATGGATAGATGATGATAAGGCAAGTAAAATAAGAGATGCTAAATTAGGTGGAATATGGGTAGCAGAAGACAATCAAAGATATTATCCTTATGGAAATTTTGCACCATATGTAATAGGTCATACTTCTTCAGATGCAACAGGGATATCTGGTATAGAAATGCAATATGATAAAAAATTAAAAGGAAAAGCTGGAAAATTAATAGTAAGTACTGATGCTTCAGGTAGAGAAATTCCACAAGGTATGGAAAAATATTATGAACCTGTTCAGGGGAATGGTCTTGTATTGTCTATAGATGAAGTAATCCAACATTATACTGAAAAAGCAGTACAAAAGGCTTATGAAATAAATAATGCAAAGAAAGTCACTGCAATAGCAATGAATCCTAAAACTGGCGATATACTTGCTCTAGCATCAAAACCAGATTATGACCCTAATGACTCAAGAACGCCAATATATCCATATTATCAAGAAGAACTTGAAAAATATAGCGATAAAGACAAAATAAAGGGTTATTATCAAATGTGGAGAAATCCAGCAGTAAGTGATACATATGAACCAGGTTCTACATTTAAACTTATTACATCTTCCAGTGCTCTTGAAGAAGGAGTAATAAAAGATGGTGAGAAATTCACATGTACAGGTAGTGTAACTGTAGGAGGAAGAAAGATTAAATGTTGGAGACACTATAGACCTCATGGAACACAAGAGTTTAAACAAGCAGTACAAAATTCTTGTAACCCTGTGTTTGTTGAATTAGGAAGTAGATTAGGTGTTGGTAAAATGTATGATTATATAGAATCTTTTGGTCTTATGAATAAGACAGGTATAGATTTACCAGGAGAAGCTAAAGGAATATTGTATAATGAAAAAAATGTAGGTCCAGTTGAGTTAGCTACAATATCATTTGGTCAATCAATATCAGTAACTCCAATACAACTTATAACAGCTATATCATCAATAGCAAATGGTGGAGATTTAATGCAACCAAGAGTAGTAAAATCTTATACTGATAACAAAGGTAATATAACTGAGACAGTAAAACCAAAAAAAGTAAGAAATGTTATATCTAAAGAAACATCTAAAAAAATGTTAGAAATTGCAGAGTCAGTTGTAACTGATGGTGGAGGAAAAATTGCATATATACCAGGATATAGACTAGGTGGGAAAACAGGTACAGCTCAAAAGGTTATAGATGGTAAATATGCTCAAGGAAAATATATATGTTCATTCGTGGGAATAGCACCTTGTGATGACCCACAAATTGTAGTTCTTGCTATTGTTGATGAGCCAACAGGAGTAAGTGCATTTGGTAGTACTACAGCAGGACCTATAGTAAAAGAAATAATGAATGATTCTCTAAAATATTTAGGGGTCAAACCAGTATATAAAGAAGAAGAAAAAGCTGAATATGAAAAGAAACAAGTCAAAGTACCAGATGTAAGAAATTTAAAAATTGGGGATGCAGTGAAAGCATTAGAAGATGCGAAGTTAAAACCAAATTTAGATACAGATATAGAAATTCCAAAGGATACAAAAGTAAAGGATGTTTTTCCAAAACCTGGAATAAAAGTTAATGAAGATTCAAGTATAACACTATATTTTGAAAACTAAAAAGTAACAGATAATTAACATATATCCATAAACATCTTCAAAAAAACAGAAATATAGTATATAATTATAAAGTTAAGAGTTATCGTAGGCAATGTATATGTAACGGTATACATTGCCTTTTGTTGCTAAGATAATATAGCTAATGTTTTATAAGGAGGAGTTTGAGAATGGAGTGCTTAACAATAAAGGAGTTAGTACTTGCAACTAATGGAAAGTTAATATATGGAGATTATAATGACTGTGTAAGTGATATAGTTATAGATAGCAGGGAAGCAAATGCACAAAATGCATTTGTAGCCATAGTTGGAGAAAATTTAGATGGGCATACCTTTATAAAGTCTGCATATGATAGTGGATGCAAAACTTTTATAAAAAATGAAAGTAATGGAATAAAATTAGAAAGTTCGGATATAAATTTAATAGAGGTAAAAGATACAACTTTGGCTCTAGGAAATATTTCCAAATATTATAAAGAAAAATTTGACATTCCATTTATAGGTGTTACAGGTAGTGTAGGAAAAACAACTACTAGAGATATGATATATGCAGCTATTTCTGCAAAATTAAACATCTTGAAAAATGAAAAGAACCTAAATAATCATTTTGGGGTTCCTTTGACTTTGTTTAATTTAAATAAAGAACATGAGTGTGCTGTAATAGAAATGGGAATGTCTGGATTTAATGAAATAAAGTATTTGGTGGACATAGTAAATCCTAAAATTGCAGTTATATCAAATATAGGATTGTCACACATAGAAAACCTAGGTTCACAGGAAGGGATTTTAAAGGCAAAGCTGGAGATTGCTTCAAATTTTGATGATACAAATACTTTGATTGTAAATGGCGATGATAAATTTTTATCTACATTAAAAGAAAAAGAGCATGTATATCAGTTAAAAACATTTGGATTTAAGAAAGATAATGACATTTATTGTGAAGATTATACTATGGAAGAAGATAGTTTGACATTTACGTGTGTCATAAATGGAAAAAAAGAGGAAATATTTATACCAACAATAGGAGAGCATAATATATATAATGCTATGTCGGCGATATTAGTTGGCATGAGTTTAAATATTTCTTTGGATTGTATAAAAACAGGTTTAAAAAACTTCAAAGGGACAAAAATGAGATTAGATATAATAAAAAATGAAAGATTAACAATAATTAATGACTCATATAATGCCAGTCCAGATTCTATGGAAGCAGCCTTGAAAATACTTGGTAGATATAAAGGTAGAAAAGTAGCAATACTTGGAGATATGCTTGAGATGGGTGAAATTTCAGAGTATGGTCATAGATTAGTTGGAAAATCATCTATGAATAATACTGATATCATAATAACTATAGGTGAAAACTCAGTGTTTATTGGAGACGAAGCAAAACGATTAGGATTCGATTCATCCAATATATATCACTTTAAAAATAGAGACGATGTATTTAATCGATTAGATGAATTAATAAAAACAGGAGACACTATTTTAGTGAAAGGCTCAAGAGGCATGAAATTAGAAAAAATAGTTGAATATCTAAATAAATAAGCTTAAACTAATGAGTTGATTGACAAGGGAGAGGAGTTTTATGATGTTAGGAATAACAGAGCTTACGTACACCGCATTGATTGCGTTTTTGATAGTAATTATAATAGGACCAATATTTATACCAATGCTTAGGAAATTTAAATTTGGTCAGACAGTTAGAGATGATGGACCTCAAACACATCTAGCTAAGAATGGAACACCTACTATGGGTGGAATTATAATGATTGTTGCAATTCTAATAACTGGACTTACAAGAGTAAAAGTTAGTCATGACATGGCAGTAGGTCTTATATGTATTGCTGGTTTTGGTTTTATTGGTTTTTTAGATGACTTTATAAAAATAAAGCTAAAAAGGTCACTTGGACTAAAAGCATATCAAAAAATAATCCTTCAAGTTGCATTATCTTTTTATGTTGCTTTTTATCAGTATACATCGTCATCAAGTGCTTCGCAACTTATGATACCATTTACAGATTTTGTAATAAATGTTGGAATACTATATATACCAATAATGATGTTTATAATAGTAGCAATAGTAAATGCTGTAAATTTAACTGATGGTCTAGATGGTCTAGCATCAGGAGTGACTTTAGTTGTTTCTGTATTTTTTATGTTGTTTGCAAGTTCAGTTGCAGGCAATACAGAAGTTGCAGTTTTAGCAGCAGCAACTGTTGGAGCATGTCTAGGCTTTTTAGGATTTAATTCATATCCAGCTAGAGTGTTTATGGGAGATACAGGTTCAATGGCATTAGGTGGTGCGGTTGTAGCATTTTCAGTTTTAACTAATTCAGTGCTTATAATACCTATAATTGGAGGCATTTATTTTGCAGAAGCTCTATCAGTTTTAATTCAAGTTGGATATTTTAAAGTAACTAGAAAGAGATTCTTTAAGATGGCTCCAATACACCATCATTTTGAACAATGTGGTTGGCCAGAAACAAGAGTTGTATTTGTTTTTTGGATTATTACAGTTGTTTTAGCTTGGATAAGTATAATAGCAGTATTTTAGGCCTAGGGGGAATAAAAAATGGACTTAAGTGGAAAAAAAGTTTTATTAGTAGGGCTTGCAAAAACTGGTATATCTACAATTAAACATTTAGATAAATTAGGAGCAAGTATAATTGTAAATGATATTAAAGATGAAAATAAATTAAAAAACATACTTGATGAATTAAAATCTATAAATGACATAGAATACATATTAGGATGCCATCCAGAGGCTGTAGACGATGTAGATATGGTTGTAGTATCTCCAGGAGTACCATTAGACTTGCCATTTATTTTGAAGCTAAAAAATTCAGGCAAGTATATAATTGGTGAGGTAGAATTAGCTTTTAAATTGTCAAATAATCCAACTTTTATAGGGATTACAGGTACAAATGGTAAGACAACTACAACTAGCTTAGTAGGAGAAATTTTTTCAAGTGCCAAAAAAGATACATATGTAGTTGGTAATATAGGGAATCCTGTAATAGATACTATAGAAACTTCAAATGAAGAATCTATACTTGTAACTGAACTGAGTAGTTTCCAACTTGAAAGTGTGGATGAATTTAGACCTAAAGTAAGTGCAATATTAAATATTACAGAAGATCATTTAAATAGACATCATACTATGGAAAAGTACATAGAAGCTAAATCAAAAATATTTATGAATCAAAATGATGAAGATTTTTGTATATTAAATTATGATGATGAAATAGTGAGAGACCTAGCTGATAAATGTAATGCCAAAGTAATTTACTTTTCAAGAACTCATAGAGTAAATGGAGGAGTATATTTAGAAAATAATGACATAATAATAGATATAGAGGATAAGATTAAGTTTCTAAATAAAGATGATGTAAGTTTGCCTGGAGGCCATAATTTAGAAAATTGTATGGCAGCAATAGCAATAGCATATGTTTGTAAAGTAGATTTAGAAGTAATAAAAGATGTATTGATGACATTTAAAGGAGTTGAACACAGACAAGAGTTTGTAAGAAACTTAGATAATGTAATATATGTAAATGACTCAAAGGGAACTAATCCAGATTCTACTATAAAAGCTGTACAGTCTTATAATAGACCAATAGTGCTTATAGCAGGAGGAATGGATAAGGGAAGCAACTTTGATGAACTTCTTGAAATTGCAAAATCATATGTTAAATCATTAATCTTATTAGGAGAAACTGCACCAAAGATAGAAAATTGTGCTAAAAATAAAGGATTTAATGACATACATATAGTAAAAGATATGGAGGAAGCAGTTAAGACTTCTCATGAGATTTCAAAAAATGGAGATATAGTGCTTCTTTCACCAGCTTGTGCAAGTTGGGATATGTATGAAAGTTTTGAAGTAAGAGGAAAAGACTTCAAAGATAATGTAAACAATTTAAAATAATCTCTTACCTCTAAACTTACTTAGATGGAAGAATGGAGGTAGATTAGTTGGATGCCTAAAGAAAATTTGAAAAAACAAATTGACATAAGGATGAAGACTGAATTTGATGGAGTAGTATTTTATACTACTATGCTTTTAGTATTTGTAGGAATAGTTATGGTGTTTAGTGCAAGTTTTATACAATCTTCATTTAAACACAATGATGCATACTATTTTCTAAAGAAAAATGTAATATATGCTATACTAGGATTTATAGTTATGATTATTACATCTAGAATAGACTATAATTTTTGGAAGAAAAATGCTACAGCAATTGGAGCTATAGCAGTAGTATTATTATTGTTGGTTTTAACTCCTTTGGGAATAGAAGCAAACGGAGCAAAAAGATGGTTAGGGATAGGTGCTTTAACATTTCAGCCTGCAGAAATTGCAAAGTTTGCTACAATAATATTAACTGCAAAATTGATTGAGAAAAATTATGATAAAATAAAATCTTTGACAAAAGGTGTTGTACCACTTCTCGTAGTTCCAGGAATATTTTTTGCGTTGATAATACTTCAACCAAATTTGTCAACAGCAGGTACTGTAATTCTAGTTACATTTGTAATGATATTTGTTGCTGGAATGGATATGAAAATTGTATTTGCTATGATAGGAAGTGGGGCTGCTTTATTTGCTGCATTAGTAATTGCTGAACCATATAGACTTAGTCGTGTTACATCTTTTTTAGACCCATTTCAAGACCCACTTGGTAAGGGGTATCAGGTAATACAAGGTTTATATGCATTAGGTTCAGGAGGACTGTTTGGTTTAGGCTTAGGAAAGAGTAAGCAAAAGTATTTTTATATACCAGAGCCACAAAATGACTTTATATTTGCTATAATAGGAGAAGAGTTAGGATTAATTGGTTGTATAATAGTTATAATGCTATTTGTAGCCTTAGTCTACAGATGTGTAAGAATAGCTTTGAAGACTTCTAATGTATTTGCTTGTATGGTTGTCATAGGTATAGGGGCACAAATTGGAATACAAGCAGCTTTAAATATAGCAGTTGCAACATCATCAATGCCAGCTACAGGTGTAGCACTACCATTTATAAGTTATGGAGGTACCTCACTCACCATCTTTATGGGGGCTGTAGGTATAGTGTTGAACATCTCAAAGCATGTCAAAATTAATTAACAGGAGATGATGATTTGATGAAAGTTTTATTATCAGGCGGTGGAACTGGAGGACACGTATATCCAGCTATAGCTATTGCTAACAAAATAAGAGATGAACATCCAGACGCCGAGATAATGTTTGTTGGGACGGAAAAAGGAATAGAATCAGAAATAGTTCCTAAGTATGGATTTGAATTGAAAACTGTAACAGTACAAGGATTTAAGAGAAAAATAGACTTCGATAATGTAAAAAGAGTTTTTAAGCTTTTTAAAGGATTGGAACAATCAAGAAAAATTGTTAAAAAATTTAAGCCAGATGTAGTCATAGGAACTGGTGGATATGTCAGTGGACCTGTTTTATTTAATGCGTCTATGGGAAAAATACCAGCTATAATACATGAGCAAAATTCTTTTCCTGGGGTAACTAATAAGATTTTATCTAAAACAGTTACAAAGGTACTTACAAGTTTTGAAGATTCACATAAAAGATTCCCTGAGGCAGCAGAAGAAAAATTAGTTTTTACAGGAAATCCAGTTAGAAAAGAAATTTTGTTATCAAGAAAAAATATCGCAAGAAAAAATTTAGGAATAAGTGAAGAGAAAAAAATGGTACTTTGCTACGGTGGTAGTGGAGGTTCAAGAAAAATAAATGATGCAATGAGACTTGTCATTAAAAATATGGTAAATGAAGATATAGCTTTTATATTTGCAACAGGAAAAAGCTATTATGAAGAATTTATGGAAAGTATCAGTAATATAAATCTTAAACCATACCAAAAAGTAGTACCTTATTTAGAAGATATGGCAAATGCACTTGCAGCAAGTGATTTAGTTATAGGTAGTGCAGGAGCAATTTCATTAGCTGAAATAACAGCTCTTGGTAAACCTTCTATAATAATACCTAAAGCATATACTGCTGAAAATCATCAAGAGTACAATGCTAAGAGTATAGAGAAGCAAGGGGCAGGGATTGCAATCTTGGAAAAAAACTTAACTCCAGAAAGCCTGAATACAGCCGTATTTAAACTTTTAGGAGATAGAGAACTTTTAGTTGATATGGCAAATGCAAGTAAAACTATAGGTAGACCTGAGGCTATAGACCTTATATATGATGAGATAATAAAGGTATATAACTCAACACAAAAATCAACAGCTAAAAAACCAAAAAAAGAAAAAGCTATTGAGGAAGTAAAGAAAGAAGCAGCTCCAAGTATAGAAGGTCAGGCTAAAGTAATAGGAATAAAGAAACGATAAATAAATATTTACCCCTAATTTATAATATATTAGATTTTCTAAATTATTCTAAATTAGGGGTTTATTTATGTGTATATAAGTTTTAAGTTATAAAATACATATAGTATTTTATATTTATTTTGATGAAATATCAATTTAATCCTCTTTTTTAATGTTTTATTAGATTGTTTTGTAAGAAAATGAGAAAATTTGACTT
This sequence comes from Clostridioides sp. ES-S-0123-01, assembly GCF_020658415.1. NCBI lineage: Bacteria > Bacillati > Bacillota > Clostridia > Peptostreptococcales > Peptostreptococcaceae > Clostridioides > Clostridioides sp. ES-S-0123-01. The sequence continues at coordinate 51,625 of NZ_JACVWD010000004.1, forward strand.
TAAATATTATATTTTTTTTGTAGGGAATATAAACTCGAAAGGTGTATTTATTAACCAAAGGGGTTGATTGTATTTGAAGAGGAGAAAGAAGCTAAATACGAATAATGTTATGATAGTTTTAGTTTTTATACTTATGCTATCTTTTGGGATATGTATTATTGTAGGGAGTGATTTATTTGATGTAAATAGGATAGATGTGATTGGAAATAAAAGAGTCACCAAGTCAAATATAATGAAAGCGTTAAATGTAAGTTCACATGAAAATATATTTGCATACAATTTTAAAGACATGAAAAGTAAGCTTATGAAAAATCCGTATATAGAAGATGTAGAAATAAAAAGGAAACTTCCAAATAAGATAATTATAAGCTTAAAAGAAAAAGAAATTTTTGCGGTATTAAAGGATGAAGATAACTATTGTTATATAGATAAAAAAGGGAACTTATTAGAGGAATTAAAAGGCACTAATGAAAGTAAAAATGATTTGATAGTGGAAGTAGATTATAGTATTAATGATACAAAATCAATAAAATTTAAAAATTATAAAACTAAAGAGAGTGTATTTAAGACTTTAAATTATTTAAAAGAAGAAGGTATTTATAGAAAAATAAATTATGTAAACTTTAAAAAAGAAGGGAATGTAGATATGCTTACGAGAAGCAATATAAAAATCTTACTTTCTAATGATGATAACTTAGATTATAATATATCTAGGGTAAATAAAATTTTGATTGACCTGCAAAATAAAAATACCAATGGTGGGACTATAAATCTAAATTATGGAAAGCTAGCTGTATATAGTCCAGAAGGATAGACAATTGTAAGGAAGTGATATTTTGAAAAAAAGGTTTATAAATAAGAGTATAATTATAGGAAGTATTGTATTGGGAGTTCTCGTTAGTTTACAACTAAAAATTATTAATATAGAAAATAGAGGAATGACGACCTTTAAGAGAGGCGAGCAACTTACAGAAGAACTTAAATCTCTAAAAAAAGAAAAAGAAAACCTTCAATCAGAAATTAATAGTGTAAAAAAAGATATAGAGACATATAGAGGTAAAAGTGAAAAAGGAGAGCAAGATATACTTAAATCAGAAATAGAAAAATATGAAACTTTAGCTGGATATACAGATGTAGAAGGAAAAGGTATTGAAGTTGAAATAAATTCTACAAAAACTTTAGGAAGCTTTGATAAAAATGACAGTATACTATATAATTATGATTTATTACTGTCAATGATAAATAAATTAAATTCAGCACAAGCAAGTGCCATATCTATAAATAATCAAAGAGTAGTTTCAAATACATATATGTATTTGAAAGAAGATAAACTTTATATGAATGACACTGTTATAAAGGAGCCAATTACAATAAAGGCAATTGGTGATTCTGATACATTAGCTTCTGCGCTCAATATAAAGTATGGTATTGTCTGGGAAATAGAAACGTATTATAATGCAAAGGTAAAAGTAATTAAAGAAGATAATGTAAAAATAAATGGACATGGTGATACAGATAAAGTAGAGAGGAAATAATAGTATGAAAAAGAAAATGATTATATTAGGAGCATTCATATTAGGCATTTTCATATCAACTTATATAAAATCACTGAACCCAAATAAAGTGTATATAACATTGAGCCAGACTAAAAATATTGAAAGTGAGATAGAAAATACAAATAAGGAAATAAAAAATCTAAAAGAAGCTCTTAAAAGTAACAAAAAGACTTTAGATGAATATAAGCAAGCAGAAAATAATGGAAATGAATCTATTCAAACATTGATGAAAAAAGAACTTGAAGAAGTTAAAGAGTTAAGTGGTTATTCAGCTGTCACAGGTCCAGGAATAACTATTACTATGAAGGATAGTGAAAGAGAATTAAAAGATGGACAAAATCCAAACGACCTGATTATACATGATATTGACATTCTAAGAGTTTTAAATGATTTGAAAAAAGCAGGTGCAAAAGCAATATCTATAAATGGAGAAAGAGTATTGTCAACAAGTAAGATAAAATGTTCAGGAGCAACTATTACAGTAAATGATACTACATATGGACAACCATTTATAATAAAAGCTATAGGAGATATAGATTTATTGAGTGCAGCTATAAATTCTCCAGAATCATATGCTAAATCTCTAAAGGATATATATGGGATTAATATAAAAATAGAGGAAAATAATGGAAATAGAGTGAATTTATTTGCAAAATAAAACGAAAAATACAAAAAAATAAAGAAAAAATAAAAAAAATTAATAAAAAGGATTGTAATATAGTTGTGTTTCAAAGTAAAATAAAGAGGTGAGGATTTATGATATGGATTTTAGGAGGATTGGCATTTGGTGTGGTAGTAGGTTACTACATTCCATTTACATATTCTATGGATTATTCGATATATATGTCAGTAGCTATTCTTGCAATAATGGATTCTATATTTGGAGCTATAAAATCCAGTTTTGAAGATAACTATGATAATGTAATTTTTGTTACTGGTTTCATAGGTAATGCTATCTTGGCTATATTATTGACTTATATAGGAGAAAAGTTGGGAATTTCACTTTACTATGTGGCAGTATTAGTTTTTGGGATGAGACTATTTAATAATTTATCTATAATTAGACGTTATATCATTGCCAATATTATGAATAAAAAACATAAAAATTAAAGAACTTTTGAGATATACATAAAATATTTTATACTTAAAGAGTAATATTTGACAATATAAGTAAGAAAATTAAAAAGGAAAATTTACGTTTTTGTGGAATATGTTACTTAAAGGTTAACAAAATAAAAGAAGAAAATGATATAATTAATACATACGATAACTTTGAATCATGAGATAAGGGGGTTTATGATGCTAAACTTTGACGTAGAATTAGAAGAATGTGCACAAATTAAAGTAATAGGTGTAGGTGGCGGTGGAAACAATGCTGTCAATAGAATGGTAGAAGCTCAACTTAAAGGCGTTGAATTTATATCAGTAAATACAGATAAACAAGCTTTATATACATCAAAGGCTGAATATAAAGTTCAAATAGGAGAAAAATTAACTAGAGGACTTGGTGCAGGAGCTAATCCAGAAGTAGGAAAAAGAGCTGCAGAAGAAAGTAAAGATGAAATAGTAAAACTACTTCAAGGAGCTGATATGGTATTTGTTACAGCTGGAATGGGTGGTGGTACTGGTACAGGAGCTGCCCCAGTAGTTGCAGGCCTAGCTAAAGAAATGGGTATCCTCACAGTAGGTGTAGTTACAAAACCTTTTGCATTTGAAGGTAAGATAAGAATGAAAAATGCTGAAGGTGGAATAGCTGAGCTTAAGTCAAAGGTAGATACTCTTATAACAATACCAAATGATAGACTTTTACAAATAGTACAAAAGAATACTTCAATGCTGGATGCTTTTGCAGTTGCAGACGATGTGTTAAAACAAGGTATACAATCAATTTCTGACCTTATAGCAGTTGAAGGATTAATAAACTTAGACTTTGCAGATGTTACTACTATAATGAAAGATAAAGGTCTTGCTCATATGGGTATAGGTAGTGCTAGTGGAGAAACTAGAGCTATAGATGCTGCTAGACAAGCTATCCAATCACCACTTTTAGAAACATCAATACAAGGAGCAAAAGGAGTACTTCTTAATGTTACAGGTGGTCCTAACTTAGGATTATTTGAAGTTAATGAAGCATCTACTTTAGTTATGGAATCTTGTGACCCAGAAGCAAATGTTATATTTGGTGCTTCTATAAAAGAAGATTTAGGCGATGAAATAATGATTACAGTAATCGCAACAGGATTTGAAGGTTTACAAGGTGGGATTTTAGATTTGGATACTAAGCCTAAATCAAGTATAAGGTCTTCTCTGAATACAACTGTAAAACAAGTTGTAAAAGAAATAGAAGAAGAAGAAATTGTGGTTGAAGAAAAGATAGAAGCTCCTAAAAAGGCAAGTATAATAGAAGAAGATGATGATGAGAGCATGGAAATACCTACATTTTTAAGAAGAAGAAGATAATATGTAAACTTATAAAGAAGTCAATAGACTTCTTTTTATTTTTTGTACTTTAATCTCCTATTTTTTTTAACATATTTTAATATCAAAAAAAAATAAAAAAGTAAAGTTTTTTCTACTGAGTATAGAAAAAAATGATAGTTATATAAATGGTTATAGTTTTTTATAATTAGACAATGACATTTTTATTTGGTAATATTAAACCTGAATTGAATTGTAAAAATTTGAGGAAAAAGAGAAATTAAAGTCTGAAAGGGGATTAAGTATGATTAAGCTAAAAAAAATTCTTTCTTTAGCCATGGTTGCTATTTTGTCAACATCACTTCTTGCTGGATGTACAAAAAAAGAAGAATCTAAAGGCAAAGATGGCAAAGAAAAATTAGTTGTATGGTCTGCACCGTTAACAGATCATGATGAAGATGCATGGAAACCAATACTTGAGAAATTTGAAAAGGAAAATAACTGTGAAATTGAATTCCAAATAGTACCATGGGATAATTATGCAGAAAAATATGCTACTGCAATCAGTGCAGGTGAGGGGCCAGATATAGGGTATATGTATGCAGAAATGTTTCCTCAATTTATAGAAATGGGAGCAGTTGAAGATTTAACTCCTTATTTAGAAAAATCAGGAACTTCAGATAATTATTTATACTTAGATAATGCAAAAATGATGGGTGGAATTTACGGTTTACCTATAGAAGCTGCTAATCCAGGTGTATTATACTATAATAAAGATATACTAGAAAAATTGGGAGAAAAACCTCCTAAAACGTGGGAAGATTTTAAAAGAATATGTGAAAAAGCAACAAAAGATACTGATGGAGATGGAAAAATAGACCAATGGGGTCTTGCACAAGGTTGGGGTTCTAAAGTGTTTGGTAGTTTGAACTGGAACTGGTATCCATATCTATGGCAAGCTGGTGGAGATATATATAATGATGATTTAAAATCAGTTAAATTTAACAATAAAGAAGGATTAAAAGCTGCAAACTTTATAAATGATATGAAAAAATATATACCAGATAATGCTTTATCAAAAGACAGTAATGAGATGGTTGAAAGTGTATTTGGACCAGGAAAAGCTGCATTTACTATAATGCTGTCTTCTGCTGCTACAAGTACTTTTGATAAATCATTCCCAGACTTAAACTGGGGATATGTAACTTCATTAGAAGATAAAACAGTTGGTAGTTTTGCCTCAGTAGATGATTTAACTTTAATGTCAGCGTGTAAAAACAAAGAACTTGGATTTAAACTTCTTGAATATATGTTAAGCAAAGACTCAATGGAAGCTTTCCATAAAGAGATACCAAGAGCACCAGTTGCTAAAGGTGAAAAATATCAAGGAGATCCAAGATTTGAAGAAATGGTAACAAAAGATAAAAATATGTACAGACCATTAACAGTTGGACCTCATGGAGTAGAAATATATGAACACTTATGGAAACAACTTCAAATGATGATAGCTGGAGACAAAACTCCAGAACAAGCACTAAACGAATCTGCAAAATATGCAAATGAATTGTTAGCACAATAATTTAATTTTATATTTGATTTATAGACTATGCAATTTAATTTTATACAAGTAAACGATTTACTTGCTATATTATTAAGTCGCATAGTCTTTTTTTATGGAAATATTCCAAAGGTAGAGTTGAATAACTTCTACCTAGATATATTGAATTCTACAAAAAAGTCTATTTCTTTGATGCTAAAAAAATATCTTTTGACGACATAAAGTATAAGACATATATCATTGTTATTTTTAAATAGAATTTGTTTTGGATTCGACTGTCAAAAGTGACATAAAATTTTGTACATACTATCTTATAATATGTTTAAAGGTTTTAAGGGGGGATACATGGTGTATATTGAGTACTATGTTATAGAAAACCTAGTAATAAATTATATTATTATAAGTTGTACTTCTATTCTTACTAAAAAATATAATCCTAGAAAAAATAAGTTGCTGGGGGCTAGTTTAGGAGGAGCCTACTCTGTTGCTTATTTATACCCATCAATGGATATACTATTTACAGTGCCATTTAAAATAATAATCATGAGTATTATAACTTTAATTTCATTTAGGACTAAGAGCAAAAAAGATTATGCTCATGTAGCATTAGTTTTTTATTTAGTAAATATTTTTATTTCTGGAAGTACTTATTTTGTAATTTATTTTACAGGAATAAGCCATTTAAAAATATCTTTTTTAATTGCATGTACTTATGTAAGTTGTGAACTATTAAAGTACATTTACAAAGACTTGAAGATGCTTAAATACATCAAAGAGCTTACGAAGACCATAAATATAAACTTATTAGAAAAAAGCTTTTGCTGTAAGGCATTAGTTGATAGTGGAAATTTATTAAAAGACCCAATAAGTCAAAGTGATGTAATAATAGTCAAATCAAGTGTATTAGAAGGATTAATTCCAGAAAATCTATTAAATATTAACTATGAAGATATAGATATGAAAAAAGCTCAGGAAATTATATGTAGTTTAGATGACAGAACTTCAGGGAGAGTTAGAATAATACCTTATAAACATGCTGGAAGTAATAAGACAAGCATAATAATTGGTCTAAAAGCTGATTATGTAGAGGTAGATGAGCAAAAGATAGGAAATATAATACTTGGTATTTCAAATTTTAATGATAGAGAATATGGGGCAATAATGAATCCAAATATATTGCCTGGATTCTAGCTAAAAATTTAAGGGGGACAAAGGATGTTACGATTAAAAGAAAGAATCATAAGCTTTATTACGATGTTAGGTATTAAATTAAAAATAATAAAGCCAAAAGGAATATACTATATGGGTGGAGCCAATATTCTTCCTCCACCACTAAAACCAGCAGAAGAAATGGAACTTTTGCAAAAGCTAGAAACTGATGAAACCGTAAAATCAATTTTAATAGAAAGAAATTTGAGATTAGTAGTCTACATATCAAGAAAATTTGAAAATACAGGGATAGATGTAGAGGATTTAATTTCTATAGGGACTATAGGTTTGATAAAGGCAGTCAATACTTTTAAATTAAATAAAAATATAAAATTAGCAACCTATGCTTCGAGATGTATAGAAAATGAAATACTAATGTATCTAAGAAAAAATAATAAAAAGAAAACGGAGGTATCATTTGATGAGCCTTTAAATATAGACTTAGATGGAAATGAACTTCTATTATCAGATGTTTTAGGTACAGAAAATGATGAAATATATAAAATAATCGAAGAAGAAATAGATAGAGATTTATTGGTTATGGCACTTGACAGATTAAGTGACAGAGAAAAGCAAATTATGGAATTAAGGTTTGGACTTATAGATAAAGGTATTGAAAAAACACAAAAGGAAGTTGCTGGAATGCTTGGAATATCTCAATCCTACATATCTAGACTTGAAAAGAAAATAATTTCAAGATTACAAAAAGAAATGAAAAAATTTGTATAATGCTAAATTAATTCTTCTTAAAAAGTATAAAAAAATTGGAAATGTAAATAATTTCAATAGATGAATACTTTTTGAGAGAGGACTGAAATGTATGCAAGTTAATAAGGTTGAAATATGTGGTGTTAATACATCTGAACTTCCAGTTCTTAAAAATAAGCAAATGAAGGAACTTTTATTACAAATAAAAAGTGGTGATGAAGAAGCCAGACAACAATTTGTAAGAGGAAATTTAAGGTTAGTCTTGAGTGTAATAAAAAAATTTAACAACAGAGGAGAAAATATAGACGATTTATTTCAAATAGGTTGTATTGGTCTTATAAAAGCTATAGATAATTTTGATTTAAGTCAAAATGTCAGATTTTCAACTTATGCTGTTCCTATGATTATAGGAGAAATTAGAAGATACTTAAGAGACAATAATCCAATCAGAGTTAGTAGATCATTAAAAGATATAGCATATAAGGCACTACAAGTTAGAGAAAGATTAATTAGAACAAATTCAAAAGAACCAACAGTATCAGAAATAGCAAAGGAATTAGAATTAGAAGTAGAGTCAGTTGTAATGGCACTTGATGCTATACAAGATCCAATATCTTTATTTGACCCAGTATATCAAGATAATGGAGATGCCATATTTGTAATGGATCAGGTTCAAGACAAAAAAGATACTGATGAAAACTGGTTGCAAGAAATATCACTTAAGGAAGCTATTAAAAAATTAAATAGTAGAGAAAAGTTGGTATTAGATTTAAGATTTTACAAAGGAAGAACTCAGATAGAAGTTGCTGATGAAATCGGTATATCTCAAGCACAAGTATCAAGAATTGAAAAAAATGCTTTAAAAAATATGAGAAAGTATGTATAAGTAATCCATGGAATGTAAACATAATTTTAAATTTAAATGACCTATATAGGTCATTTTTTTTTATCCAAATACATATTTATTTTTAAAGGAAGGGTGAGTATAATATGATTAGAGTTTCTGATATAATGGAAAAAGAAATTATAAATGTAAAAAATGGAAAAAGGATGGGTTTCATAATCGACATAGATATGGATATTCATGAGGGAAAAGTAGTCTCATTTACCATTTTTGGAGATGGAAGTAGAAGTTTTTTTTCAAGAGGAGGGGATGAAGAAGTTATATTTTGGAATGATATACTTAAAATAGGTTGTGATACAATAATAGTAAATATAGGTTCAGAATTAAGCTTAGATGAATTTGATATATAGCTAAACAAAGGAGGAATACAGATGCAATGTCCTTATTGCAATTATAAAGAATCAAAGGTAATAGATTCTAGACATACAGATTTAAAATCTATTAGAAGAAGACGTGAATGTGAATTATGTAAAAAGAGATTTACTACTTATGAAAAAATAGAAACTACTCCTTTAATGGTTATTAAAAAAGATAATAGTAGAGAGTATTTTGATAGAGAAAAAATAAAATATGGACTATTAAAGGCATGTGAAAAAAGACCTGTATCTGTTGAAGATATTGAGAATATAGTTGTACATATTGAAAATGAAATAAATAAATGCTTTATAGAAGAAATCGAAACCAAAAAAATTGGTGAAATGGTAATGGATAAATTGAAAGATTTAGATGAAGTTGCCTATGTAAGATTTGCTTCTGTGTATAGACAATTTAAAGATATAAATACTTTTGTAAATGAACTTAAAAGTATACTAATAGAAAAAGGAGACAAATGATGAAAGATTATATAAATCTAAAAAGTGTAGAAGATATTAAAGAGTATGTTAACTTAAGTAGCAATTGTAAAGAAATTGATGAAAAATTAAATTCTATAAATCTAGTTATAACTTGTAAAAATATAGATGCAAAAAGTAAAGAAGACATGTTAAGGGTTTGCAAGGAATGCGATTTAATGTTTGAAAATTTAACTAGTAATTCTCAAATACATTCAGACATAGTTAACATAGTTAGTAGAGAGAATATAGGACAAAGAATAGAAGGAGATGCACTTATAACAAACTTAGAGAAAGTACCACTTTTATTGTTTACAGCAGATTGCGTACCTATATCAATTATAGATGCTAAAAATAAAGCCATAGGACTGGCACATGCTGGCTGGAAAGGTACTTTTAGTAATATAGGTCACAAAACAATAAAATTGATGTCTGAGACTTATAAAACAGCTCCTGAAGATTTGATATGTATAATTGGACCATCAATTGGACCTTGTTGTTATGAAGTTTCTGAGGAGTTAGTAGAAAAATTTAACACAATTCTTACAAATAATGATGAAAAGTTCTATATAATAAAAGAGGGAAGTTACTATTTAGATTTATGGAAAATTAATGAGTATATGCTGAGATGTAGTGGAGTCAAAAAAGAAAATATAATAAATTTAAATCTATGCACTAGTTGTAGAGCAGATGAATTCCACTCTTATAGAAAACATAATAAGGCATCAGAGCGAATAGGAACGGTACTACAGATAAAATAGAGAGGAGCTTTTTAATGAATACTAAAGTGCTTGTTATAGACGATGAAATGCATATAGTTGAGCTATTAAAATTCAATTTGGAGGTGTCAAACTACGAAGTTAGTTATTCATATGATGGATTTGATGGATTTATAAAAGCTAAGGAAGTTAAACCAGATTTAATACTTTTAGATTGGATGCTACCAAATATAAGTGGAATAGAAGTATTGAGAAAAATAAGAAGTGATAAAGACTTGAAAAATATTCCTGTTATAATGCTTACTGCTAAAAATATGGAAAATGACAAGGTTGAAGGGCTTGAAGTAGGTGCTGATGATTATATAACCAAGCCATTTAGTATAAAAGAATTGTTAGCTAGGGTTAGCTCTGTTTTAAGAAGATATAACTTAACTAGTACAGGCGAAGAAAATAATATACTTACCACAGGTAATTTAAAACTAGATTTATCAAAACATGAAGTTACTAAAGGTTCTGAAAAGATAGAGTTAACACTTAAAGAGTTTGAACTGTTAAAATTATTAATTCAGAATAAAGGTAAAGTACTTTCAAGAAACTATCTTTTAGATAAAATATGGGGCTATGAATACTATGGAGAAACTAGAACAGTAGATGTCCATATAAGATATTTAAGAAAAAAAATAGAAGATGAAGATAAATCAGAAAAATATATAGAAACTATAAGAGGTGTAGGATACAAAATAGATTAGAAAAAGTTATATTTTAGGAGTGTTATCTTGTGGAAGAATTAAATAGCATATATTTTTTTATTGTTATGTTGTCTATAGCCATTGTAATATTGTCTGTAAGATATACAGTAACACTGAGAAAATATTTAAAAGAGTTTATATACGTTTCAAAAAAAGTAAGTAACAAGGAATTTCATGCTAGGTTGAATATATCAGCTAAAGGCGAATTAGGCGAATTAGCCAGAAATTTTAATCATATGATAAAAAATATGGATGATACATTGGAAGAAGTACAATATAAACATTTACAATTAAGGTCTATATTAAAGAGTATATCTCATGGAATTTTAGCTATAGATGTAAATGGAAACATATTATTGATAAATGATGAAGCTAAAGAAATGATAAAGAGTGAACCAAACAAACTAGTTGAAGGACATAATATCAATGCTGTAATAAAAGAAGAAGAAATATTAAAGCAGATACTTCAATTTATAGGTTCTAAAGAAAATGAAACTGCAAAGATTACTACTAAAGATGATATAGTATACAAAATAAAAGTGGATCCAGTTTATCTTCAAAATACCAATAATGTAATAATTGGCTCAATAGTAAACATAGAAGATATTACTAAAAAAGTGAAGCTTGAAAATATGAGAAGTGATTTTGTTGCTAATGTAAGTCATGAACTTAAAACACCACTTACATCTATAAGTGGATTTGTTGAAACATTAAAATCCAATGAAAATATAGATGCAAACACTAGAAATAGGTTTTTGGAAATAATAGAAAGTGAATCAGACAGATTAAAAAGATTGATTGACGACATATTATTATTATCATTTGTAGAAAATAAAGACACTCTTCTAATGGAAGATGTTGTAATATACGATGTATTTAGAGAAGTATATGAAATAACTCAACGTTCAGCTAGTGAAAAAAACATAGAAGTTTTATATAAATGTGATGATAAATCAATAAACATACTTTCTAATAGAGATTATATCAAACAAGTATTTTTAAATTTAGTTGATAATGCTATAAAATATACTCAAGATAATGGTATTGTACAAGTGGTAGTTTTAAAAGATGAAGAAAAAATAATAATCAAAGTTATAGATAATGGTGTTGGAATACCAAAAGAAGATGTAGAACGTATCTTTGAACGCTTCTATAGAGTAGATAAAGCAAGAAGTAGAGATGTAGGAGGAACGGGTTTAGGATTGGCTATAACGAAGCATATAGTCAAATCATTAAATGGATGTATAAAAGTAAAAAGTGAACTTGGTATTGGTAGCGAATTTATTGTTACAATCCTACAAAAAAATTTCCTTAAATAGAAGGAAATTTTTTTTGTTTTTTGCACAAACTATATAAGAGAAGGAGCTGAGAAAATGGAAGAAAGCTTATTAGGTGCCAATTTATTTAGACACTCTTTTATAGTAGCAGTAATTATAGGAATATTATGTAGAGGATTAGTTTTAAGAGTTACAGACAAGCAATACCCATCCAGACCACAAGATTATTTAGAGCAAATAATAATATCAGGGCTTTCAGCTTCATTGGGTGCAATAGCATTACCTGCACTTATAGATAAGGAGTTTGCAGCATTAACATTTTTTGCAGTAGCGATACAACAATTTCAAGGTCTTGCAGAGCAGGAAAGAATAACATTAAAAAATATAGACAATGAAGAATTAGTACCAAAGGGAGATGCTTATGTAGAAGAAATAGCATCTACGTATGAATCTAGAAGTTATATCAGTCTTTTTTCTGCATTAGTATCTTCTATAGTTTATATTACTGTTTCAAAACGATATGACCTTAGCTTTATTTATTGTACAATACTAGCTGTTATAGCAGGAGCTTTGGTTGGTTTAATTTTTAGAAGGTTTCTAAGACGAAATAGTATAGCAGATATAGCAGATATAGTTCCTGCTGAAGTAAGTTTTGAAGGGCCTATTTTAAAAGTAAATGGTGTAATAATAACTAATATAGGTTTAGAGAATACAAGAGAAAAATATAAAAATGAATGTTTAGCTATAGAAATTATACCAAGAGATTTGGGTGCATTTGGGATAGTAAATGATATAGGACAAAGACAAGCTATAATACATAATCTATTTATTCATATGGGTATAGATAAAGATGTAGATGAGGTTGATATTGTAGCTATATCTAAAACTAACTTAGAAAAAAGCACTGTGGTTATACCATATATACCAATAATCAAGGATATAGATGTAATGATAGATGTAGTAAAAAGTACTCCTATCATAGAGACATCAAAAGGAAAACAGAGTGATTTTTCTAGAAAGACTTTGTAGATTTATAAGTGAACATTTTATATTAGATATTTTAGGAGTGATTTAATGGATAGAGTATTTTTTGTTGCAGTTATTATTGGTATAACATCAAGAGTTATAATGTTGAATTTAGACCAAAAACAGTATCCTACACAACCAAATGTTTTACTATCTCAGCTCATATTAGCCTTTGTTGCTTCGGCATTAGGAGCATTACTAGTTCCAGCTCTTATAAATCGTTCTTATACATCGATAACATTTTTATCTTTGGCAGCAGAACAGTTTAGACAAGTAAGAGCAAATAGAAGGAATACATTACAAAACTTAGAAGAAGTTCAACTTGTAAAAAGAGGAGCTGCATTTATAGAAGAGATAGCTAGAACTTATGAAGTAAGAAATTATATGTGCATAGTTACATCTTTTTTAACAATAGGATTATATTATGTAATTATTGAAGAAACTAAAATAAGTGAAGGTATGAGTTTGATAATAAGTTCAATTTGTGGTTTATTATTAGCTTTCATACTTAAAAAACTTCTTACTAGAAAAAGTATTGGAGATATAGCTGATGTAATGCCTGCTGATATTAGCTTCGTAAATGAATCTATATTGAAGGTGGGAGATTTAAAAGGAATAACAAATATAGGTCTAAAAAGTGATAGAGAAGTATATATTAATAGAGGTGTAGGAATACAAATAATTCCTAAAAATAGAGATTATGCTAATGCAGGAATATTATTTGATTCGGGTCAAAGACAAGCTATAGTATACAATATATATTCAAGATTAGGTTTATATGGAGATTATGAAGAACCTGCATTTGTACCATTACCTAGACGAAATAAAGATGATGAAAGTATAATGATTGCTTATTTACCAATAGATAGGAATGTTGAAAAGGTAATGGAAGCTGTAAAATCATGTCCAATACTTTCAAGTTCTAAAGGTAAAAACTTATCACTGAAAAACTATAAAATAGGAAAGAAAGGAAGTGCATAAAATGGGAATGGATATAGGTCTAAATGAATATACCCTAGCAATAGTTACACTAGATAAAAATATGAGAAATGGTGGAGGTTGTCCAATATTTTATGCAAATGATGAAAAAGACTTGCAAAATAAGGCGATGCTCATGTCAAAGTGTGTAGGTGGAATGGTTCACGATATGACTAATGGAACATTAATAATAGTAAAGCATTAAAACGATAAGATACTTTTAAGGGCAAATAATGTTCAAATTTATAAAATATTTAAATTTGAATATTATTTGTTTTAATCTTTTTATAGCTATTTACTTATATTGACTATTAGAATTAAAATGTGTTATTATGACATGAAATGTTTAAAAATGCTATTGTAAAATATAATAAAGTAATAAACTGTATATGAAAATATATTATAATAAATATTGATGAATATAAAAGAGTGGTGAAAAAAATGGAAGTAAATGTAAAAAAAATAAATAATATTATAAGTAAAGTTTACAAAGATAGTATTGCAGAAGAAATAGGTATAGAAGTAGGAGATTTACTTATATCTGTAAATGAACAGCCAATACATGATATAATAGAGTATAGATTCTTACTAAGTGATGAGTATTTAGAGGTAGAGATACAAAAAAAAGATGGCGAAGTCTACATATATGAGATAGAAAAAGACTATGATGAAGATTTGGGTGTTGAATTTACAAATCCAATAATTGACCAAGCTAAAAGTTGTAGAAATAAATGTATGTTTTGTTTTATAGACCAATTGCCAGAAGGAATGAGAGAAACACTTTATTTTAAAGATGATGACTCAAGATTGTCTTTTTTACAAGGAAATTTTGTTACACTTACAAATATGAGCGAAGAAGATATAAATAATATAATTAAATACAGAATAAGTCCTATAAATATATCTGTGCACACAACTAATCCAGAATTAAGACAAAAAATGATAAGTAATAAATTTGCAGGAAAATTATATGGTATAATGAAGAGATTGGCAGATGCTCATATAGAGATGAACTGTCAAATTGTTTTATGTCCAGGTATAAATGATGGAAAGGAATTGGATAGAACAATAAAAGAATTAGCTCAACTTTATCCATATGTAAATAGTGTTGCTATAGTTCCAGTTGGAATTACAAAGCATAGAGAAAATTTAGTAGAATTAAATATATTTGATAATAAGGGTGCAAGTAAAACTATAGAGCAAATACATGAAATACAACAGATATATCTTGAGAAAATAGGAACTCGATTTGCATTTTTATCAGATGAATTTTATATATTATCTAGTAGAGAATTGCCTGGATATGAAGAGTATGAAGGATTTTTACAGTTTGAAGATGGTGTAGGTATGATACGTAAGTTAAAAACAGATATTGAAGAGTATCTAAACACATTGTCTGAGAATATTCTCAAAAGAGATAAAAAGGTATCAATAGCTACTGGACATTCTGCATATGAATTTATACAAAGTATGGCAGATGCTATGATGGACAAGTTTAAAAATCTTCAAATAGATGTTTATGAAATAAAAAACAAGTTTTTTGGAGAAACAATAACAGTATCAGGCCTTTTAACAGCTAAAGATTTAAAAGAGCAACTTGAGCATAAGGAATTGGGAGAAGCTCTTTATATAACAAGAAGTATGTTAAAAGCAGATGAAGAAATTTTCTTAGATAATATTGAACTAAATCAGTTAGAAGAACTTATGAAAATAAAAATTATCCCATGTTTAAATGAAGGAAAAGATTTTGTGGATAAAATTTTAAAATAGAAAACAAAAGATGGAAGGAGAAACAACATGAGTATAAGTAGGCCAGTTGTAGCTGTAGTTGGGAGACCAAATGTTGGTAAGTCTACAATATTTAATAAATTTGCAGGAAAAAGGATATCAATAGTTGAAGATACACCAGGAGTTACAAGAGATAGAATATTTGCAGAAGTAGAATGGTTAGATAAATATTTTACATTAGTAGATACAGGAGGTATTGAGCCTGATAGCGAAGATATAATATTATCTCAAATGAGAAATCAAGCTATGCTTGCAATGGATATGTCACATGTAATACTTTTTATAGTTGATGGCAAGGCTGGAATAACAGCTGCTGATAAAGAAATTGCTCAGATACTTAGAAAAACAAAAAAACCAGTAATTTTAGTGGTTAATAAAATTGATAGTCAAAGTCAGTTTGATAATATATACGATTTTTATGAATTAGGTTTTGGAACTCCTTTTGGAGTGTCAGGAGCCAATAGTATGGGATTTGGAGACTTATTAGATGAGATAGTTCAAAATTTTCCAGCAGGATTAGATACAGAGTATGAAGAAGATATAATAAGAGTAGCTATAACAGGTAAGCCAAATGCAGGAAAGAGTTCTATACTTAATAAGATATTAGGAGAAGAAAGAGTAATTGTAAGTCCAATTGCAGGAACTACTAGGGATGCAATAGATACTTATTTTGAAAAAAATGGACAGAAGTTTCTTCTTATAGATACAGCAGGGCTTAGAAGAAAGAGCAAAATATATGAGACGATAGAAAAATACAGCGTAATAAGAGCTATGAGTGCTGTAGATAGAGCAGATGTTGTGTTAATAGTTATAGACGCTTTGGAAGGCGTTACAGAACAGGATACAAAAGTTGCAGGTATAGCACATGATGAAGGCAAGGGATGTATATTTGTAGTCAATAAATGGGACTTAATAGAAAAAGATAATAAGACAATGAGTAATTACACAAAAGATATAAAAGAAAAATTCCCATTTATGATGTATGCTCCAATAGTATTTGTTTCTGCAAAGACTAATCAAAGAATGAATAAAATATTAGACACAGTTGAATATGTATCAAATGAGCATTCTAAGAGAATATCAACTTCAGCATTAAATGAAGTAATTGGAGAAGCTGTAATGTTAAATCAGCCACCATCTGATAAAGGTAGAAGATTAAAAATTTACTATGGAACTCAAACAGACATTAGACCTCCTAAAATTACTTTATTTATAAATGACAAGAACTTAACTCACTTCTCATATCAAAGATACCTTGAAAATAAGATAAGAGAAAACTTTGGATTTGAAGGAACTTCTATAAAGTTTGAGTATAGACAAAAAAATAAAAAGTAAATATCTAAAATATAACTAAAGGGGGTAAGTTCAGTGGAAATATTTAGTTATATAATTATTGCTGTAATTGCATACTTATTAGGCAATATATCAACTTCGTATATAGTTGCAAAGCGAATTGCTGGGGTTGATATAAGGACTCAAGGTTCAGGTAATGCAGGCTCGACAAATGTACTTAGAACACTTGGGAAAAGAGCAGGAGCAATGACTTTTTTAGGTGATGTTTTTAAAGGTGTAATTGCTGTTTTGATATCGGAAATTGCAGCAAAGTTGGTTGGTATAGATACTCTTTTAGCTGGATATCTAGCAGTTATATGTGTTGTAGCAGGTCATAATTGGCCAGCAGTTTTAGGATTTAGAGGGGGTAAAGGTGTTGCAACTTCACTAGGTGCAATGCTTGCTGTAAATCCAGCAATAACATTAATGTGTTTGGCAGTGTTTATATTGGTGGTAATTATAACAAAATATGTCTCATTAGGTTCTGTTGTTGGTATAGGTTGTTCACCAATATTTATGATTATAGCAAAAAATAAAGCAGGGTTAGTTGTAGCTTTGTTTTTAACCATATCAGTAATATATAATCACAGAGCAAATATAAAGCGATTATTAAATGGGACAGAAAGAAAAATTGGTCAAAAGAAAGAATAGTAAATATATTATACTCAGGTGGTGTTAAACATGGAGAAAGTATGTGTATTAGGTACTGGAAGTTGGGGAAGTGCATTAGCTTTAGGCCTTGCAAATAAAGGTAATGATGTTAGCATGTGGACTCGAAAAGAAGAACAAGCTAAAAAAATAAACAGGACTAAAGAAAATACAGACTATTTACCAGGAGTATTATTTCCACATAATATAACTATAAGTACTGATATAGAAAAAACTATAGAAAATTGCAAAGTAATAGTTTTAGCAGTTCCATCTCAAGCAGTAAGAAGTACTTGTGAAAAAATAAAACCCTTTGTAAAAGCTGGACAGATTATCGTTAATGTAGCAAAAGGTCTTGAAAAAGGCACTGGACTTAGATTGTCTCAGGTATGTGAAGAAGAATTGCCACAAAATCCATATGTAATACTATCTGGCCCATCTCATGCTGAAGAAGTAGCAAGAAATATACCTACTACAGTAGTAGTAGCCTCTAAAGAATTAAAAATAGCACAGAGTATACAGGATTTATTTATGAGCCCTAAACTTAGAGTTTATACAAATCCAGATATAGTTGGAGTTGAACTTGGAGGAGCATTAAAAAATATTATAGCTTTTGGCGCTGGTATATGTGATGGTTTAGGGTATGGTGACAATGCAAAAGCAGCTCTTATGACAAGAGGAATTAGTGAAATGAGTAGACTTGGTACTGCTATGGGAGCTAACATGTCTACATTTGCAGGCCTTTCAGGCATTGGAGATTTAATAGTTACTTGTACAAGCATGCATAGTAGAAATAGAAGAGCGGGTATACTTATAGGACAAGGTATGAGCTTAGAAGATACATTAAAAGAAGTAAAGATGGTTGTAGAAGGAATAACGGCTACTGAAGTAGCACATGATGTTGCTGAAAAGCTGAATATAGATATGCCAATAACTAATGCTATATATTCTGTGATAACTAAAGGTGCAAATCCTAAAGAAGTTGGAATAGAGCTAATGATGAGAAGCAAAAAGCACGAAATGGAAGAAGTAGTTTTAGGTGATGATATATAAACTTATTGCATAATAAAATAAAAAAATAATAGACGTGTTTTAGCCCTCTTTATATAAAGAGGGCTATTTAATATTACTTAGCATGTTTTATTATGTATTCAATAGAAGAAATCATTTTCATAGTTAATTCATCATCATTAGAATTTTTTCCTGTGTTCTTTTTTAAGAATAATAGATTTTGATAAAAAGAAATAATTATATCATTGATTATGTCTAAATCTTTAGCTGGTATATATCCAGTATCTACAAGATTGTTCAACAGTATTTTATTTCTTTCTTTTATACTTTTTCCTGTAATCATTAAAGATATATCACTGTCATGAATACCTAAATCTTCTGGAAACATATCATAATATTGTTTTGTTATATAACTAAGCTCATCACTGGACAAGTTAAAAAATACCTGATAAAAAGCTTGAGCATTTTCAAAAGAATGTTTACAAAATAATTTCCACATAATTATATATTTCTTATATTCATCATTTACATTCTCTATACACCTCGAAATATTCAAGTTATAATCTTTAAAATATTTTATAGATGCAAATGATATTAGATGGTCTAAATTTTTAAAGTAGTTGTATAGGGTTGAACTGTTATAGCCAGCCATATCTGCAACCTTACGAAGTGTAATATTTTCTATTCCTTCATTTTCCATAATGTTTTGAGCAGCTTCTATGAAATACATCAATATCCTTTTCTTTTGTAACTCTTTATTTGTCATTTTATTCACCTACAAATAATCAATATAGTTTATATAATCGTGATTTTATCATTAAATTTACCATAAATCAAGAATAATATTCCAAAATATAATGTATACTTGTTATATTTTAGATAATTTAAAATCATAATAATATAAAAAATATTTTAAAATTAAATCATGATTGACAAAATAATCATGATTATGATAAAATAATCACAAATAAATTTAATTTACATACGAATACAACAATTAATAAAAATGTTAATAATTTTAAAATAATATGTTTATCTTTGTTGTGTTGAATAAATTATCTAAATATTGAGAAAGAGGTGCACTATGTCAAATAATATGAGACTAGAAAGATTAAGAAAGTATATGAATGAAAAAAACATTGAAATTGCCCTAATATTTGAACCAGACAACCAATTTTATATTAGTGGATTTAAAGCAATAACTTACTCTAGACCAATTGTAACAGTAGTAACTCAAGATAAAATAGAATTAATAGTACCTGGATTAGAGGAGCTACATGCTAAAGAAGTTGCAAAAGTTGATAATGTATATGTATATTATGAAATACCAGAGATGAAAGAACATGGAATATCACATAAACATTACTTAGATATAATTTTAAATAGATATCCTAAAGGAATAACTGTTGGGATAGAAAAAGATATAGTATCTGCAAGCTTTTCAGAATATATAACTGAGAAATCATTTGCTATTAAAGATGTTGGAAGTAAAATATTTGAAATGAGATATGTAAAAGATGCAAGAGAGATAGAATTTTTAAAGATAGCTGGTTACTTATCTGATATAGGAATAAAAGGTTCTTTGGAAAATGTTAGAGTTGGGATGAGTGAATTGGAATTTGACGTTGCAGGGGATAATGCTTTACTAAAATATGTATCTGAAAATTATCCTGATACATATATCGGATTTGCAAACTGGACTTGTTCAGGCATCGATAGAACAGCACAACCACATTTAGACTCCAATACTAGGATACTTCAAAGAGGAGATATAGTAATACATAGTAGACAGGTTTGGTATGAAAACTATAGAGCAGAAAATGAAAGAACTTTTATTATAGGTAAGCCAACAGAAAGACAAAAGGAAGTATTTAAGATTGCAGTAGAAGCTCAACAAGCTGGATTAGATACAATAAAAGCTGGTATACCAGCAAGAATGGTGGATGAAGCAGCAAGAGCTGTTGTTGCAAAGCATGGTCTAGAGTTATATTCAAATCACAGAATTGGTCATGGTTTAGGTTTATCAGAACATGAGGAACCATATTTAAGATTTGACAATGAATTAATATTAGAAGAAGGAATGGTATTTTCTATGGAACCAGGAATATATATACCTGGAATTGGTGGATTTAGACATTCAGATACAGCAATAGTAGGTAAAAATAGTGCTACAATTATAACTAATTATCCAAGAAGTGTTGAAGAGCTTATACTTGATATTTAAATTAGTACATATGTATGAATTTAAGTAAATTTGAAATTGGAGGAATTACAGTGAAAAAGAAGATTGGATTTTGGGATTTAGTATTTATGAATATATCAGCATTATTTGGGATTAGATGGATAGCTAAATCTACTGCCTCTAGTTTTGGGTTGGGTCTTGGTTCGATACCAGTTTGGTTATTGTTTGCTTTTATATTCTTTGTTCCAGCATCACTTATATGTGCAGAGTTGGCTGCAACATATCCAAAAGATGGTGGACTTGGAGAATGGGTTAAACAGGCTTATGGAGAGAAGTGGGGATTTATGGTGTCATGGTTAAATTGGACATCAAAGATATTTTGGTATTCCTCATTCTTGACATTCTTAGCTATAAATATTGCTTATATGCTTGGAAATCCAGCTCTATCAAACAATAAGATGTTTATTTTAGTGCTTTCACTCATAATATTCTGGATGTTATCCTTAGTAAGTACTCGTGGAATGGCATTTGGAAAATTCTTTACAAATACAGGAGCATTAGGTTCTACAATTCCTGCTATATTACTTATAGTGATGGCATTTATGTCTGTAGTTATTCTCAAAAAAGCTCCATCAGCATCTGTATATACAATCCAAAATATAATACCAAAGATAGATGCTAATTCACTAGTTTCTATATCTGCTATAATATTTGCACTATCAGGAGCTGAAACAACTGCTAATTTCATAACCGAAATGGATAATGCTAAGAAAAACTTCCCTAAAGCTATATTGACAGTAGCTGTTTTAATAGGAGGAATCTATATCCTAGGTTCAGTAGCAATAACAATGATACTTCCTCCAGATGAAATTGCAGCATCGACAGGAATACTAGATGCGCTAGCTAAAGTTGCACAAGATTTAGGAATAGGAAGCTGGTTTATAAGAGTAGTAGCATTTGGGATAACTTTATCAGTACTTGGAGCACTAATACTTTATATAGCAGGTCCAGTAAAGATGCTTTTTGGAAATGTAAAAGAAGGTGTATTTCCTAAGCAATTAACTGTTACAAATAAACACAATATACCATCAAATGCTGTAGTAATTCAAGCTATAATAGTGAGTCTACTTCTTATAGGAACAAATTTACTGCCGTCAGTAGATAATATATATAATGTCCTTGTAACTATGACAGCCTTAACAGCCTTGTTTCCATATGTATTACTTTTTACGTCATATATAAGACTTAGAAAGACAAGACCAAACGAAGAAAGACCATACTCAATTGCAAAAAGTGATTCAGTTTGTATCAATATAGCCAGAATGGTACTTGTAGTGACTGTAGTAGGGATACTTTTCTCAACAGCACCAGTTATGGAGACTTTAAAGGATAATATAGTCTATGAGATTGAAATGATAGGTGGAGGTCTTTTTGTTATAATAACAGGTTTAATGATATGGAAGAACTATGAAAAGAAGGTATCTAATAATTCTGGAGATTCCTATAAATAAAAATATAATTATTTTAGTGAACTAAAAGCGTATCTCTTTAGTTCACTAAAAATTATGGATAAATTAACTTAACATATCAATAAATTTATAATATATTGATATGTTAAAAAATCAATAATTAGTTGTCATAAAAATTTATAAGTATTTACATAAGGAGGAAATATGTCAGTTGAAGTGAATAAACCAAGCATTTGGAAAAATTTCAAAGTCTTGATAATACTCTTTGTAGCAGGAGCCTTTATATATGCTTTACCATATTTAAAGAATTATTACTATGACACTTTTGCACAAGCATTTAATCTTACAAATACACAAATGGGGAGTTTAGGAAGCATTTATGGTCTACTTGCAATGGTATCATACCTTTTTGGTGGTTTCTTAGCAGACCGTATTTCAGCCAGAAAACTACTTTCAGGTTCTTTAATTATTACAGGGGTATCTGGTCTTGTATTAACGCTTTATCCTCCATATATTGTTGTATTTTTAATCCATGCTTTATGGGGAATAACAACAATACTTACTTTTTGGCCAGCTCTTGTAAAAGCTGTCAGGATGTTAGCATCTGAAAATGAACAAGGAAAAGCTTTTGGATTTATGGAAAGTGGTCGTGGAATTACCAATGCAATTCATTTATCTATAGTCTTAATATTATTTGGATATATTTCATCAAAAGTAAGTGATAAATCTGGTCTTACAGCTATTATAGTACTGTATTCAGCTATAAATGTAATAGTTGGATTATTAGTATTTTTTAAGTTAAAAGATAATGAAAAAGAGGTATCAGCCAAATTTGATAAAGAAGCTTTCTTTACAGTAATAAAAATGCCTCATACATGGATAATAACAATAATAATGTTTTGCTCATATTCAGCTAATATGTCATTTTATTATTTTACGCCGTATTCAACTGAAGCATTTGGAGCTACTGTAGTATTTGCATCTGCAATATCAATATTAGCTCAGTACTGTAGACCAGTAGCATCAGCTGCTTCTGGATTGCTTGGAGATAAAGTTGGTTCATCAAAGATTATATCTTATGGATTTATACTTATGATTGCAGGACTTTTAGGTGTAATCTTTACACCAACGAAATCTTCTATGATTTATGTACTATTGATTGGATGTGTTGCAATATATGTATCTATGTATGCAATTCAAGGTTTACATTATTCATTACTTGAAGAAGGTAATTATTCACTATCAATATCAGGAACTGCTATAGGTATAGTTGCTACATTAGGATATCTTCCAGAAGTACTTTGTCCTCTAGCAGCAGGAAAGATATTAGATGCATTTCCAGGTGTAACTGGATATAAGTACTACTTCATTGTTCTTACTATAGTAGCCATAATTGGATTGGTGTTTACATTTATATGGATGAATATGACTAAAGAAAGACGTAAAGAGCTTATTGAAATGAATAGTAAGTCAAATGAAAATACTACTAAAGTTAGTTAATATAATACATTACTATTTAGGCTAGCATTATAATTTAATTTACATTGAAATTTGCAAATTTCTATATGTAAACTAAATTAATATTGCTGGTCTTTATTTTTCTATTTTAAGAATATTAACCTCGAAATCTAAATATAATTTAATAAGATTAGATGTATAGGAGGAATAATATGAATAATAACATATACGAAGATATATCCAAAAGGACTCAGGGGGATATATATATTGGAGTAGTGGGGCCTGTAAGAACAGGAAAATCAACTTTTATAAGAAAGTTTATGGAAAAGTTGGTTATCCCAAATATAGACAATGAGTTCAAAAAAGATAGAACAAGAGATGAGATACCTCAAAGTGGTTCAGGCAAAACTATAATGACAGTAGAGCCAAAATTTGTACCAGCAGATGGTGTAGAAATTAAAATAAAAGACACAGTATCTTTAAAAGTGAGAATGGTAGATTGTGTTGGATACATAGTTGAAGGAGCTTTAGGTCATGAGGAAGGTGGAAAGCAAAGATTAGTATCCACTCCTTGGTCACAAGAAGCTATGACATTTGAGAAAGCAGCAGAGATAGGGACTAAAAAAGTTATAAAAGACCATTCTACAATAGGAATAGTTGTCTTGACAGATGGCTCAGTTACTGGTATTGATAGAAAAAGCTATGTAGAGCCAGAAGAGAGAGTTATACAAGAATTAAAAAATCTTAAAAAACCATTTGCTGTAGTTTTAAATACGTTAAGTCCTAGAAGTGAAGAAACAAGTCTGCTTAGAAATGAATTAGAGGAAAAATATGAAGTTCCAGTCCTTCCAATGAATATAGTTGAAATGGAAGATGAGGATATAGAAGAAGTTATGGAAACTGTACTATATGATTTCCCACTTACAGAAATAAGAATAAACTTACCTAAATGGGTGGAAGGTCTTGAGAGAAATCACTGGATAAAAAGCAGTATAATAACAACATTAAAACAGAGCATTATAGATATAGGTAAAATAAGAGATATAGAAGGAATTATGCAAGGTTTCTCTGAGTTAGATTTTTTAGATGATACAGGTGTTGACCATGTAGAGTTAGGGGAAGGTGTCATAAACATTGACTTACAAACAAAGCAAGATTTATTCTATAATGTCCTTGAAGAAAAAAGTGGATTTAAAATTGAAGGGGATTATCAATTACTTAGCCTGATAACTAGACTATCTAAAGTTAAAAATGAGTATGATAAGATAGAAAGCGCTTTAATAGATGCTAAGATAAAAGGATATGGAGTAGTAGCCCCTTCTTTAGAAGAACTTAGCTTGGAAGAACCAGAAATAATGAAACAAGGAAAACAGTATGGTATTAAGTTAAAAGCTAACGCACCATCACTTCACATTATAAAAGCAGATATATCTACAGAAGTTTCTCCTATAGTTGGAAATCAAAATCAAGGTGAGGAGATGATAAAATATCTTATGGAGGTATTTGAAGAGCA
Source organism: Clostridioides sp. ES-S-0123-01 (assembly GCF_020658415.1). Lineage (NCBI taxonomy): Bacteria > Bacillati > Bacillota > Clostridia > Peptostreptococcales > Peptostreptococcaceae > Clostridioides > Clostridioides sp. ES-S-0123-01. Next base: position 76,958 of record NZ_JACVWD010000004.1, read on the forward strand.
ACCAGCAGATTTATGGGAATCAAATATGTTTGGGAAGTCACTTCATGATTTAGTAAAAGAACAGCTTCAAAGTAAATTGTATACTATGCCAGAGGAAATAAGAGTCAAGATGCAAAAGACTCTACAAAAAATTGTAAATGAAGGAAGTTCTAATATCATAACTATTTTGTTATAAAAATATAGCTACTTGTTAAAGTAAAATATTTGTTTACTTTAACAAGTAGCTTTTTATTTATAAAAATCAATAAAAGTTTTTATATAAATTGACAATAATTGATAATTGTGGAAAAATTATAATGAGTAAAGTATATTTTTATACAAGGCTGTTTTAAGCTAAAAAAATTCTAGAGGTGTAGTATGAGAAAGTATGAGATATTTATTTTTGTAAATATAATATTTTTATGTTTTATAAGTTTTCCACATAAAGTCTTTGGACAAGAGGATAATTGCCTTGAAGATTTTAAAATATGGTATCAAGAAAATAAAAACAATACTGGAGAGATGGTCTACACTCTTTCTTGTGATATGGTGATAGATGAAGAATATAGGTTTTTCACTCCAGATGAAGCTAAACTCACAATAGATACTAATAAATATAAAATTTTAATAAAAGACCAAGGGAATTTTATAATTCAAGAAAATGAATTGAATATAGTAGGAGAGGGTGGAGAAGATGGAGTAATACATGTAGAAAAAGGAGGGAGATTAAATATAGGTATAGATAATATAATTGCTACCAACGGAACTGCCTTATATATTGAAGAAGGAGGTTATTTAAGATTTAGTTCATACTATGAAAGTATTGGAAATATAAGGGCAAATGGAAATAATGCTATAGGAATTTATTCTGAAAATGACATTAGAGTGCCATATAAGGATATAGAGGTAAGAGGGAAAAATGCTGTAGGAGTATATTGTAAAGGTGATATTGAGTTGGAAAGCACATCAGTAAGAGCTTATGATAATGACAACAAAACTAGATTATTAAGAAGTTCAGATAAAACTGTTAAATCAATTGTATCAAAAAGTAAAAATATTTATATAATTGATAGTTATAATGAGTTTATACCAGCCATATCTGAAGATTCTGGATATAATATTGTAAAATGTTGTCATAGGGGAATTAATGTATTTAGTGAAGAAATAAAAGTAAGTAAAGATGATAAAATAGAAAATATAAAATTTCCCAAAGATATGGTATTAGAAACATCTAGTAGTAATCAAATAGATATAGATGTAGAATGGGATTTTACTGATTATTATAAAAAGCTAAAAAAAGAAGAAAATTTTAGTATAACAGGAAAGTTTAAAACAGAAACATTAAATAAAGAAAAAATTATAATAAATGATGATGTTGTTCCTATTTTGAATATATCTGTTATAGAGAAAAAACCAATAGATAATTTGGAATTGGAATTTCAAAATACAAGAAATGGATATGTAGCTGCTTTGTATTATGACATGCCATATAGTGCAAGTAAAGTTTTTGTTGAATATTCAAGTGACGGAATAAATTGGATATCTGAAGAACAGGAGGATATTAGAGACCAAGCTATACTTTTCTTTGAAGATTTTAAGCTGCGTTGTTTTAGAGTAAGAGTGGAAGGAGGATTAAAAGAAGGGTATTCAAATATAGTTTTTAAACCAGGATTTATAACGGGAGGTGGCGATAGCCAAGAGACACCAGATGATGAACGGGAAAATGATGATATTGATGGAGACCGTGGTGGTGGCGGTAGAGATGACCCAGATAGAGAAGATTCTGAGATTATTGGAGATACAAATGACAATAATGAGAATGAAGCTATTGATAAGCAAAGACCTGAAGATTCTAATAAAGATACAGAATCTAATGATGAAGAAAAAGACAATAAACTTCAGCAAGATGAAAAAAATGATAAGTCAGATGAAAAAGATATTAAGACAGAGAATGAAACAAACAAAAACATTAATAATCAAGACAAAAACTTTAAGAGTAATGATTTAATCATGAAAAATAAAATTGAAAGTAGTTTAAAGGAAATATTAACAGAAAGTCATAATGAAAATTATAAATCTCCTCAAAATACATTTAATGACGATAATGCCTTAAATCGAGAAGATACTTCTGAAGTAGGTAAGTTTAATGATAAATTAGACTCTCCTTCTCAATCACAGAATAAAACTCAAAATTTTAATAGTGGAATCATCATTGGAATTGGAATTGTAGTTTTAATCATGCTATGTTCAATAATAGCAGTAAATCCTGGTATCATAAAGTATATAAATAAATTTATAAAATTTAAATAGTAAAATAAGTAAAATTGTTTAAAATAACTCAATTTTATTTGATAAGAGAATTAGTAGGAGAAAAATATGAGCAAAACAAACAAAGCTTTTATTCTTATAAATTTGTTAATTATGATTTTTGCACTTTTCCCAAATAAGAGTTTTTCCCAAGAAAATAATTGTCTGAATGATTTTAAAAGTTGGATTTTGAAAAATGAATATAATAATAAAAAAATAGTTTACACTCTTTCTTGTGATATGGTAATAGATGGTTATTTTGAACTTAGTATTCCATATGGAACTAAGATTACAATAGATACCAATAAGTATAAAATACTCATAAAAGATAAAGGGAACTTTTTTATCAATGGGAATGAATTAAATATAATTGGAGAAGGTGAAACAGACGGTGTAATTCATGTAGAACGAGGAGGAAAGCTAAGGATAGGGATAGATAATATAACTGCTTTAAATGGAACTGCTTTGTATGCAGAAGAAGAAGCTGATTTAATTATAGATACATATTATGGTGAGGTTGGAAACATAAAAGCAAGTGGAGAAAACGCTATAGGAATTTATTCGGAAAATAATGTTAGAGTAGACTGTAAAACGATTGAAGTTGATGGAGAAAATGCTATAGGAATTTATTCTAAGGGAGAAGTCGAAATAGAGGATACTTCAGTAATTGTCAATGATGATAATAAACAGCAAAGTTTAGGGTTAAGAAGTAACAATAAAAAAGGACGGTCAATTGTATCAGAGATCAAGAATGTCTATATTATAGGAGAGCAAAATACAATAATGCCAGATATACCTCAAGATGATGATTATAATATTATAAGGTGTAATTGCAGAGGTATTGGAGTCTTTGAAGAGGAAATAATGATAACAAAAGAAGATAAAATAGAAGATTTAAAATTTCCTCAAACTGTAACTTTAAAAACTTCTAGTGGAAAGTTTAAAAGGTTAGATGTGGACTGGGATTTATCAAATTACTATACTGATTTAAATAAAAATGCAGAGTTCGTGATAAAAGGAAAATTTAAAGAAGAATATCTAAATGAAAATAATATAGTGCTAAATCATAATGTTGCGCCTATTTTATATGTTCATGTTACAAATAAAGGACCTATAAACGATTTAGAAGTATCTTTTATAAACTCAAAAAAGGGTTATTCAGCTATTTTAGATTACAGTATGCCATATAATGCCAAGAAGGTATTTGTAGAATATTCTGATGATGGTATAAATTGGGTAAGCAAAGAATTAAATTATATTAGTAACCAAACTATACTTGATTTTGAAGATTTTAAATTGAGATGTTTTAGAGTAAATGTAGAAGGTGGATTAAGGGACGGATATTCAAATATATTTTTAAAACCAGGATTTGTGATGGGTGGAGGCAATGGTCAGATGACACCAGAAGATGACCGAGACGTTATTATAGATGGAGGTGATCGTGGAGGTGGTGGTAGAGATGACCCAGATAGAGATGGCAGTAGTGAAAATGAGGGTAATAACAATAAAAATAAAGAAGAAGATAATAATGAAAATAAAGAAAATACTGACAATGGTAGTAATGAAAATAATGATTCTAATGGAGGAAAACCAAATGATTCAGAAGATAACATAGGACCAAGTGCTGGTGGTGTCGATAATAAAAATCATCAAAATAATAAAGAAAATACTGATATAAATGCTGATAAAGAAAATGATTATGAGTATAAAAATAAATTTAATAGTAAAAATTTAATGATAGAAGATGATAGCAATTATAATTTAAAACAGAAATCAGTATTTAGCAATAATAATCAATATTTCTCTTATGGAGAGGCTTTTGTAAACGGAAATAAAGAAATAAACAATGAAAAATCAGGAGTAAATAATTATGATGAAATAGCAAATGACAATGAGAATCTTAAATCTATATTTAAAAAATATAATTTAAATAGAGAGATTTTCTTTTTACTTTGTATATTAACTCCAACTATGATTGTTTCTATATTAGCTGTAAATCCAAGTGTAAGAAAAAATGTAATAGAATTCATACAAATAAAAAAATAATTTTTAAAAAGGTATTATTTAGTAAATTATAAAGCTACTAAGTAATGCCTTTCATTATTATGAAAACTATATATAACTATTAATAAAATGATATATAATATACAGTTTGGTTAAATAGTATAAAAATAATAGAATATTGAAAAAAAATTGACAAATGAATATATAGGTATTAAAATATATTAAATATATACATAAAAAGTGATTTACCAACAAATAAATGAAATATATGTTAGCAACTAGTTCAATTTGTAAAAATGTAAGATTTATAAAAAAATAAGGGAGGATATTATTATGAGAGCAATTTTAACAGTGATTGGAAAGGATAAACCAGGTATAGTAGCAGGAATTAGTGATGAGCTATACAAGCAAAATATTAATATAGTAGATATTTCACAAAAAATACTTCAAGAATATTTTACAATGATTATGGTAGTTGATTTAGAAAAAGCATTAAATTCTTTTGAGCAAACGGTTGAAGATTTAATTGAAAGAGGAAAGAAATTATCAGTAGATGTAAAAATTCAAAGAGAAGAAATCTTTAATTCAATGCATAATCTGTAGTAAATAGTAAGGGGAGGTGATAACAGTGAATGTAGGAAATATACTTGAAACAATCAAGATGATAGATGAAGAACAGTTAGATATAAGAACTATAACTATGGGGATTTCATTACTAGATTGTATAGACCCTGATGGAGATAAAGCGAGAGAAAAAATATATAATAAAATTATGAATTCTGCTAAAGACTTAGTAAAAGTTGGTAAGGATATAGAACGTGAATTTGGTATTCCAATTGTAAATAAAAGAGTATCAGTAACTCCAATATCCATTATTGCAGGTGCAACAGATGAAGAAGATTATGTGAAATTCGCACAGACATTAGATAAAGCAGCAGAGGATTTAGGAATAGACTTTATTGGTGGATTCTCAGCATTGGTTCAAAAGGGATATACAAAAGGTGATAAGATATTAATTAAATCAATTCCAAGAGCTTTGGCAAGTACTAATAAGGTATGTGCTTCAGTAAATGTAGGTTCTACACGATGTGGTATAAATATGGATGCAGTAAAAGAAATGGGAGAAATTATAAAAGAAACTGCAGAAATGACAAAAGATGCAAAAGGATTTGGTTGTGCAAAACTAGTAGTATTTTGTAATGCAGTAGAAGATAATCCATTTATGGCAGGAGCATTCCATGGTGTTGGTGAAGCAGATAGAATTATCAATGTTGGTGTAAGTGGTCCTGGTGTTGTTAAGAGAGCTTTAGAAAAGGTAAAAGGAGAGCCATTTGATGTTGTTGCAGAAACTGTTAAAAAGACAGCATTTAAAATTACAAGAGTTGGACAACTTGTAGCGAAAGAAGCTTCTAGTAGACTAGATGTTCCATTTGGAATAATAGACCTATCATTAGCCCCTACACCTGCAATTGGAGATTCAGTAGCAAATATATTAGAAGAGATGGGACTTGAAGTTGTTGGTACTCATGGTACTACAGCAGCACTAGCTCTTTTAAATGATGCAGTTAAAAAGGGTGGAGTTATGGCATGTTCACATGTTGGAGGACTCAGTGGAGCGTTTATACCAGTATCTGAAGATGCAGGTATGATTGATGCTGTTATTAAGGGTGCTTTAAGTATAGATAAACTTGAAGCTATGACTGCAATTTGTTCTGTAGGTCTTGATATGATAGCTGTGCCAGGAGATACTACAGCAGGTACACTTGGAGCTATGATAGCTGATGAAGCAGCAATAGGTATGATTAATAATAAGACTACAGCAGTTAGAATTATACCAGCACCAGGATGTGATGTAGGTGATATGGTCGAGTTTGGAGGTCTTTTAGGACGAGCACCAGTAATGCCTATAAATAAAAATTCATCTGAACTGTTTACTCAAAGAGGAGGAAGAATTCCAGCTCCTATACATTCATTTAAAAACTAAGTACATTACATATAATAATATTCAAATAAAGATTTATATGACAGAATTAAAGTTGTCTATGTGAGTCTATATATTGAAAGATTATAATTAAAATAATAAATTTTAAAATTTTTGTTGAGATTGTGATAACAACAAAGCGATACATAGACTTTTTAAAAGGTCATGTATCGCTTTTATTTTTTAATATTATCTAATTATTAAATAGAACTTTTTATGTACCTTAAAAGTTATGATATCTAATAGTAATAAATTATACTAACATTTATTTTTAATACATCAACTAAATAAAAAACTAAATAAAAAGTAAATTAAAAAAATAAAAAACTATCTAAATATTTAACACACATAATAATCATAAATAAATATAAAAATAAAACGCTTGCAATTAATAAAATTGCCTACAATATAAAACTTTATCATTTAAAATATTAACTTAAAATATTAATTTATAAATCTTATTATTTTTAAGCAATTTCTTTTTCTACATCAGTACCACGTATTTCACCAGCAGTAAGAACTTTAAAAGTACTGAATATTTTCGAGCCTAAAAATCCTGCAGCTACATTAAATAAGGCACATAAGCCAGCTGTTATGAGTACTTGATTAACTGGATTATAGGCAAACATTATAGCAAATCCAGCTACAGGTGTAGCTGTACCTGGAGTCATATTTACAAGACCCATCAAAGCTACAATGATACCAGAAAAAGCACCTCCAAAGAAATTAGTACAATATATAGGTATTGGATTTGCCGAAATTATGTCTGATTGAGTCAATGGTTCAATAGCAACAGATATAATATCTTTTTTAGATCCTAACTTCAATCTTGCAAATAATGTTGAGTTCATAAAAGCTGAACCAAAAGCACCTAATGCTCCTATTGCCATAGGAAGACCAGTAAGACCAATTATAGACGTAAGCGCCATTGAACTAAGTGGAGATGTACCAACTACTGTTATTAAGCCTCCTAATATAATTCCCATTACTATAGGACTAATATTAGTAGCCTCTATTAAAACTTGTCCGATTTGTAGTAGTGTACTATTAACTAATGGGTCTACATTTGATGCTATAAGACGAGATAGTGGTGCACATAGAAGGATTACAACTACTAAATCCACTCCAGGTGGTACCTTTTTCTCTATAAACTTAATTAAGAAAGAAACAAAGTATCCAGCAACGAATCCAGATAATATAGAAAAATCTAAACATGATAATCCTATTAAAACAGCATAAACTGGAGATACACCAAGAGCTAATGGCACAAGTATAGCAGCAGCAACTCCACCAAGGCTACCATTAGCGGCTCCAACACTTCTAAAAAATTCCATACCTAAAACGTCGCCAAGTAAAGAAAGATTGAATGCCTCGACTAAGAAAGTAGCACAAGCAGCACTTGCAAGAGCTCCCATAGCTTTCATACCATATGGAGCTTTGTAACTAAAAATTGTGAAACAACATAGAACCAATAAAAGTAAACCTGTTCCTAATAAAATTTCTGACATAAGAAAATCCTCCTTGTATTTTTTTTAGGACATAAACTTTTGCTTATGATAACGTTATCCTAATGTGTAAATAATTAACTAATTAATGACAACAGAACAAAAGTAATTTTAAATTTTAATTGGTTTTATATTGTATCTAAAAATAAAAATAACTATAAAGGTATATAAAGCAAGTTTAAAATCTAAGTTAAACTTATACTTTACAATATAATTATATATAAATAATACAATCTTGTATAGGAAGATTGATAAAAAATAAATTTAATATGAAAAAAAACAATTATTATCATATAAAAAAGGAATAAACCTTTTTTAGAAGAAGTATTTATAATGAAAGAAATTATATAGGGGGAGAGTCTTTGAAAAAGGTTAAATATACCAGATTAGTGATACTTGGTATTCTTATATATTTAGTATTTAATATTTTAGTAATGATTATTAGTAAGAATGTAGATACATTAGTATTAAAATCTGAAGTAGTCGATGCAAAAATTAGTACAGAAGGTACTCTAGAAAAAGACTTTAATGACCAGAGTAGTTATTTATCAATATATGTTGATAAAGAAGATTATAAAAGATTTGAAAAAAATCAAGATGTCGTAATTGAATATGACAAACAAAAAATAGATGCAAAAGTTTACAAAATATATAAAAATAATAATAAAATAATGGTAAAATTAAAAATAAGTAACCAAATTATTGGAAATCAGGATACAAGTGTCGAAGAATTTGATATAATATATAATCAGATGGAATGTTTAAAAATACCTAAAACTTCTATAAAAACAAAAGACAATAAACGTGGTGTATATGTAATTGATGAACAATCACAAAGTGTAAAATTTGTCATACTAGAAGGGATAACTTATGAAAATGAATCTTCTGTATTTGTGGATTATTATAAAAATGACATAAATGGAGTTAAAAGTGTTAATCTATATGACAAAATAATTTTAAGACCTAACAAAATAAACACAAATATAAGGATAAAGTAGGTGATAATAATGGGTTCTGTTAAAGAGAATTTATCTGAAATAAGAAGTAAAATTGATGAAGCTGCAAAAAAAGTAAATAGAGATAGTAAAGAAATTACTCTTTTAGCAGTTACTAAAACTGTTGATGTAGATTTAGTTAATGAAGCAATGGAAGAAGGAATTACTTCTGTTGGTGAAAATAAACCTCAAGAATTAGCTAGAAAGTATGATATTATAGGTGACAAACTAAATTGGCACTTAATAGGAACTTTGCAAACAAATAAAGTTAAGTACATAATAGATAAAGTTTGTATGATACATTCTTTAGATAGAGTTGCATTATGCGAGGAAATTCAAAAACGGGCTGAGCAAATAAATAGAGAAATAGATTGCTTAGTACAAGTGAATATATCTAAAGAAGAATCTAAACATGGACTTGACAAAGGAGAAGTTATAGATTTTGTCAAAGAAGTGTCAGAAAAATATAAAAATATAAAAATAAAAGGTCTAATGACAATGGCACCTTTTGTAGCAGATGAAGATGAAATAAGAGGTGTATTCAAAGGTCTTAAAGATTTATCAACACAAATAAAAGAATTAAACATATCTAATGTAGGTATGGATGTTTTATCAATGGGAATGAGTCACGATTATGAAATTGCTATAGAGGAAGGGGCTACCATTGTTAGAGTTGGAACATCAATCTTTGGAGAAAGAAATTACAATAAAAAATAATTACTCAAATCTGAATAAATTCTAAGGAGGAAGTTAATAATGTCAAATGGAATAATATCTAAATTTAAGAACTGGATAGTTGATGAAGATGAAGATTATGTTGAAGATGAATATGAAGGTGGTATGGAAGATATAGTTCAAGAGGAAGAAATAAATGGAGGATTTAGTGCTGCAAAAGCAAATAAAATTGTAAATTTACATACAACTTCTCAAATGAAAGTTGTAATAGTTGAACCTAAAGTTTATGATGAAGCTGCAACTATAGCAGACCATCTAAAACAAAGAAGGGCAGTTATAGTGAATTTGGAAGGATTGACTAATTCTGAAGTTCGTAAATCTATATTTAATTTTATGAATGGAGCGGTTTATGTTTTAGATGGAAGTATACAAAAGGTTTCTAAGTCAATATTTATACTAGCTCCTAATAATGTAGATATAGATGCAAATATGAAAAAAGAATTAGAAAGCAAAGCATTCTTCCCTTGGCAAAATAAATAGTAAAAAGGCGGTTAATGTATGGGAACAATAAGAATTGCACTATATTATCTTTTAGACATAATAGCATGGATGATAGTTATAAAAAGCTTGATGACTTGGTTTCCAAATGGAAGACAAAGCAAAATTTTTGAGATTTTAGAAAATCTTACAGAGCCAATAGAAGGTCCAATCAGGTCTATAATGTACAAATACACAAATGGGCCGATAGATTTTTCTCCTTTAATTGCAATAGTATTATTGATGTTCCTAAGACAATTAGTATTGGTTATATTCTAAGGTGATAACATGGATAAATTGAAATTGACAAATCACATAAAGGATGTAGACTTGAAAAATAAAATGTTTAAAGTAATAGACAAGGCTAATAGTTGTATAAAAAACTATGATGTTAAGTCTACTGAGTTTCTTAATCCATATGAAGTGAGAAATGCTGTAGATATATTAAATTCTACTAATGAAATAAAATACAGTGTGGATGGAGGTTATGAACAAGCTGAAAGAAGCACTGTATTTATTTATCCATTTTACATGGAATATGAGGATATAGAAGATACTCTTAGATTTTTACAAATAGAAGGAAATTTTAAATTTAAAAGTATATCTCATAAAGATTATTTAGGAGCAATTTTGAATCTAGGTATAAAAAGAGACAAAATTGGAGATATAATTATACATGATAGTTTTTGTCAAGTAGTTGTAAGTAGTGATATTTGTGATTTTATAATCATAAATTTAGAGAAAGTTTCAAGAAATAGTGTAATTGTAAAGGAAATTTCCAGAGAAAATATTGTTAATAGTTCTTCAAAATATAAAGAAGTATCATTTACAGTATCTTCAGATAGGTTAGATTGTATCATAAGTAGTCTTTACAATATATCTAGGCAAGATAGTGCAAAATACATAAATGGAGAAAAAGTCCATGTCAATTATGAAAAGATAACTTCAACTTCTAAAATAATTAAAAATGATGATTTAATTTCTATTAGAGGTAAAGGAAGAGCTAAAGTAACACAAATAGGAGATATTACTAAAAAAGGAAGAATAAAAGTTCAAGCAAAATTAATTGTATAAGGACTAATTAAAATTATAGCTGGGAGGAAATGTAATGCTAACTCCAATTGAGATAGAAAATAAAGAGTTTAAAAAAGGTTTAAGAGGTTATAGAGATGAAGAAGTTGATGAGTTTTTAGATATTATCAAAGAAGATTATGAATCTCTATGTAGAGAGAATACAGCTCTTAAAGAAAAATTAGGATTATATCAAGATCAAGTAAATAAATATGAAAATATTGAAGAAACACTAAAAGCTACTTTAATAACTGCTCAAAGTGCAGCAGAAGACACTTGTAGTGCAGCAAATAAAAAGGCTAAGATAATCGTTGAAGAAGCAGATTTAAAGGCTAGACAAATTATAGAACAAGCTAATAATCGTGTTATAGAGATAAGAAAAGAGTACGATGCTTTAGTTAAAGAATTTAAGATATTTAGAAATAAATTTAAATCATTGTTAGAAGATGAAATAAGAAGTGTCGATGAGATTTTTTATGATGTAGATGAAAAATGTGTAAATGCATTTGAAGGTACATCAGTGTATAATTATAGTAATGATGAAGCTGCTACAACTTTAGAATAAACAATAATTTTACTGGATTTTAGGTAGAATTATTGTTTAAGTTTGAGAATACTATAACAAAAACAAAAAATAGGATAAATATGTAAGAAAAATATAAATTATTATATTTTTCAAAAATATATTGACTATTCAAATTATTTGTTATAGAATTTCATATAAACACAGATAAATTTTTAAAAGCGTTGATAGAGACAATTATCTTTAGATAATTTTACAGAGAATTGGGTATGCTGAGAACCAAGGAATTTATAAAGATGAAAATCACTCTTGAGCTGCAGGCTGAACGATTAAACTTTATTAAGCTGTGCCGGTTAGTGCCGTTATACTATTAGAGTGTTATATGTGACTATTGTTAAGTTCACATATAGAATTAGGGTGGTAACGCGATTGATAACTCGTCCCTTTGTTTAAAGGGGACGAGTTTTTTATTATTCAAATTTACGTAAAAGAATAAAAACTTTGGAATTATAATAACTGTAGGAAAGGGTGATTTACATGGCAAAATTTAAGCCATTGGTGGACAGTTCTGTGAAACAAGCAGAAGCACAAGTTTTTGACTATTGGAAAGACATAGATATACTTGAAAAAACTCTAGAAAAAGGTAAAGACGACCCAAGTTTTGTATTTTATGAAGGACCTCCAACAGCTAATGGAAATCCTGGAGTACATCACGTTTTATCTAGAACACTTAAAGATTCTGTTTGTAGATATAAAACAATGTCTGGTTATCAAGTAAAGAGAAAAGCTGGTTGGGATACACACGGATTGCCAGTTGAAATACAAGTAGAAAAAGAATTAGGTCTTACTAGCAAGCAACAAATAGAAGAATATGGAATAGCTGAATTTAACCAAAAATGTAGAGAGTCAGTTTTCTCATTTGAAAAACAATGGAGAATAATGACTGAGAGAATGGCTTATGAAGTTGACTTAGATAATCCATATATAACTTTAGATAATAACTATATAGAATCTGTATGGTGGATATTGAATAAGTTCAATAAAGAAGGATATATATATGAAGGGCATAAAATACTTCCTTATTGCCCAAGATGTGGAACTGGTCTTGCTAGTCATGAGGTTGCACAAGGATATAAAGAAGTAAAGACAAATACAGTTGTAGCTAAATTTAAGAAAAAAGATGCTGATGAATATTTCTTAGCATGGACAACTACTCCATGGACTTTACCATCAAATGTTTCATTAACAGTGAATGCTGATGTTGATTACTTAAAAGTTAAAAAAGGTGATGAGGTATATTATGTATCTAAACCTTTAGCTAATAAAGTACTAGGTGAAGACTATGAAGTTTTAGAAGAAATGAAAGGTAAAGATTTAGAAGGCTTAGAATATGAACAATTAATGCCTTTTGTAGAAGTTGATAAAAAAGCATTTTTCATTACAGTAGGAGATTATGTAACTACTGAAGATGGTACTGGAATAGTTCATACAGCACCAGCATTTGGTGAAGATGACTACAATACAGGTAAAAGATACGATTTACCAGTTGTACAGCCAGTAGATGAAACTGGTAAATTTACAACTACTCCTTGGGAAGGTAGATTTGTAATGGAAGATGGGCTAGATGTTGAAATAATAAAATGGCTAGCTTCTGAAAATAAACTATATAGTAAAGAAAAAGTAGTTCATAATTATCCACATTGTTGGAGATGCCAAACTCCACTTGTGTACTATGCAAAACCAAGCTGGTATATAGAAATGACTAAGCTTAAGGATAAATTAATAGAAAATAATAATGGTGTAAAATGGTTCCCAGGCTTTGTAGGTGAAAAGAGATTTGGAAACTGGTTAGAAAATCTAAATGACTGGGCAATATCAAGAACTAGATATTGGGGAACTCCACTTCCTATATGGAGATGTGAATGTGGTCATACAGATTCAGTTGGTTCAAGAGCAGAATTAGCTGAAAAAGCTATAGAAGATGTAAACCCAGAAACTGTAGAACTTCATAGACCATATGTAGATGATATACACTTGAAGTGTGAAAAATGTGGAAAACCAATGACAAGAGTAACAGAAGTTATAGACTGCTGGTTTGATAGTGGAGCTATGCCATTTGCACAACACCACTATCCATTTGAAAACAAAGAAAACTTTGATGAGCTATTCCCAGCTGATTATATATCAGAAGGTATAGACCAAACTAGAGGTTGGTTCTACTCATTACTTGCAGTATCAACATTTGTATTAGGAAAAGCACCGTATAAGAGTGTCTTAGTTCCAGACCTTGTACTTGATAAAGATGGAAAGAAAATGAGTAAATCAAGAGGAAATACAGTAAATCCTATGCAGTTGTTTGATCAATATGGAGCAGATGCGCTAAGATGGTATTTACTATATGTTTCTCCACCATGGACTCCAACTAAATTTGATATGGATGGATTAAAAGAAATCCAAAGTAAATTTATAGGTACTATGAAAAATGTATATAACTTCTTTACTTTATATGCAAATACAGATGATATAAATCCAACTGAATTCTTTGTAGAATACAAAGATAGACCAGAACTTGACAGATGGATACTATCTAAATTCAATAATTTAATGAAAGATGTAGAAGAAAATTTAGAGATATTTGAATTAAATAAAACTTTAAGAATGATACAAGATTTCATAAATGATGATTTATCTAACTGGTATATAAGACGTTCAAGAAGAAGATTCTGGGCAACTGAATTAACAGAAGATAAAAAAGCTGTATACAATACAACTTATGAATTATTACATGGACTTTGCAGAGCTATAGCACCATTTGCTCCATATATGTCAGAAGAAATGTATAGAAACCTAACTGGAGAAGTATCTGTTCATTTAGCTGAATATCCTAAGTTTAATGAGAGTTTAGTTGATACTAAATTAGAAGAAAAAATGGATTTAGCTAAGAATCTAGTTACTTTAGGTAGAGCTTCAAGAGAAGTTGAGAGAATAAAAGTTCGTCAACCATTACAAAAAGTATTAGTAGATGGTAAATTTGAAGACACAATAAGTGATGTAGTTGATTTAATAAAAGAAGAGCTTAATGTTAAAGAGGTAGTATTTGCTAAAGATTTAGATGAATATATGAACTTTAGCCTAAAACCAAACTTTAAAGAAGCTGGACCAATATTAGGCGCTAAGATGAACTTATTTGTAGGAGCATTAAACAAGTTAAATGCACATGAAACTGCTAATAAACTTGAAAATGGTGAAACTTTAACAGTTGATTTAAATGGAGAAGCATTTGAATTTAATAAAGATTTAGTATTAATAGGTATAACTGCTAAAGAAGGATTTAATGTATCTGTTGAAAATAATCTTTTTGTTATACTAGATACTAAATTAACTGATGAGTTAGTTGATGAAGGATATGCTAGAGAATTTATATCTAAAGTACAACAATTGAGAAAATCTAATAACTTTGAAGTACTAGACAACATAGTAATAGATTACTGTGGTGATGATGAGATTGCTAAAGCTGTTGAGCATTTTGATGAATACATCAAGTCTGAGACTTTAGCTTTAGAAATAAATAGAGTGGATGATAAATCTTTAGAAGAACAAAACTTAAATGACCATATGACAGGTATAAAAGTTACAAGAAAATAAAAAATAACAAGCTGTTAATTAAGAGCCCTATAGAAAATGATTTGTAAATTTCTATAGGGCTTTTTTTAAAAATATAGCTTATTTCTTTATTTAATTAATTGTTTTTGTACTTCAATAATTAAATGTTTTAATATTCCAAAATTTACAACAAATAAATTTATATAAATCATATAAATTATTTATAGCATATGATAAAATGTTAGTGAATAAACGTTTAAGTGAGGATGAATAATATTTTAGAGTGAACTACTTCTGGTAAATTTATTTTTAAATTTATTGTGTATTATGCAGGGTGGTTTATTTATTATGCAAAGGGGTGCGTTTTGATGTATGGTGAAAGCAAAAAACTAAGTATTGATAATAGCATATTTTTGCAATATGGTCTTATTATATTGGGAATGATTTTATCAACCTTAGGAATAAATTTATATCTAGCACCAGCCAAGTTGTTAAGTGGAGGAGTAGCTGGAATTTGTGTTATATTATATAAGTTATTTGGTATAAATCAGGGATTATCTAGTTTTTTGATGAATATACCAATATTTATTATAGCTAAGAAGTATTTTGATAATAAATTTTTGTTAATAAGTTTTGTAAATATGTTACTATTTTCTGTTGCACTTGGTTTAACACAAGATATTGCTAAATATTTTCCAATAGATGATACTATGCTACAATCTATTTATGGTGGTGTTTTAACTGGTATAGGTATGGGATTGACCTTTAAAGCAAGAGCTACTGCTGGAGGGCTTGATATAATAGCAGCTATAATGAAAAGAAAGTACGATATACCAATGAAAAATACATTTTTATTTATTAATTTCTTTGTAGTATGTGCAGGTGCATTTTTATTTGGAGCAAAATTGGTAATGTACACTCTAATTACTATGTATATAATTTCTTTTACAATGGATATAGCAAAAGATTGCTTTGATAGAAAAAAATCTATACTTTTAATATCAAATAGATATGAAGAAATATCAAAAGTAATAATGAATAAGATGGGTAGAGGAGTAACTTTTTTAGAAGCAGAAGGAGCATATACGCAGAATAAGAAAAAAATGATTTACTGTATCATATCTGCAAATGAAGTAGGTAAATTTAAGGATTTAATTTATGATATGGATAGTGAAGCTTTTATTTCTGTAAACAATGTAGAAGAAGTAAAAGGTGGAGGTTTTAAGGATAAATTTTTATAAGATATAAGTGTTAAAAAATACCATATATCTTGTTATTGTACCTAGTTAGATGTATACTGTAACTAATGGGGCACATGAAGTGCTCAATAATATACTAGGAGGTATAATAATATGTTAAGAGAGAGATTTGTAGTAAGAAATCATCATAATCCACATGCTAATGGATGCTGTGGAACTGGAGGAGAAGGATGCTGTGGGGGAGATAACCATCAACATTCACACGAGCATTCTCACAGTCATGGACATGAACATGAGCATGTAAATGGTGTAGGTCATGACCATAATCATGATGATGGATTTTCAGGAACTCATGAGCATGGGCATGAACATACACATATACATGGGCATGAACATTTAGATGGGCATACACATCAACATAAATAGAAGTATTTTAAATTAATAAAATGATTTTTATTTTGTTATTCCATGAAGGTTTAAATAAAAATTATTCATAGCAAATAAAAAAGTGAGCTGTTAAATTAAAAAACTTTAATAGTTCACTTTTATTAATTATTAAAATATCAAGTTTAAATCCAATGGTTAACTAAAAAAGAAGCGATATTTTCATAAGGCATTTTTTCTGTTTTTAACAAGCTTTGGACAACTAAACCATCAACTATAGACATAAGTAAAAAAGAAAAGGATTCAGCATCCTGTTCATTCTCATCACCACTATATTTTTCAAGAGATTCAATAATTTCAGATTTAAGGGTAGCTCGCCATTCAATATATTTCAATCTCATTCTTTCTTTTAAATCATCATTTGAAGTAATAGCTTCACAAATAAGATACATATGTACTCTACCACGACTTTCTATAGTAGATATTTTTTCTAGTATTAAGTTGACCATTTCTATTTGAGAATTTTTGGATTTGACATTTTTTACACAGTTTAATATAGCACTAGTTATAACTTCTAAATGAGTATCAGCAATGTCATATATAATATCATTTTTAGATGAGTAGTGATAATATAGTGTACCCTTACTTATATTCACATCTTTTGCAATATCAGCAAGACTGGTATTTTGAACTCCATTTTTGGCTATTAAATTAGTAGCAGATAATAAAATAGCTTGTTTCATATTATTTGTTTTCATAAAACCTACCTTTCTATGTATATTTATAACAAATTAATAACATTATAAGCTTATAGAAAATTATTGTCAATAAAGCAAGAATCTATATCTATTGACTTTTTTTCATCCAAAATATAAAATAATAATTAAATCGGTCGTACGACCGACTGAATAAACAAAAACAATATCTTATAGTGAGGTTAATATGGATAAAATAAAATTGATAGTAGACAGTGCATGTGACTTACCTAATCATATAATAGAGAAATACAATATTGAAGTTATTGGTTTAAATGTATCTTTTGGAGAAGAGAACTATATATCTGGGAAGGAAATAGATAATGAAACTTTCTACAGAAAAATGGATGAAAGTAAATTATTGCCAAAAACATCATGTCCTTCACCAGATAAGTTTTTAGAAGCATATCAATGCGAAGAGGAAAGTATATTAGTAATTAGCATAAGTTCAGGATTATCTGGAACTTATAATAGTGCACTTTTGGCAAAAGACATGTTCGAAAAAGAAGGAAATAATAAAAAAATTGAAATTATAGATTCACTTAGTGGGTCAATTGGCATAGGACAATTAGTATTAAAAGCGGCAATATTAATAAAAGAAGGAAAAGAACTTGAAGAAATTGTTTCAATAATAGATAGATATAAAGACAATCCACCATTTTATGGAACCCTAGAGACATTAGAAAATGCTATAAAAGGAGGTAGAATAAATCCAATAGCAGGAAAAATTATAAATACATTAAATTTTAAGGCTATAATACAAGTTGCAGATGGGATTGTAACTCCAATAGATAAGGCAAGGGGTGAAGGGAATAGCTTGAAAAAACTGATTCAGTTAGTAGAATCAAAAATTATAGATAAAGAAGAGAAGGTTTTATTTATAGGACATGCTAACTGCCCTGAAAAAGCTCAAAAAGTAAGAGAAGCTATGGAAAAAGATGTTAAATATAAAGACGTTGTAATCTGTGAAGTTGGTTCAGTAATGGGAACATATACTTCAAAAGGTGCAATTTTGATAACTGCAATATAAACAATAAACTAAAAAGCTAAAGCTGTATAAAAATGAATAAAATCATTTTTATACAGCTTATTTTGATGTTATTAAGTTAATCTTATAATTAACCAACCACACATATTTCTTTGTCATATTTGTTTAGTATTTCGCAACCATCTTCAGTAACTAGTACTAAATCTTCTATTCTAACTCCAAACTCTCCTGGTAAATATATACCTGGTTCTATAGAGAATATCATTCCTGGTTGTACAGTATCTGTATTTATAGAAGATACATCTCCCTTATCATGAACTTCAAGTCCTATAGAGTGACCAGTTCTATGAGTGAAGTATTGTCCATATCCTTTTTCAGTTATGTAATCACGAGCAGCTGCATCTATATCACAGAATCTAACTCCTGGTTTTACAATAGCTTCAGCTCTCTTATTGGCTTCAAGAACTATTTCAAATATTTCTCTACCTTTTTCAGGTATTTCTTTATAGAATACAGTTCTTGTCATATCAGCACAATAATTATCTTTTATGCAACCTATATCTAATATTATTGCATCACCAGGTTTTACAAGAGCATTTCCTGGTTCTCCATGTGGATTAGCTCCATTAGGACCAAATCCTATTATAGGGTCAAATGAAAATCCATCAGCACCTAAGTCTTCATATATTTTAGATAATTTACCAACAAGTTGTTTTTCTGTAAGTTCACCAGAAACAGTAGCTTTAAGTTGTTCCATACCTTTGTCATTTAATCTTGAAGCTATTCTCATTAATTCTTTTTCTTCTTCATCTTTACACATTCTTAAAGTATCTATTATATAAGATGAGTTTACAAATTTACTTCCTCCACCTGATTCTATTAAGCTTAATAAGAATCTAGCTGGCCAGTTTTTGTCAACACCCATAGTAGCGTTTTTGTCTACATGTTCAGTTACTATTTCTATTGGATTTTGAGTATCATTAAACCAAACCATTTCAACACCTAAATCTTCTGCAACTGGGAATAATTCATTTATAAATAATTTATTATTACCATTTAAATTTAAGTATAAAGCTAACAGTCTTTCACCTGGGTGGATTAGTAATCCTGTTAAATAAAATATTGAAGTAGGATCACTTACCAACATTTGAGAAATATCATCTTTTTTCATTTGTTCAAGTACAGCATTTAATCTTTGAGTCTTCATAATAATTTCCTCCTAATCAAAATTCGATACAAATCAATTTTAGCACTATTAAACAAAAATTAGTATACTTTTCTTCTAGAAATATAAAAAAATTTTAACATATATTTTTTATATTAAATTTAATTCCCTATTTTACATTAAAAGAAAAGTAAAATAAGTTTATATTGTGAAAATTTTATAAAAATAATAACTTGAATAAGTAAAAATATATATTTGAGATAGTTATATAATTATGAAAATTAATAAAAAAATTTTTATATTAAAATAATATTGAAACAATTTTAATAATTTAGTATCATTAAAGAGAAAGTGATAGAACTTTCAAAATTTATCACTTTTAGTAAATTTTGATTTCAAAATATCTAAATTTGAGGTATAAATATTTTTATTTAAAGTATTTTATAGGTTAAATTGAAGTATTTTATAGGTTAAAGTTATTTTAACTGTTATGAAATCAATTTTTAATTAATAAAGAGAGGGGAAATTATAATAGGATGGAAAAGAAAAAAATAGGCCTATGGAGTTTGGTATTTATGAATGTATCAGCTTTATACGGTATAAGATGGATAGCTAAGTCGACAGCGTCAAGCTTCGGTTTAGGATTAGGTGCAATACCTATGTGGTTATTATTCTCATTTATATATTTCGTACCAGGAGCTTTAATTTGTGCTGAATTAGCTTCTACATATCAAAAAGGTGATGGAGGTTTATATGATTGGGTTAAGGAAGCCTTTGGAGAAAAATATGGCTTTTTAGTTTCTTGGTTAAACTGGACAGCTAAAATATTTTGGTATTCTTCATTCCTAACTTTTTTAGCAGTAAATGTTTCTTATACAATAGGAAATCCAGCACTTGCAGATAATAAGATATTTGTACTTATATTATCTTTAGTAATATTCTGGATATTATCTATTATAGCAACTAAAGGAATAAGCTTTACAAAAATATTTACTAATACAGGTGCATTAGGTTCAACAATACCAAGTGCTATACTTATAATATTTTCATTTTTAGCAGTATTAGTATTGAAAAAACATGATATGGCTTCAACATATACAATAGCTTCAATGACTCCAAAACTTAATATGGATGCATTTGTTGCTATATCAGCTATAATGTTTGGTTTAGCAGGAGCAGAAACTGCAGCTAACTTTATAACAGAGATAGATAAGCCTGAAAAGAACTTCCCTAAAGCTATATTAATATCAGCTGGAATAGTTGCTTCATTATATGTATTAGGTTCTATTGCAATAACAATGATAATACCACCAGACCAAATTACTGCTTCTAAAGGTGTGTTAGATGCGCTTGCAGCTGTTTGTGAATCTTTAGGAATAGGTTCTTGGTTAGTTCAATTGATAGCTTTTGGTATAGCTTTTTCAATATTAGGAGCAATAGTTCTTTATATAGCATCACCAATAAAAATGTTATTTGGTAGTGTTAAAAAAGGAGTATTTCCAGATAGTTTGGTAGAAGTAAATAAACACAAGATACCTTCGAAAGCAGTTATACTTCAAGCAATAATAGTTACTATAATATTATTAGTGACTACATTAATGCCTTCTGTTGATGCTATATACAATGTTCTTGTAACTATGACAGCATTAACTGCATTATTCCCATATGTATTGTTATATGCTTCTTATATTAAGCTAAGAAAAGAGAGACCAGATGAAATTAGACCATATACTATGGCAAAATCAACAGGTACTTGTATAGGTTTAGCGAAAATGGTTTTAACTGTAACTGTAGTTGGTATATTATTATCAGCAGCACCAGTTATGCCTACATTTGCTGAAAATATCATATATGAAATAGAAATGATTGGTGGAGGTCTTCTAGTTATCTTATCTGGTCTATGGTTATGGAATAGATATGAAAAGAGAACAGCTAAATAAAAATGTATTTTAAATATATATTTTGGATATTATTATATATATAGTTGACAATTTATATCATAAGGAATATTATAAAATAAAGAAATTAATAAATTAAATCCTGGGATAAGAAAGAGTAAATAAATAGACTTTTACACAGAGAATTAAGGGTGCTGAGAACTTAATAAAAAGTATTTATTGAATGGGTCTTTGAGGAGTAATGTGAAATGCAGTTTAAGACTGTAGATTATCTGATATCGTGTGTGCACGTTATAGCACATATTAAGATATATATATTCAGCTTTGAGTATATATAAATTTAGGTGGTACCACGGAAAATATATCCGTCCTATTGATTTAGGACGGATTTTTTAATATATAAAATTTAGGAGGAAAGATGAACGTAATAGGAATTATAGGTGCAATGGATGAAGAAGTAAGTATATTAGTGAATTTAATGGATATTAAAGAAATTGTAAAAAAAGCTAGCTTAGAATTTCATAAAGGAACTTTAGAAGGAAAAAATGTTGTTTTAGTAAAATGTGGTATAGGAAAAGTTAACTCTGCTCTTTGTGCACAAATATTAATAAGTGAATTTGAAGTTGATGCTATTGTCAATACAGGTGTTGCGGGGGCTTTAAATGAAAATCTTAATGTCAATGATATAGTAATTTCAACTGATGCGATACAATACGATATAGATACTACTGCATTTGGAGACCCTAAAGGTGTTATACCAAGAATGGAAACATCTGTATTTAAAGCAGATGAAAGACTCGTAGAAGCTGCTTATAAATCTTCTGTAGAAGAAACAAAAACGCATAAAGTATTAAAAGGAAGAGTAGTAACAGGAGATATATTTATAAACTCTAAAGAATTAAAAGAAGAGTTAGTAAATGATTTTGGCGGGTATTGTGGAGAGATGGAAGGTGGAGCTATAGCTCATGTATGTTACTTAAATAATGTTCCATTTGTCATAATAAGAGCAATGTCTGATAAAGCAGATGGAAGTGCTGGCGTTGCATATGAAGTATTTGTACATGAGGCCGCCAACAATTCTAAAGATATCGTATTAAGCATGTTAAAATCAATATAAATATATAAGGAGGTACAAATCATATGAGTGAAAAAAAGGTTATATTTAGTGGTGCACAACCATCAGGTAAGATGACTCTAGGAAACTATTTAGGAGCTATAAAAAACTGGACTGAACTTCAAGAAAATTATAATTGTTATTATAGTATTGTTGATTTACATGCAATAACAGTACCTCAAGACCCTAAAGTTTTGAGAGCTAATACTATAGAATTACTTGCTCAATATCTAGCTTGTGGATTAGATCCAGAAAAAAATACTATATTTATACAATCACATGTTAAAGAGCATGTTGAACTTATGTGGATATTAAATACAATGACTTATATGGGTGAATTAAGTAGAATGACTCAATTTAAAGATAAATCACAAAAGAGTGAAGCAAATCTAAATGCAGGATTATTTACGTATCCAGTTCTTATGGCTGCTGATATACTATTATATCAAGCTGATTTGGTTCCAGTTGGAGATGACCAAAAACAACATTTAGAGCTATCTCGTGATTTAGCAAATAGATTTAATAATAGATTTTCACCTACATTTGTAGTCCCAGAAGGATACTATCCAAAAGGCGGAGCAAGAGTAATGAGTTTACAAGAACCAACTAAGAAAATGAGTAAATCTGATTCAAATGACAACGCATTTATATTATTGGCAGATGATTCAGATACTATAAAGAGAAAGATTAAGAGAAGTGTTACTGATTCTTTAGGTGTTGTAAAGTATACTGATGAACAACCTGGTATTAAAAACTTACTTGATATATATTCTAATTTAAGTAAAAAGAGTGTAGAAGAAATTGTAAACATGTATGAAGGTAAAGGTTATGGAGTATTTAAAGAAGATGTAGCTGAAGTAGTATCAGAAGCTTTAAGACCAATAAGAGAAAAATACGTTGACCTTCTTAATAATAAAGATTATTTAGAAAAAATCTATACTATGGGAGCTGAAAAGGCTGAAAAGCAAGCTAGAAAAACTCTTAGAAAAGTTTATAAAAAGGTTGGGTTTATAGAGAGAAGATATTAATTATATTATATATCTTCTTTAGTAAATAAATATTTAAAGTTATTAAAAAAGTATATGATAGGAAATAGAGAGGATATTATTAAGATAATATCCTCTTTAGTTTTGTAATAAAAAAAGATGAGCTTTTGCTCATCTCAAAGGGGTTAGATTATTCTTACTTTGGGGAAAGTAGAATAAAGGTAAAAGTTAACTGACGTTAACTTTGTTCTTTTTTGCATATCACTACTGAGCATAAAAAAATCAGAAAACCAGAGCCTTCTGAACTAACCTTGAACATACATCCATTATACTTTATACTCAATATGTAATTTATGAATTAATTTTAACTCTTATAAAGAAAATTGTCAATAATATATCAAAAAAACGTTTTAAAAAAATTTATATATATAATTAAATGAGTTTGATTTTATGTTTAACTGATATGATACAATAATTAAGGCAATTATTTTTTATGTATTTAATAAGCCATAAAAATAATACCAATAACATATGTAAAAATTATTTTAAATAGGAAAAATAAGAGGAAAAAACATGAAAACATCAATTTTAATAGCATTAATAGAAAAAACAAGCCTTATTGTAGTATTATTTCTTCTAATAACAAAGCTAAAAACATTTAAACAAATATTTCAAAAAGAAGAATATAGCTTAAATGATTTGATTTGTATATCTTTAGTTTTTACTTTTCTAGCTATATTTGGTACTTACAATGGCATAAATTATATGGGGTCAATAGTAAATACGCGAATAATATCTATAGTATCAGGAGGCGTTTTATTTGGACCAATTGTAGGTATTACAGCAGGGTTGCTATCAGGTATACATAGGTATTTTATGGATATTGGAGGTATAACATCCATGCCATGCCTTTTATCAAGTATACTAGCAGGTGTGTTATCAGGATTTTTGTATAAGAAGATACCAAAGAAGCATAGAGTGATATATGGAATACTAGTAGGTATGATTTCTGAAAGTTTTACTATATTACTTATATATTTAATATCACAGCCTCATTCTCTAGCAATTCAAATAATTAATGGAATATACTTGCCTCTAATTGTCGGACAAATTGGTATAGGATTTGTTATATCTATAGTTGAGGGAATTGAAAAAGATAAAAAGGATATAGAAGCAAGAAATAAAGCAGAAATAAAAGCACTTCAAAGGCAAATTAATCCGCATTTTTTATTTAATTCTCTAAATACAATAGCATCCTTTATAAGATTTAATCCAGATAAAGCTAGAGAACTCATAATAAATTTATCAACTTACTTGAGATACAATCTTGAATATAGTGATAACTTGATAGACATAAATAAAGAGATTGAGCAAGTTAAATCTTTTGTAGAAATAGAAAAGGCTAGATTTGGAGATTTATTAACTATAATTTATGATATAGATGATGTAAATATAAAAATTCCAAGTTTAATTATACAACCAATAGTAGAGAATGCAATTATACATGGAGTTTTGGAAAGTGGAAGAGCTGGTGTGGTAAAAATATCTATAAAAAAATTACAACATTCATTAGAAAATACTATTAGAATATCGATTGAGGATAATGGTATAGGTATAAGTGAAGAAGTTATAAATAATGTATATCAAGATAATATGCCAGAAAATAAGATTGGACTTTATAATGTTCATTTAAGACTTAAGCTAATGTATGGAAGTGGTCTTAATATGAGAAGAACTGATAAAGGAACTTTAATTATGTTTTACGTAAAGGAGTAAGAATATGAAAGCAATAATAGTTGAGGATGAGTTTCCAGCAAGAAAAGAATTGAGATATTTTATTGAAAATAAAAGCGAGATTGAGGTAGTAAGTGAATTTACTAATGGCATAGAAGTACTAGATTTTATTCAAGAAAATAAAATAGATGTAATTTTTTTGGACATAAATATACCTCATCTTGATGGAATGTTACTTGCAAAAACATTAAATCAATTTAAAGCAAGACCTAAAATAGTATTTATAACAGCATATGAAAATTATGCAGTAGATGCTTTTTCATTAGGTGTATTTGACTATGTACTTAAGCCTTATTCTGAGGATAGGATTACATCAATGTTGGATAAGTTAGAGAAAAGTGAAACAAATAGTAGTGAAATATCTAGTGATAATAATTATATATCTAGTGATAAAAAATGTATAATAAATCAAAATATAGAGGAAATAACACATAAAATTAGCCTTTGGAAAGGTGATAAATTGGTTGTAATAGATATTGATGATATATATTACTGTGAGGCTAATGAAAGACAGACATTTATATATACTGAAAAGGAAACATTTATACTAAAAGAGGGTATATCAGAAGTAGAAAACATAATAAATGATAAAACTTTTTTTAGAACACACAGGTCTTACATAGTAAATTTAACTAAAGTAAAAGAAATTATCCCATGGTTTAATAACACATACATATTGAAGTTAAAAGATAGTGATTATGAAGTAACTGTAAGTAGAAGTAGAATAAAAGAATTTAGGCTATTAATGCACATATAAAGTCATTTCATGTATTTAAATATGCACTTAATGTGATTAACATTTATATTAGTACAAAAAAGTATTACTATTTGAACTGGAAATAGTTTTCTTAAACTTATAAAAATTTATAAAGCAATTATAAAAAAACTAAGGGGATGAATTTATGGTAAGTTTTTTAGGTTCAATGGTGGTACTTATAGTAGGTTATTTTATTTATGGTACTTTTGTAGAAAAGGTTTTTGGAATTAATGATAAAAATCAAACTCCAGCTATAGCTTGTAGAGATGGTGTAGATTATGTTCCAATGAAATGGAAAAGAATTTTCTTAATTCAATTCTTAAATATCGCAGGTTTAGGTCCTATATTTGGTGCTATACAAGGTGCATTATTTGGGCCATCAGCATTTTTATGGATAGTATTTGGGACAATTTTTGCAGGTGGTGTACATGACTTTGCTTCTGGATATTTATCTATGAAGAATAAAGGTACATCTGCATCAGAGTTAGTAGGTCTTTACTTAGGCAATAGTGCAAAAATAGCAATGAGAATATTTAGCGTTATTCTTTTGGTATTGGTTGGAGTTGTTTTTATAACAGGTCCAGCAGGATTACTAAAAACATTAACAGGAGTAAATACACAAATATGGGTTGGAGTAATAATTCTTTATTATATAATGGCTACTGTTTTGCCAATAGATAAGTTAATTGGAAAAATATATCCTTTATTTGGAGCAGCTTTATTAATTATGGCAGTAGGTGTAGCAGGAGGATTAATAATAAAGGGATATAACATACCAAATATAAATTTACAAAATATGAATCCAAATGGAACACCCCTATTCCCATATTTATTTATAACAATAGCATGTGGGGCAATATCAGGTTTTCATGCAACACAATCACCACTTATGGCAAGATGTGTTGAAAGAGAAAGTGAAGCAAGACCAGTATTTTATGGTTCAATGGTTGCAGAAGGAATAATAGCTTTAGTTTGGGCAGCAGCAGCTATGTCATACTTCCATGGTATACCTCAACTTAATGTAATATTTAATGATGGTGGAGCAGCTACTGTTGTTAATACAGTATCTGTTGGATTGATGGGGCCTATTGGAGGAGCTTTGGCTATACTTGGTGTTGTAGCATGTCCTATAACTTCAGGTGATACAGCATTTAGAAGTGCTAGATTAACAATAGCTGATGCAATGAACTACAATCAAGATGCAGTTAAAAATAGATTTTTAATAGCTTTACCACTATTTGCAGTAGGTGTTGCTCTTACATTTATAGATTTTAATATAATTTGGAGATACTTCTCTTGGGCAAATCAAACACTTGCTATGATAATGTTATGGACTGGTTCTGCATATTTGGTTAAAGCAAATAAAAACCACTACATAACTACATTGCCAGCGCTTTTTATGACTGTAGTAACATTTAGTTATATAATGCAGGCAAAAGAAGGTTTTAGACTACCAGTAAATATATCTAATGGAATAGGTGTTGCTGTTGCAATAATTCTTGGTATTTTATTCTTTAAAAAAGCTAAAGATATAAAAGAACAAAATACTCATAAATTAGCAAGTTAATATAATTATTATAAAAAATAAAAATATAACATTTAAATGTGTTTTAAAAATTTGTAGGTGAATTTAAAATTTGCCTACAATTTTTTTTGAAAAAATCAAATCTTACTTTTTATTGTATTTTTAATTTAGTTTTCCACATACTATTTTTATGATATAAATATTAAAATTAGAGGTGTTAAAAATGGATACTAAAAAATACAAAGATAAATTATTGAAAGAAAGAGCAAATTTGACTAATTTAGTGGGAGATATGAAAGACAATACTTTATTTGGAGATACAAATAAACATACCAGTGAAAAGTATTCATCAGGAGAGTTATCTAGTTATGATAATCATATAGGAGATATGGGAACAGATTTATATATGCAAAATATGCAAAATAGTTTAATAAATCATGAAGAAGGTAGATTGTATCAAATAGATATGGCATTATCTAAAATAGAAAATGGGACATACGGACTTTGTGATTTATGTCATAATAAAATAGATTTAGAAAGATTGGATATACTACCTGATACAAATTTATGCAATGAGTGTGCAAAAAAAGAAGAGGATTTATTAGGACACGCAAGTGAAACTCCTGAAGTGGAGGATTCTAATTTTTATTCAACAGACCTAACAAATTTAACTGATTTAAACAAAAACGGAACATTAAGAGATTAAAAAATTGACATCATATATTGTTAGAACGAATTAAGAAAAGAGGTAATGACATGAAAAAAGTAATGTGGGGTATATGTATATGTGTATTATCAATAGTAGGCGTATATACATATAGTCATAATACACATAATCAAAATAGCGTAAAAGAAGCTTATAGTCTAAATGACAATATAAAGAACGATTATGAAGATGTAATAATCAAGCAAGGAAATGAGGACGAAAAAATTTTAGCATTGACTTTTGATGATGGGCCAGATGAAGACTTTACACCACAAGTACTTGATATACTAAAGAAAAATAATGTAAAAGCAACTTTTTTTGTGGTTGGAGAAAAAGTTGCATATAACAAGGAATTACTAAAAAGACAGTATGAGGAAGGGCATGAGATAGGTAATCATACATTTACACATATAAATGTTGAAAAAAATAGTTATAATAAAGTAGAAAAAGAAATAACAGATACACAAAATGCTGTAAAGAGTGTAATTGGAGTAGAGCCCAAAATATTTAGACCTCCATATAGAGCTATGAGCAAAAGTGTATGTGATATTATAGTTTCTAAAGGTATGAATATAATTCTTTGGTCAAACTTGGACCCTAGAGATTGGTCAAATCCTGGCGTTGATAGTATTATTAATACCATTCTTACAAAAGTACAAAATGGAAATATAATACTTTTACATGATTATAATAATAAAAGAAACAATAAGTCACAGACTATACAGGCTTTGGAAGTAGTAATTCCCAAGTTAAAAGAAAAAGGGTATAAATTTGTAACAGTATCTGAACTTATACAACATTTAGATAAAAATCAACAAGTACAAAAATAAAAGATATTTGTTTAAAGACTAATGATGCTTGTAAATCTAAAATACAAGCATCATTAATCTTTAAGCTATAAAATACACAAAAAGTATTGAATAATAGAGTATTTTGAAATTTTTTATACATAATAATGTAATTTTAAATTTGTAGCAATTTATAATATAGAAGGGTTAATATTATTTTTGATTAGTTTTACTAAAAAATTCAATTTTAACAGAGTTGCTCTTTATAGTATTTTTTTTGTATAATGGTAATAGTGAATTTCAATCAAAATTGATTTTTAAATAATTTATAGGGGGAAAAATCATTGTTATATGTGTTAATAATAATTCTGCTTATAGGATTAGACCAATTGTCTAAACTATGGGTGTTAAATAATTTGGTGAATGTATCTACAATACCAATAATAAAGAATGTATTTCATCTAACTTATGTTGAAAATAGAGGTGCAGCATTTGGACTATTACAAAATAATCAATGGATATTTATAATAGTTGCACTAATTGCAACAGTATTTGGGTTATATTATCTCAATACAAGAAAAGTACATACATCTGGAAAGTTGGGAATCATATTAATAATATCTGGTGCATTAGGAAATCTAATTGATAGAGTTAGATTAGGGTTTGTAGTAGATTATTTTGACTTTAGGATTATATGGGAGTATGTATTTAATGTAGCTGATGTATTTGTAGTTGTAGGAACTGTATTTTTATGTATATATGTTTTATTTTTTGAAAGTAAAAGTAGGTGATTTGATGGAGAATGTAAGAGAGTTTTTAGTGCTTGAAGAGGAAGAAGAGGTTAGACTTGATGTTTATCTAGCAGAACAATTAGGAGATATGTCAAGAAGCTACATACAAAAAATTATAAAAGATGGTAAAGTAAAAGTTAATAATAAAGTAGAAAAAGCAAAATATTTAGTTAAAGAAGAAGATAAGATTATTATAGAAATACCAGAACCTAAAGTTCTAGAGGTTGTAGCTCAAAATATACCAATAGATATTGTATTTGAAGATGATGATATTTTAATAATTAACAAGTCTCAGGATATGGTTGTTCACCCTGCTCCTGGAAATTATGAAAATACATTGGTAAATGGAATTTTGTATCATTGTAAAGATAAGTTATCATCAATAAATGGTGTTATTAGACCTGGTATAGTTCATAGAATAGACAAAGATACTTCTGGTCTTCTTATGGTAGCTAAAAATAATTATGCACATAATTTTTTAGCAGAACAATTAAAAGAGCATTCTATAACTAGGGAGTATGAATTTATATGTTATGGTGTAGTTAAAGAAGATAAAATAACTGTAGACAAACCAATAGGAAGAAATCCTAAGGATAGATTAAAAATGGCTGTAGTAAAAGATGGAAGAAATGCAGTAACTCATTTTGAAGTGGTAGACAGATTTGATAAATTTACTCATATGAGAGCTAGACTTGAAACTGGTAGAACTCATCAAATAAGAGTTCATGCCTCATCTATAAATCATCCGCTTTTAGGTGATAGTGTATATGGACCTAAAGAAAATAAGTTTAAACTAAAGGGACAAACTTTACATGCTAAGAAATTGGGATTTATACATCCTACCACTAAGGAATATATTGAATTTGATTCAGAATTACCAGAATACTTTAAGGAAGTTCTTAGAAAAATTAAATAAAAGTTTGTATGATATTATAAATCATCTAATTAGATTTATACAAGTGATAAAATTAGTGAAGTTTAGCTAAAATATTTTATATTAAAGTATTTTGATTAAAAAAGCTTGAAAAATTTGAAATATAAATATATAATTTGAGTTAATGGAGTATAAAAATTATCTTTAAACGATACAGAGATATCGTAAGACAATTGCTGAATTAGACTATATATTTTTTTATATAAAAGCTTCTTGTCTTGTGATGAGAAGTTTTTTGTTGTTTAAATTGAAAATTTTAATAAAGTGGTTCTATAAAAATTTAAGAGAGAGGAGTAGATTTGTCAAAATAAAAGAGAATATATTTTTTTGACAATAGTTATGATATGGTAGAAAAAGCTCAATTAATGGATGAAAAGGCTATAGCAAGAGCAATTACTAGGATAAGTCATGAGATAATTGAAAGAAATAAAGGTGTAGAAAACCTAGTTTTAGTTGGAATAAAGACTAGAGGTGTACCAATCGCAAATAGAATATCTAAAAAAATAGAACAAATAGAAGGAACAAAAGTAGATACTGGTGATATTGATATAACACTTTATAGAGATGACTTAGAAAAAATTAATGTTGAACCAGTAGTCAAAGGAACATATCTAGATTTTAATGTAGATGATAAAACAGTAGTTTTAGTTGATGATGTGTTATATACAGGAAGAACTGTAAGAGCAGCACTTGATGCTATTATTGATATAGGAAGACCTAAATCAATACAATTAGCAGTATTAGTGGACAGAGGACATAGAGAATTGCCTATAAGAGCAGATTATGTAGGAAAAAATGTCCCTACTTCAAGACATGAAATTATATCTGTTAGTTTATTAGAAATTGATGGAGAAGATTCAGTTACAATCAAAGAATAGTGGTTTTTTAATATTATATAAAAGCTCAGCATTGTATAGTCATGGAGGAGGATAAAGCTTACATATATTGCACAAAATAAATAATACAAGTTTATTAATGTGTATATTAATGTAGTCTCTATTCTCCTTTATTTTGGTTTTCAATGTCGTAAAATGTAAAAAAATGATAGTTTGTACAGTAAGTATATAGAGATTAAAAAATAGAATCTAGGGAATTATAATTAATTAAAAGATATTAATTGAACAAAGGATTTATTCATATATAATAATTTTTGGAGGTTTTTATGAAAAAAACGATAATGTCTTTACAACATTTATTGGCCATGTTTGGAGCGACAGTATTAGTTCCCATTTTAACAGGCTTTAATCCATCAGTTGCAATTTTTTGCGCTGGTGTTGGTACATTGATATTTCATTTTTGTACAGAAGGAAAAGTACCTGCATTTTTAGGTTCAAGTTTTGCTTTTATTCCTGTTATACTAGCAGCTAAAGAAGCTTATGGAGGAGATTTGGCATATGCTCAGGGTGGTATAATAGTAGCAGGATTAATTTATATTATAATGTCAATTATAGTAAAATTAGTTGGGGTGGATAAAATTAAGTTATATTTTCCAGCACAAGTTACAGGAGCTATGATAGCAGTTATAGGTTTGAATTTATTACCAACAGCTTTTAATATGGCTTCAGCTAATTTTATAATAGCTTTTTTGACTTTAGCAATAGCAATTTTGACTAATAAGTTTGGTAGAGGATTTATAAAACAATTAGGTATATTAATAGCTGTTTTTTCTGGATATATAATATGTTTGGTACTAGGATTAGTAGACATAACTACAATTACAGAAGCAAGTTTACTTGCTATACCTGACTTTACAATTCCTAAATTTAGCTTAGGAGCAATTGTGATTATATCTCCAGTTGTTTTAGCTGTATTTATGGAGCATATAGGAGATATGACTACTAATGGTGCTGTTGTAGGAAAAAACTTTATAGAGAATCCAGGATTAAACAGAACATTACTTGGTGATGGATTTGCAACTATAGTAGCAGGATGCTTAGGTGGACCAGCTAACACTACTTATGGGGAAAACACAGCAGTACTGGCGATAACTAAAAACTATGACCCTTCAATACTTAGACGTACAGCAGTATTTGCTATATTGCTTGCATGTGTAGGAAAGTTTGGAGGATTTCTTCAAAGTATACCAGGTTCAGTTATGGGTGGAATCAGTATAATGTTATTTTCAATGATAACTTATGTTGGATTAAAAACTATAAAAGATAGTTCTTGTGTAGAAAGTAAAGTAAATATATTGATAATAGCAGTTATATTATTGATAGGTCTTGGAACAACTTACTTATCTAATAAAGGGATTTCTATAGGAATTCCTATAACAAGTACTGTAAAGATAACTGGTCTTAGTTTGGCTGCGATTGTAGGTATTGTACTAAATAGAATATTGAATAATCAAGATTTTAAAGTTGAAAAATAATAATTAATTAAGTATATATTATTTTAAATTATCAATTTTTTATAGACATTGGCAATCAATGTTGATATAATGATTAAAAATAAATAAAAGAAAGGGTAAGGTAACTGGGAAGATGAGAATATAATCTATTTTTTATAATTTAAAGTATTGTAAATTTTGAAAAGCCTATATTGGTGGCTTTATTTATAATGCTTAAATTAAGGAGAGTAGATTATAGTCTATACGTTTAGTTATTGTGCCTATTTATGTAAATCTCTCCTTATATTTAAGTATACCAGGGAGGGATTTTTTTATGATGTTAATAAAAGTAGAAAATTTAAAAAAATATTATGCTGATAAATTAATTTTGGATATAGATAAACTTGAAATATTAGAGAATGAGAGAATAGGTTTAGTGGGTTCAAATGGTCAGGGAAAAACAACTTTATTAAAAGCAATATTGGGTGAAATAGAAATTGATGAAGGTTGTGTTTATCTTACAGATAGCTATTCATATATAAGTCAGAGTGAAAATAATATTGAAAAATGTAATGATAGTAAAGAAAAAAGTCTATTAAATGCGCCAGATAAATTTGAAGATTATTTATCTGGAGGAGAAAAAGTTAAGCTAAAGATAGCAGATGCACTGAATAATAAGAAAAATATAATAATAGCAGATGAACCAACTTCAAATTTAGATAAAAAGAGTATAGATATTTTGGAAAATATGTTTAAGAGACATAAAGGAGCATTATTATTAATATCTCATGACAGACGTTTTTTAGATGAATTATGTACAACTATATTGGAATTGGAAGGTGGCAAATTAAAAGTTTATAAAGGTAATTACACTGATTATTTAGAACAAAAGGATGCGGATACAAAAAGATCTGACTTTGAATATCATGAATATATAAATGAAAAAAAAAGATTGGAGAAAGCTCTTTTAGGCAAAAAAGCTTTAAGTGATGGTATAAGGAAGACTCCAAAACGAATGGGGAATTCAGAAGCTAGACTCCATAAAATGGGTGGTCAAACAAATAAGAAAAAAATAGATTCAAGTGTAAAAGCATTAAAAAGTAGAATTGAGAAATTGGAAGTAAAGGATAAGCCTAAAGTTTGTACAAATATGAATATTAAAATACAGGATGGTATGGAAATAATCAGCAAAAACTTAGTGGAATTAAAGGATTTAAGTTTAAATGTGGGAAAAAAGCTTTTACTAGATAATATTTCTTTCAAGGTAAAAAGAGGTAAGAAAATAGCTTTATTAGGCGATAATGGATGTGGAAAAAGTACTCTGATAAAAGAAATACTTAGTAATAAAAATGATTGTATAAGGATAAATAACAAAGTAAAGATAGGTTATTTTGACCAAAATCAAGATTTGTTAGATGAGGAAAAGAGTATTTTGTACAATATCAAAGCAAATAGTTCATTTGCTGAGTCTTTTATAAGAATAAATTTAAATTTATTTGGATTTAAAGGTGATACTGTTTATAAAAAAGTTAAAGTTCTTAGTGGGGGTGAAAAAGTAAAGATAGCTTTATGCAAAATAATACTAGAAGATAATAATTTTTTAGTTCTTGATGAGCCAACTAATTACTTGGATATAAAATCTATGGAAGCATTGGAAAAAGCATTGATAAATACTGATAAAACTATGCTTATAGTATCTCATGATAGAGTATTTATATCTCATATTTGTGACTATTTTTTAGAAATAAAAGATAAGAATATAAAGGAGTTTGATTGTAACTATAGTGATTATATCATTAGTAGAAATAAAAAAACTTCTAGTAGAGAAAGTAAAGTTAAACAAGAAAATCTTTTAGTATTAGAAAATAGACTTACAAACATTATATCTATGCTGTCAATAGAAAAAGATAATGCAAAAAAAGAGTGTTATGAATTAGAATATAATGAGCTATTAGAAAAAATTAGACGTATAAAAAATAATGTTCAAAATTAAACTAATCGTTGTTTTTTTATAAAAATAGAAATTAATCAATTTAAATATAAGTATTGATTATTAAAAAACTAAAAATAAACAAATTTAAAAGTGGCATTCTTGTACAATAAGAATGCCACTACTTTTAGTTAATATGATAAATATATTATTATTTACCAGTCAGAAATTTTTATATCTATGAGATATATTTTATTCGGATTTAATTTTAAGCTTAGCTACCATTTCTTCTTCAGGAGTAACATAAATAGTACTATTAGTTTCATAGATAACCATGCCAGGTTTAGAACCACTAGGTTTCTTTACATTTTTTTTCTTTGTGTAGTCCACAGGTACTTGAGAAGAAATCTTTGATTTGCTAAAGAATGCAGCTAACATAGCTCCTTCAAATATAGTATTATCAGTAATTTCTTTACCAGCACATTTTATTATTACATGAGAACCTGGAATATTTTTTGTATGCATCCATAAGTCATCATTATCAGCAAGTCTTAATGTAAGATAATCATTTTGTTTGTTATTTTTTCCAACCAAGATTTTAAATCCATCAGAAGAAATAAATTCATGAGGTTTTGTAGAAGGAATAGTGTCTTTTTTACTACTTTTCTTTTGGGCTTTGATATATCCAACTTTACCAAGTTCTTCTTTTATATCTTGTAATTCAGCCAAATTTTCACAGTTTTCAATACTCAAAATTATGTTTTCTAAGTAATCTATTTCTTCTTTGTTTAATGAAATTTGGTGAGATATTTCAACTTTGGCATGTTTCATTTTAGTATACTTTTTAAAATATTTTTGAGCGTTTTCAGATGGAGTCAAATTTTTATTTAATTCTATTGTTACATTTTTACACTCTTCATCATAGAAGTTGGCAACATCAACACTTTCCATCCCTTTTTCTACCATATATATATAAGATGTAATTAGTTCACCCTTTACTTTATAAATATCTGCATTTTCAGACTCTAATAATTCTTCTTCTTGTTTTCTAAGTTTGTTATAAAGTCTATCCAGTTTAACAGATATGCTTTTCTTTAAGTCAGATGAACGTTGATTGATTCTATCTTTAATATCTTTAGTTCTGTAGAAATCCTCTAGTATATTAGAGATGCTTTCTTTATTGATATATGATAAATCATTAAACAATGTAAGATTGACACAACTGAAATCAACGACTTTATCTAATTTTTTATCTATAACAATACAAGGTGAAAACTTATTAGAATTTATATCATTAAATAAACTACAAAATTCTTTGTATAAAGAATCAAACTGTTGACTAGATATATCTTTGCTAATAGCGTTTTGATTTACATCTGCTCTATAACAAATTTCTTTGGCGATAGTAGGGCTTATACCTAAAAATTTAGAATATATAGACTTAAAAATAGGTCCATCAAATTCATTTAGATTGTTAATAAACGAATCTTTAGATATATTATCAAGAGGGTTAAGTTTATCTTGCTTTGGTGGCAATGAGTAACTATGTCCAGGTAAAACCTGACGAACTCTACTTATACTAAAAGGCACTCTTTTTATAGAATCTATAATTTTATCATCTTCATTATGAGTTACTATTATATTACTATGTCTTCCCATAATTTCAATTATAATATTTTTGATTGTCTTTTCTTTTAATTCATCTAAAGATTCAACACTGATTTTTATTATTCTTTCAAAACCAATTTGAGAAATTTCTATAATATTTCCACCTTGTATATATTTTCGAAGCAACATACAAAACATAGGCGCCTTTAGCGGATTTTCTTTTTTATAATTGCTTGTTAAATAAACCCTAGGATTTGAAGCACTTGCACTTAAAACCAATCTAAAATTTTCTTTGTTGTTTCTTATATTAAAAATTACTTCATCATCTTCAGGTTGATGAATCTTATCTATTTTTCCACCTGTAAGCTTTGATGATAATTCATCTACTATTGAATGTATAACTAATCCATCTAATGCCATGTATAGCACCCCTTTCTTTGACCAAAATAAGTCAGTAAATTAATTATACACATAATATATGCTCTATGACTAGGGGGAATTTAAACAACATGGATTAATGTGTAAATTTTATAATTATTTATACTTACAGGATATACTCACAAGAGAATAGGAAGTATATTTTTAAATTAATAATTTAAATTTGCTTAAATATAAAACAAATGTAGTATAATTAGTGTGTAAAGAATAACTTATAAAAGTATATAAACTTTACAAAGCTAAATAAATATTAAAGCTGTATAGTATATGAATATGAAAGAAGGTTGAAAAAATGAAATTTATTGATTTAAGAAGTGATACTGTTACTATGCCTACTGATGAAATGAGAGAAGCCATGGCAAAGGCTCCTGTTGGAGATTCAATCTTTAGAGATGACCCTACTGTAAATAAACTTGAAGAATTAGCAGCAGCTAAAGTTGGAAAAGAAGATGCTATTTTCCTTCCAAGTGGAACTTTTGGAAATCAGTTAGCTTTGTTTACTCACTGCCTAAGAGGTCAAGAAATCATTATTGGTAAAGGGTATCATATTGTGACTCATGAAGTTGGAGCACCTGCTGTAATAGCTGGAGTTCAACTTAGAACTATAGATGAAGATGAAAGTGGAGCTCTTAATCCTGAGCTTGTTGAGAAGGCAATTAGGAGAGATGATATACATGAACCACAAACAGGTCTTATATGTGTAGAAAATGCATATTCAGGTGGAACTGTTGTAAGCCTTGACAATTTAAAAGAAATTAAAAAAATAGCTGAAAAACACAATTTACCAGTGCATTTAGATGGAGCGAGATTATTCAATGCAGCATTAACTTTAGGTGTAGAAGCTAAAGAAATTGCACAATGTTGTGACAGTGTTATGTTCTGTGTATCAAAAGGTTTAGCTGCACCAATGGGTTCTATTCTTGCTGGAAGTAAAGAATTTATAGCAAAAGCTAGAAGAAAGCAAAAAGTTATGGGTGGAGGCATGAGACAAGTTGGTATAGTTGCAGCAGCTGGTATAATTGCCATTGAAAAAATGACACTGAGATTAAATGAGGACCATGATAATGCAAAATATTTAGCTTGTGAGTTGGATAAAATTGAAGGAATTGAAGTAAATAACACTAGTCCAGACCTGAGTATGGTATTCTTTAAAATGAGTGAAGATGTAATAAGAGAAGATGTTTTAATAAAAGAGTTTTTTGAAAGAAATATAAAAATCAATAAAATGGAAAATGGGGAGTATAGATTTGTAACTCATGTAGATATTACTAGAGAAGATTTAGATTATGTTTTAAAAACACTTAAAGAATTAATAGGTGTATGCTAATTAGGTATGTTCAAAAAACTAAATAGAAGATGCTAAATATTTTATTTAAAAAATTCATATACAGTTTAAATAAACTATACATAAAATTCATATAGAAATATTATTATATAAATATAGAAAGAACTAGCTTAAAAACATAATATAATTACCCTAATTGTAATGGCAACTCTCCCTCACATC
The DNA here is from genome assembly GCF_020658415.1 of Clostridioides sp. ES-S-0123-01. Taxonomy (NCBI): domain Bacteria; kingdom Bacillati; phylum Bacillota; class Clostridia; order Peptostreptococcales; family Peptostreptococcaceae; genus Clostridioides; species Clostridioides sp. ES-S-0123-01. The sequence goes on from NZ_JACVWD010000004.1 coordinate 115,734, forward strand.
CTCAAATTATAGTTGTCATTACAAAACTTTTCCCATAAATTATAAGTTTATGGGAATTTTTTTATGTTATAATAGTTTAAGTGTTAATTTACAAAGGAGCGATACTTATGAAATTTTGGAAACTACATGGAATAGGCAATGATTTTATTGCAATAGATGGAAGATTTGACCAAATAGATTCATCAAATTATACTGTTTTAGCAAAAAAAGTATGCCATAGAAGATTTTCTGTAGGTGCGGATGGGTTACTAGTTGTAAAAAATTCAGAAATTGCAGATGTAGAAATGGTGTATTATAATTCTGATGGTTCAAGAGCAGCTATGTGTGGAAATGGACTTAGATGTTTTTGTAAGTTTGTTTATGATAATGGCATAGTTAAAAAAGAAAACTTTACAGTAGATACACTAGATGGTGTAAAAAATATAAAAATAAACACTATAAATGGAGAAATAAATACTATAAAAGTTAATATGGGAAAAGGAAGTTTTTTAGCTAAAGATGTTCCTGTGTTAACTGACGAAGAACGTTTTGTACAAGAAAATATAAAAGTTTTAGATAAAGAGTTTAAGATTACATCTATGTTGATGGGGGTTCCTCACACTGTGGTTATAGTGGATGAATTAAATGTAGATGAAGTTTGTAAATATGGAAAAGAGATTGAAAATAATAAAATATTTCCGAAAAAAACGAATGTAAATTTTGTAAAAGTAGAAGATAAGTATAATATACATGTCTATACTTGGGAAAGAGGTTGTGGATATACTTTAGGATGTGGAACAGGTATGACTGCATCAGCAATAGTATGTAATTTACTTGATATGGTAGAAAATAGTGTAAATGTGACTTCTCAAGGTGGAACAGTACGAATAGATATAGGAGAGTTTTCTTATATGACAGGTCCAGCAGTAAAAATATGTGAAGGTGTTTTGGAGGTTTAGGTAATGGCTATAAGTATGACTGGTTTCGGAAGAGGAGAATACAAAGACGACAACTATTATTTTTTAGTAGAATGTAAAACAATAAATCATAAATATTCAGATATAAATATACGTCTTCCAAGAAAAATTTCATTTTTAGAGGATAAAGTTAGAAATTTAGTAAAAAACTATGTAAAAAGAGGAAGAGTTGATTTATACATAAAATTTGACTTATTAGGTAAAGAAGATGTAAACTTAAATTTTGATGAAGGATTAGCATCTCAATATATAGATATCTTAAAGGAAATAAAAGACAAATTTGATATTATAGATGATATTAGTGTTATGAATGTTGCAAGATTTCCTGATATTATAAAAATAGAAGAAAAAGATGAAGATGAAGATTTACTATGGTCGATGTTAAATCAAGCTGTAGAAGATGCAATGATAAAACTAAGAGAAATGAGAAGTGAAGAAGGTAAAAAATTAGCTGAAGATATTACCATGAGATGTGACTTATTAAAAAATCATATAGAAGAAATTGAAAAATATTCAAGTAGTGTTGTAGAAGACTATAGAGAAAAACTAAATTCAAGAATAAGTGAAATGCTAGAAGACCCAAGTATAATAGATGAAAATAGGTTAGCACAAGAAGTTGCAATATATGCAGATAAAAGTAGTATAACAGAAGAGATAGTTAGGTTTAAAAGTCATATTGGTCAGCTTAAAAAAACTATATTTAAAGACGATTCTATAGGTAGAAAAATTGATTTCTTAATACAGGAGATGAACAGAGAAACTAATACAATAGGTTCAAAATCATCTGATATAAATATAACTAATTTAGTAGTAGAAGTGAAAAGTGAGTTAGAAAAAATAAGAGAACAAATACAAAACATAGAGTAAGAATACAATATTAGAAGGGGAATATTTAAATGTTTACAAAAAAAGGATTATTGCTAGTTGTATCAGGTCCATCAGGTGCAGGAAAAGGTACTATTTGCAAAGAATTACTTAGAGAGAATGATACAATAAAACTTTCTGTATCAGCTACTACAAGAAAACCAAGAGCAGGAGAAGTTGATGGAGTAAATTATTTCTTCATAAGTAAAGAAAAGTTTGAAGATATGATAGGAAAAGGTGAGTTTTTGGAGTATGCTCAAATTTATGATAATTTTTATGGAACTCCAAAAGCAGCAATAATGGAATGTTTAGAAAAAGGACAGGATGTGCTACTAGAAATTGAAATGCAAGGAGCAAAACAAATAAAAGAGGTTTGTCCAGAAGGAGTATTTATATTTGTATTACCTCCATCACTTGAAGAGTTAAAAAATAGAATTGTTGGAAGAGGTACAGAGACAGAAGAAGAAATAGAAAAGAGATTTAGTTGTGCATATGAAGAAATAAAAATGATTAAGGATTATGATTATTTTATATTTAATGAAGATGTGAAAACATCTGCTAAAGAAATAGAAGGTATAATATCATCTGAAAAGAATAAAGTTAGCAGATATAAAAATATTATAATAGAGAAATTTAAGGAGGAATTATAATTATGTTAAAACCATCTATCAATGAGGTACTAGAAAAAATAGACAACAGATATTACTTAGTAGGGACTGTTTCAAAGAGAGCAAGAAAGTTAATTGATGGAGACGAACCATATGTTCCAAACAAAGCTAAGGAAAAACCTGTATGTGTAGCTACTAAGGAAGTTGCAAGTGGAAAAATAACATATAGATTATTGACAGAAGAAGAAATAGAGATAGAAGAAGCTAGACACTACGCTGAGCAACATCAACAAATTTCAGAAGAGGAGTAAGGTCATGCTAAAAAATAAGACTGTTGTAATTGGCATAAGCGGCGGAATAGCTGCATACAAGGCTTGTGATGTTGTAAGTAAATTAAAAAAATTAAATGCAAATATCCATGTTATAATGACAAAATCAGCAACAGAATTTGTTAGACCACTTACACTTCAATCACTAAGTCAAAATTATGTAGTAGAAGATATGTTTGAAGAACCAAAATCTTGGGAAGTTGAACATATATCATTAGCAAAAAAGGCAGATTTGTTTCTAATAGTACCAGCAACTGCAAATGTTATAGGAAAAATTGCAAATGGTATAGCTGATGATATGCTAACAACTACTGTTATGGCAACAAAAGCACAAGTTTTAATAGCACCAGCTATGAATACTAATATGTATGAAAATCCAATTGTCCAAAAAAATATAAAAACTTTAGAGGAATTTGGATATAAATTTATAGAACCAGAAAGTGGAAGACTTGCATGTGGAGATATTGGAGCAGGAAAACTAGCTAAACCAGATTTAATAGTAGAGGCAGTTTTAGCCAATCTTACGAAAGAGCAAGATTTGAAAGGTCAAAGTATAATAGTTACAGCTGGACCAACTGTAGAAAGTATAGACCCAGTAAGATATTTAACTAATAGGTCTTCTGGTAAAATGGGATATTCTATAGCTAAAGAGGCTATATCTAGAGGTGCTGATGTAACATTAATATCAGGTCCTACAAATCTCTCTATTCCACAAAACCTTAAAAAATTTGTACAAATAGAATCAGCACAAGATTTGTATGAGGCAGTAGTATCAAATTTAAAAGAAAATAAAATAGTAATTCAAAGTGCAGCAGTTGCAGATTATAAGCCAAAAACTTATTCTGACAAAAAAATTAAAAAGAATAATGATGATTTATCAATAGAATTAAGTAGGAATTATGACATTGCTTATGAAATAGGAAAAATAAAGGAAGATAGGATATTAGTTGGATTTGCTGCTGAAACTAATGACTTAATAGAACATGCCAAAGGAAAAATTGAAAAGAAAAATTTAGATTTTATTGTGGCAAATGATTTAACTAAAGAGGGAGCTGGCTTTAGAACTGATACTAATATTGTAAAAATAATAGATACAGAAGGAAATATTACTGAGTACCCTAAAATGAAAAAGGAAGAAGTAGCTAATGTTATATTAAATAAGATTAAAGTGTTACTTGAGAAATAAGAACTTTTTTAAATATGATATTTGTGTATTTTATCACAGCTAAAGTGGCTGAAAGCTGCAATTTACTTTTAGCGAGTAAAAACTCGCAAATGTCAGTTAAATTGTGGTTTTCAGCATTTATTTTGCTGTAAAGTATAAAATATGATTAATAGTTAATTATTAAGATATATCTAATATTAGTAATAACTTGAAACTTTTTAGATATGCTGAGATTTTTTTGATATATTATGAAATGTGTTAAAATATGAGCAGTAGATTAATTTTAAGTAGGAGTTTTACAATGAAAAAATATGCAAAGGTAATAGTTAGAAGCAATACTATATACACAGACAATTTATTTACATATCAAATTCCTGTATTTTTAGAGGAAGTTATAAGTGTTGGGCATAGAATATTAGTGCCATTTGGAAGAGGTAATAAACCAACAGAAGCCTTTGTATTTCAACTTACAAATAATTTAGATGAAAAAATAAAGACTAAAGAAATCATAGATATATTAGATGAAAATCCAATATTTAGAGAAGAAGATTTAGAGTTGGTTTACTGGATGAAAAATAGATATTTGTGTACTTATATAGAGTGTATAAATTTGATATATCCAAAAGGATATAAACTAAATAATTACAAAGTAGTTTTACTAGGTGAAAAGCTAAATGGATTAAGTGAGACTGAATTATATGAAAAGATATCAAAGCTGAGTGATAAAAATAGAGAGATAGTAGAAAAAGTAGTTGGTAGTAAAGGAAAAATTAAGGTTGATAAGTTAAAATATATAGCGAATCTAAATAATTATCTATATACAATGAATAAAAATGGAATTATAAAATTATGTTGGGAATACAAAAATCATAAAAATGAGAAGAAAGTATGCTATGTATCTTTGAGTTTAGAAAATAATAAAATTGATGATTATATAGAACAAAATAAAATAAGCATAGGAAGCAAGCAAAAAGAGATATTAAATTTTCTTAAAAATAATGAAAATGTAGAGATAAATGATTTATTGGATTTATTAAATGCTTCAAAGCAGAGTATAAACTCTTTGAGTAAGAAAGAGTTAATAACTTTAGAATTTAAAGATTATTATAGAGAGCCAAAAAGTATTTACAAATCTATATCAAAAAGTATAAAATTAAACAATGAGCAACAACAAGCGGTTGATGAGATAAATTCAAGTATGTTTATAGATGATAAAAAGCCATATTTAATTCATGGTATAACTGGAAGTGGAAAGACTGAAGTTTATATGGAAATAATAGAATTTGCATTAAGCCAAGGTTTAGATAGTATATTTTTGGTTCCTGAGATAGCATTAACTCCCCAAACGATAGATAGATTAAAGAGTAGGTTTGGCGATTTAGTTGGAGTGTTTCACAGTAAACTATCTGAAGGAGAAAAACACGACGTTTATAAAGCTGTTAAAGCTGGCAAGATAAGAGTTTTAATTGGTGCTAGGTCAGCACTATTTGCTCCTTTTAATTCTTTAGGATTGATAATAATTGATGAATTTCATGAGTCATCATATAAGTCTGAAAAAAATCCTAAGTTTAACGCTATAGAAGTAGCTAGATTTATGGCATTAAAAAATAATCTAACTCTTATTTTAGGTTCAGCGACACCTTCAATTGAAGAGTATTATAGAGCAAAAACTGGTGAATATAAACTTATAAATATAAAAAATAGAGCAAACAATAAACCACTTCCAAATATTGAAGTTGTAGATATGAAAGATGAATTAGATATAGGTAATAGAAGTATATTTAGTTTAAAACTTCAAAGAGAAATAAGTTGTGCGATTGAAGAAAATAGTCAGGTAATACTATTTTTAAATAGAAGAGGTTATGCAAATTTTGTATCATGTAGAAAGTGTGGCTATGTGTTTCAATGTGAAAATTGCGATATATCTTTGACATATCATAAAAAAAGTAATATTGGAAGATGTCATTATTGTGGATATGAAAGAGAAATTCCAAAAGAATGCCCAGAATGTGGAAGTAATTATGTTAAGCCATTTGGAGTAGGAACTCAAAAAATTGAGGAAGAGTTAAAATGTATTTTTCCAAATATAAAAACTTTGAGAATGGATAAAGATACAACATCAAAAAAGGGTTCATTAGAGGAAATACTAAATAAGTTCAAAGATAAAGAAGCAGATGTATTGATAGGAACTCAGATGTTAAGTAAAGGATTGGATTTTGATAATGTAACTTTAGTAGGTATTTTGTCAGCAGACATGATACTAAATTTTCCTGATTTTAAAAGTTTTGAAACAACCTTTCAGTTGATAACTCAAGTTTCTGGAAGGGCAGGAAGAGCAGACAAAGAAGGTAAAGTAGTACTTCAAACATATGATACTGAGCATTATGCTATTAAGCATGCCATAGAGTATAATTATGAAGGTTTTTATGAAGATGAGATAAAGATAAGAAAGGCATTTGGATATTCTCCTTTTAATAACATGTTAAGCGTAGTTGTTAGTGGTGAAGATGAAAGATTAGTTATAAAAAATATAAAAAATATGCATGCATCTTTGATTTATTTATTAGAAAAAAGGGGTATAAACGACTTAGGGTTTATATTAGGACCCAATCCATGCTCAATATCAAAAATAAATCAAAATTATAGATGGCAAATACTCTTTAAAGATGAAAATATTGAAATTAATCTCTTAAAGGGTATAATAAAATATATATGTATAACAAAACGAGATTTGATATTTAATAAGAATATTAATGTATCTATAGATATTAATCCAAATAGTGTATTATAAATTTAGGAGGAAGTGTAATGGCTTTAAGACAAATAGTTCAAATAGGAGAACCAGTACTAAGAAAGAAATCAAAAAAAGTTGAAAAAATTGATGCAAAAATAATACAATTGTTAGACGATATGGCAGAAACTATGTATGATGCAGATGGTGTTGGACTAGCTGCACCTCAAGTTGGAATTTTAAAAAGAGTTGTAGTAATTGATATTGGAGAAGAACTTATAGAACTTATAAACCCAGAAATAATAGAAACATCTGGAGAACAAATAGATGATGAAGGTTGTTTAAGTGTTGTTGGAGAATCTGGAGAGGTTAAAAGACCAAACTATGTAAAAGTTAGAGCTTTAAATAGAAATGGAGAAACAATAGAGCTAGAAGGGGAAGAACTTTTAGCTAGAGCGTTTTGTCATGAAATAGACCATCTAGAGGGAATACTGTTTGTTGATAAAATAGAAAAATAGTAGGGGTTGATTTGATGAAAATAGTATTTATGGGAACTCCTGATATAGCAGTTCCTTGTTTACAAAAAATAATAGATGAAAAGTATGAAATACTAGGAGTTGTAACTCAGCCAGATAAACCAAAAGGAAGAGGTAAAAAACTTGGCATGAGTCCAGTAAAAGAACTTGCAATTGAAAATAATATACCTGTATATCAACCAATTAAAGCTAGAGACAAAGATTTTATAGATACAATGAAATCTTTAAAGCCAGATGTAATGGTAGTTGTAGCTTTTGGGCAAATACTTCCAAAAGAAATATTAGAAATTCCTAAGTTTGGATGTATAAATGTCCATGTTTCTTTACTTCCAAAATATAGAGGTGCGGCGCCTATAAATTGGGTAATAATCAATGGCGAAGAAAAAACTGGTGTTACAACTATGTATATGGATGAAGGGTTAGACACTGGAGATATGATATTAAAGACAGAAGTAAATCTTGATGAAAATATAACAGCAGGAGAACTTCATGATAAAATGATGAATATAGGAGCAGAAACTTTAAAAGAAACATTAAAGTTGATAGAAGCAGGAACTGCTCCAAGAGAAGTACAAAATCATGAGGAATTTTCTTATGCACCAATAATGAATAAATCACTAGGTAATATAGACTTTTCAAAAAATGCTAAGGAAATACACAATCTAGTTAGAGGTGTAAATCCATGGCCAAGTGCTTATACTACTTATAATGGTGTAACGATGAAAATCTGGAAAACTAAAGTATTAGAGGAAGAAAGTAACAAAGAAGCAGGTACAATAATTGAGGTAAATAAAGATGGCATAAAAGTAAGTACTAAAGATAAGGTACTTTTAATTGAAGAAATTCAGATGCCAAATAAAAAGAGAATGCTAGTTGGAGAATATATAAAAGGTAATACTATAGAAATTGGTGTAGTATTGAGTTAGGTGAAAAGTATGACAGATATAAAAAAGTATTTAACAAGTGTTGGTATCTTAGTCTTAATATTAGGGATTTTAATGGGGGTTGCAAACTTTTTTATAATTAGTTTGACTCAAATATTTTCCTTAGGAATAAATGCTGTAGTAATATCACTAATACTTATAATACTATGCTCAACAATAGTTACGTATAGAGTAATTAAAGGAAAAAATGTTAACTCAAATATAATGAAAATAAATTTTAAAATTGTTAGTGTATTATTTCCCATTATATCTTTTATTGCATCATCATTTGGTATGTCAAAAAGTGAAATTAGAAGAATATATATAAAATTAAATAATGAATATATATACAGTAATAAATATAATTTTAATCCAGAGGATATAATAATTTTAATACCTCATTGTATTCAAGAGAATAGTTGCAAACTAAAAGTTACTAATGATATAGATAATTGTAAAAAATGTGGAAAATGCAATATAGGAGAATTAGCTGAGCTAAATAAAAGTGTTAAAGTAAAAGTATTTGTAGCTACAGGAGGGACTCTAGCTAGAAAAATTATAATTGACAATAAACCTAAAGCTGTTATAGCTGTTGCATGTGAGAGAGATTTAACATCTGGAATACAAGATATAAAAAAAATTCCTGTTTTAGGAGTATTTAATAAAAGACCTAATGGACCTTGTATAAATACTAATGTAGACATAGTAGATATTGAAAAAGCTATAAGCTTTTTAACAGGAAAAGAGATATTAGCTTGTAATTAAACTGTTTTTAAGTTATGTGAATATTAAAGAGGATGTATAATAAAAATATATTTTAGGAGAGTGTTATTTATGTACCCTGTATATGGCGGCTTTTGGGGATTTGACCCAACGATGATTATATTAATTCCAGCTATATTATTCACTGCATATGCTCAATTTAAAGTGGGCTCAACAACAAATAAGTATTTAAGAGTAAATACACGTAGAGGATATACTGGAGAACAGACAGCAAGAAGAGTACTTGATTCAAATGGTTTGTATGATGTAAGGATAGAAATGGTTAGAGGTCATTTAAGTGACCACTATGACCCAAGAAGAAAAACTGTAAGATTATCAGAAGATGTATATTATGGAACATCAATAACTTCTGTTGCAGTAGCTGCACATGAATGTGGTCATGCAATGCAACATGCTAAAGGTTATGCACCTCTTCAAATAAGAAGTAGTTTGGTGCCAGTAGTAAACTTTGCTTCAAGTATTTCTTGGTTTTTAATATTTCTAGGATTTATTATGGCTGGGCCATTTCTAAAAATTGGGATACTATTGTTTTCAGCTTCAGTACTATTCCAAATAATAACATTGCCTGTAGAATTTAATGCTTCTAGTAGAGCAATTGTTCAACTTGGAAATCTAGGTATTATAGATGAGGGTGAGGTAAGACAAAGTAGAAAAGTGCTTTCAGCAGCAGCTTTAACATATGTTGCAGCAGCACTAGTTTCAATACTTCAATTACTTAGATTGTTACTAATAGCTCAAAGAAGAGATGACTAAAAATAAAGTGGGTTGTTTAGAAACAACCCTTTTTTATGTTTAATAAAAGGGAGAAATTTATATGGATGCAAGAGAAATTGGATTTAAAGTATTATGTGATATAGAGAAAAATAATAACTATTCAAATATTGCAATAAATAAGCATTTTAAAAACTTAGAAATAAGTGATATGGATAGAGGACTTGCAACAGAGTTAATCTATGGAGTAGTAGAAAATAAATATTACTTAGATTATATAATTAATAAACTTTCAAAAATAAAAGTAAAAAAAATGTCAACTTATGTTAAAATCTTTTTAAGAATGGGAACATATCAAATTTTATTTTTAAATAGTATATCAGATTATGCAGCAGTTAATGAAACTGTTAAGTTATCTAAAAAATATGATAAAAAATCTTCTGGTTTTATAAATGCTATTCTTAGAAATGAAATAAGAAATAAAGATACTATAATGGACATAACTGAGGAAGATAGTGTAAAATACTTATCTATAAAGTATTCTTATAACTCTTGGATTATAAAAAATTGGATAGAAAATTTTGGACAAGAATTTACTGAAGATTTATTAGAAGCAAACAATGAAAAACCTAGTATTTATATAAGAACAAATACACTTAAAATTAGCAGAGAAGAGCTTATTGAAAAATTAAATGAAAAGGGTATTATGTGTTTGAAAGTCCCTATGGTGGAAGAAGCTATAAAAGTCGAAAAATTAAAAAATATAGAAAATAATGAGTTATTTAAGGCTGGTTTATTTACAATTCAAGATATAAGTTCTATGATAGTAGGGAAAGTAATTAATCCAAAGGAAGATTCATTGATTTTGGATGTATGTAGTGCTCCTGGTGGAAAATCTACTCACTTAGCCACTTTAATGAATAATACAGGTCAAGTAATAGCTAGAGATATTTTTGAGCATAAACTAAAGCTTATAAAAGCTACTGTAAATAGACTTGGTCTAAAAAATGTATGTGTAGAAGGATTTGATGCTTCTGAAATTGATGAAAATAGCATAAATAAATTTGATTATGTTTTAGCAGATGTTCCTTGTTCTGGTCTTGGTATAATAAGACGTAAACCAGAAATTAAATATAAGAAAGAAGAAGAGTTGGAAGATATTACTTCTATACAAAAGAAAATATTAGAAAATGCATCAAAGTATGTTAAAATTGGAGGAACTTTAGTCTATAGTACATGTACAGTTCAAGATATGGAAAACATAAATATAATTACTTCTTTTATTGAAGAATATAATAATTTTGAATTGACTCCAATTGACACAGTAAACGTAGATTTAGACAATCAAGATAAAGGATATTTAAAAATATATCCTAATATTCATGGTATAGATGGGTTTTTTATAGCAAAATTAAAGAGAATAAGGTAGTGAATAGAATGGAAGAGAAAAAAATAGTATTAAAAAACTTTACTGAAGATGAACTCAAGGAATTTATGAAAACTATAGATGAAAAACCTTTTAGAGGGAGCCAAATATTTTCTTGGATATACAAAGGTGCAAAAACTTTTGATGACATGAATAATATACCAAAAAGTTTGAGAAATAAATTAGAAGAAGTTTCATGTATAGGTCATATAGATATAGAATTAAAGTTAGAATCTAAGGTAGATGGCACAAAAAAATATTTGTTTTTATTAGATGATGGAAATATAATAGAAACTGTGATGATGGATTATGACAGTAGGGTCACTGTTTGTGTTTCTAATCAAGTAGGTTGTAGAATGGGATGTAACTTCTGTGCATCTACAATGGATGGATTGATTAGAAACTTAGAACCATGGGAGATTTTAGACCAAGTTATTAAAATTCAAGAAGATACTGGAAAAAGAGTATCAAATCTTGTCTTAATGGGAAGTGGTGAGCCACTTGACAATTTTGAAAATACAAAACAATTTTTAAAAATAATTAATGAAAAAAATGGTCTTAATATAGGGTATAGACATATAACTCTTTCAACTTGTGGGATAGTGCCTAAAATGTACGAGTTGGCTGATTTGAAAATAGCTATAAATTTGGCTTTATCACTTCATTCACCATATGATGAAGAAAGAAGAAAGATTATGCCTGTAGCAAATGCATATTCTATTAAAGAAATACTAGATGCCTGTAGATATTATATAAAAAAGACAAATAGAAGGGTTACATTTGAATACTCTCTTATAAAGGGTGTAAATGACTCAGAAAATGAAGCAAAGGCATTAGCAAAGCTTTTAAAAGGTATGCTATGCCATGTAAATTTAATACCAATAAATAAGGTTGAAGAAAGAGAATATGAAAAGCCAGACAAGGCATTTATTTATAAGTTTAGAGATAGTTTAGAGAAAAATAATATACCTGCTACAGTTAGAATGTCTATGGGTTCTGATATTAGTGGAGCTTGTGGCCAATTGAGAAGAAAATACAAGTAATATGTAAGGAGGAAGTCGTATGGTTTATAGTTGTGCCTCCCATATAGGAAAAGTAAGAAAAAACAATGAAGACTATTGTGAGGGAGAAGTTATAGATACAGAACATGGTCCAATAGGAATATTTGCCATAGCTGATGGAATGGGTGGACATAAAAAGGGGGAAGTCGCCAGTAAGTTAGCAGTAGAAAATATAATTGATTTTCTAAAAGAAAACTTATTACAGCATGATAATGTAAAAATAGACTATATAGATGATATACTAAAACAGGCTTATAATAATGTAAACTCAATTGTGCACAAGAAATCTATGGAAGATATAGCATTTGAAGGAATGGGAACTACATTAGTTACAGCTATAGTGTATAATAATGTCTTATATGTGGCAAATGTTGGAGATAGCAGATGTTATTTGTTAACAGATGAAAAATTTGATAAAATAACTATAGACCATTCTGTGGTTGAAGAACTTATGATGGCTCATGTTATTACAGAAGAAGAAGCGAGAAGACATCCACAGAGAAATAGAATAACTAGAGCAATTGGAACAGATGATATGGTTGTTGTAGATATTTTTAAGAAGGAAATCAAAAAAAGTGATATAATACTTCTTGCAACAGATGGATTAACTGGGTTTATTTATGACGAAGATATAAGAAGTTTAATATTAGATTACGAATATGAGAGAATTAGTGATATAAGTGATGAATTGATAAGCATGGCCAATGATGTTTCTGGTAAAGATAATGTTTCGGTGATAGTAATAAAAGTATAATTAGGACGGTGATATTGTGGGAGATACAATTTTAGGAAATCGATATGAAATCATCAGGAAGATTGGTGATGGAGGAATGGCCTTTGTATATGAGGCTAAAGACAGATTATTAAACAGGACTGTTGCACTTAAAGTACTCAGACCTGAATTTGTAGATGACGATGAATTTTTAACAAAATTTAAAAGAGAAGCAGAAGCAGTAGCAAGCCTTTCACATCCAAATATAGTAAATGTATATGATGTTGGGGAAGATGGAAAAGTTCACTACATTGTAATGGAATTTGTAGATGGAAAAAATTTGAAGGAAATTATACAGGATGAAGGGATATTAGACGAATATACCGCACTGGATATAACAAAACAAATAGCTATGGCACTTAGTGCTGCACATAAAAAGGGGATTATACATAGAGATATAAAACCTCATAATATTCTCATATCCAATGAAGGAAGAGTAGTAAAAGTAGCTGATTTTGGTATAGCCAAAGCTGTCTCAAATTCAACTATGACTAATATTGGTAGTATAATAGGCTCAGTACACTATTTTTCACCAGAGCAAGCTAAAGGAAAGTTTGTAACTAATAATGCAGATTTGTATTCTTTAGGTATAGTTTTATATGAAATGCTGATAGGAAAAGTACCATTTAGAGGAGATAGCCCAATTTCTATAGCACTTCAACATATCAATGATGATATAGATTTTACATCAGAAGAGAAAGTTAGGATTCCTCAAAGTGTAAGAACTACAATAAAAAAGCTTACAGAAAAATCTAGTGCAGATAGATACCAAACTGCTGAAGAGTTAATAGAAGATATAGATTATATAGAAAAAAATATTGACTTAGATTTTATAAAGGAATACGATGATTTTGCAACGAAGAAAATTGATGAAAAAGAGATTAATAAAGCTGTAAATCCAGTACTTACAAAGCCAGTTCCGGAAAAAGTAGTTAAACCTATAGAAGTTGCTGATTTAGATGAAGATTATTATGATGATTTTTATGAAGAAGACGATGAAGATGAGGAAGAGATAATGAGAGCTAAAAAGAATCAAAAGCCTAAGAATACTCAAAGTAAGAGGGCTAAGAAAAAGAAGAAAAAACAAGAAAGTCCTAAAGCTAGAAAAAGACTAAAAGTAGTCGCGGCAGTTTTGATAGTAATCTTATGTGCACAAGTATTCTTAGCATATAAATTTTTATTTGCTGGAGGATTTGGTAGTAAAGATTTAACTGTTCCTAATCTTGTGAATATGACATTAGAGGAAGCACAGAGTGCAGTTGAAAAAGAAGGATTGTCCTTAAGTGTAAAAAGTGAAGAGTATAGCAGTGAGGTAGATAAAAATTGTATAATATCGCAGACACCTGAAGGTGGAAGTACAAATATTAAAAAAGGTGACACCATAAATGTCGTTGTAAGTAAAGGTGCAAACGAAGCTTCAGTTCCCAATGTAGTAGGTATTACTTTAACTAATGCAAAAAAAATTATAGAGGAAAATAAATTGAAAGTTGGAACTGTCAAGTATGAGTATAGTTCAGTATATAAAGAAGGTACAGTTTTAAGTCAGAGCCCTAGTTCTGGTTCATCAAGTGTTCAAGAAGGTGATGAAATAGACCTATATGTTAGCAAAGGCTCAGAGAAATCAAATACGCCAACACCAACAACACCAAATAAGACTCCAACAACACCAGATGAGAATGATACAACAACACCTGGTTCAAACTCAGGAAATAGTGGAGGAAGCTCAGGAGGTTCAAACTCAGGAAATAGTGGAGGAAGTTCAGGAGGTTCAAACTCAGGAACTAACGGAGGAAATTCAGGAAATAGTGGAGGAAACTCTGGAAATAGTGGAGATAATTCAGGAAATAGTGGAGGAAACTCTGGAAATAATGGAGATAATTCAGGAGACTCAAACTCAGGAAATAGTGGAGATAACTCAGGAGGTTCAAACTCAGGAAATAGTGGAGAAACTCCAGCAGGAACTGGTGGAAATATTGGTAAATCAGAATAAATAGTAGCTAAAAATAAAAAGCTGTCCTTTTATAGAAATTATTTTCTTTAAAGGGGCAGTTTGTTTTGTATAAAATATTAGGTTAATTATAAGGGAGATAAATATTTATGAATAAAAACAATAAAACAGTTTTGGTAACAGGAGGCTCTAGAGGAATTGGAAGAGCAATATCTAAAATATTTGCAAAAGATGGGTATAATGTATTAATAAACTTTAATAAATCAGAAAATGAGGCTAAAGAATTATACACTGTATTAAACGAAAAGGGTTTTTCTGTAAAATTATTTAAAGCTAATATTTCAAATAGAGAAGAAGTCGAAAATATGATAGATTATTGTATAAAGGAGTTTGGAGGATTAGATGTACTTATAAATAATGCTGGTATAAGCCAAGATAAGTTATTTACAGATATAACTGATGAAGATTGGGATAATATGATGAATATTAACTTGAAAGGAAGTTTTTATTGTTCACAAATTGCTTTAAAATACATGATATCAGAAAAAAAAGGAAACATAATTAATATATCTTCAATTTGGGGTATATCAGGTGCTTCTTGTGAAGTACATTATTCTGTATCAAAAGCAGGTATAATAGGAATGACAAAGGCATTAGCTAAAGAAGTTGCTCCATCAAATATTCGAGTAAATAGCATAGCACCAGGAGTTATTAATACAGATATGTTATCTGAATATAATGAAGATGAGATAGATGTTCTTGTAGAGGAAACTCCTTTAATGAGATTAGGAACACCAGAAGATATAGCAAATTGTGCTATTTTTTTAGCATCTGATAAATCAAGTTTTATTACTGGTCAGGTAATTAGCCCAAACGGAGGATTTGTTATTTAAAAAAAATGTGGTATTATATAAAAATAGGAAAGAATAACACTATATACTACTCATAAACAGTATAGGTTTATATAATTTTATAAAGGGAGGTATTTGATGCTAGAAGGAAAAATTATAAAAGGGATTAGTGGATTTTATTATGTAGATACAGAAAAAGGTCTTTATGAATGTAAGGCTAGAGGTATATTTAGAAAGCAAAAAGTAACACCTTTAGTTGGTGACAGAGTTAAAATAAGTGTTGTTGATGAAGATGAAAAAAAGGGAATTGTGGAAGAAATAGATAGTAGAGACACAGAACTTATAAGACCACCTATAGCAAATGTAGATAAGGCACTAATAGTATTTGCAATAAAAAATCCTAAACCAAACTTATCTCTTTTAGATAGATTTATAGTTTTGGCAGAAAAAGAAAATTTAGAAACTGTAATAATCCTTACAAAAGCAGATTTAGATGATGATAACATATTAGAGCATGTTAAAAAGATATACGAGCTTAGTGGATATAAGGTTATTCCTGTAAGTAATGTCACTAAGTTAAATATAGATAAAGTAAAAGATGAATTAAAAGAAAATGTAGTAGTATTTGCAGGACCGTCTGGAGTTGGAAAATCGAGTTTATTAAATGAAATAGATGAAAATTTTCAACTGCAAACAGGTGTAGTAAGTGATAAAATAAAAAGAGGAAAACATACCACTCGTCATGCTGAACTTTTAAAGTTGGAGTTTGGTGGAATGGTTGCAGATACACCAGGTTTTAGTTCACTTGCACTTGAAGACATAGAAGAAGTTGAACTTAAAGATTATTTTATAGAATTTGATAAATTTAATGATTGTAAGTTTGGTTCAAAATGTATTCATGAAAATGAACCTAATTGTGCTATAAAAGAAGCTGTTGCAAATGGAGAAATATCTAAAGAAAGATATGATAGTTATATACAGCTACTAAATGAAATAAGACAAAATAACAGTAGGAGGTATTAGAAACATGATTAAATTAGCACCATCAATATTATCAGCAGATTTTGCAAAATTATTAGAGGATGTAAGAAAAGTGGAAAGTGCAGGATGTGAATATCTTCATATCGATGTAATGGATGGACATTTTGTACCAAATATCACACTAGGACCACTTGTAGTTAAAAGTTTAAAAAAAGAGAATATAAATATGGTATTTGATGCTCATCTAATGATAGAGAATCCAGACCAATATATTGAAGAGTTCGTAAAAGCAGGATGTGATATAATAACTGTTCATCAGGAAGCTTGTACACATCTACATAGAACTATACAAAATATAAAATCACATGGAATAAAGGCAGGTGTAGTGCTTAATCCAGCAACACCAATAGATACTATTAAACATGTACTATCTGATTTAGATATGGTGCTTTTAATGTCTGTTAATCCTGGATTTGGAGGACAATCATTCATACCTTGTGTGTTAGATAAAATTAAAGAATTAAAAACACTTATAGATAGTAAAGGATTAAATATTGATATAGAAGTTGATGGTGGTATAAGTCCTAAAAATGTGGCTGAAGTTGTGCAAGCAGGAGCTAACGTAATAGTAGCAGGCTCTGCAATATTTGGAAGTGATGACATTCAAGAAACAGTTAATTTATTTAGAAAGAATGCTTCTCTTGAAGAATTAGTTTAGACTTAGGTATGAAAATCTGTATTGTTTTAAATGGTGAAATTGAAGATTATAAAATTACAAGAGATATTATACTTAAAGAATGTTATGACTGCATAATATGTGCAGATGGAGGAGCAAATCACACCTACAAAATGGATATAATACCAGATTATATCTTGGGAGATTTAGATTCAGTAGAAGAAGACAAGATAAATTTCTATAGAAATCAAGGTGTTAAATTTGAAAAATTTCCATCTAAAAAGGATGAAACTGATACAGAACTATGTCTTTTTTTAGCTAAAACTCTTAAAGCTAACCATATTGATTTTTTTGGTGCTTTAGGTGGGAGAATTGACCATACCCTTGCAAATATAAAGCTATTATATTATTTAAAAGAAGATGGCATATATTCTAGGATACTCTCAGATAAAGAAGAGATGTATATAGTTGAAAATGAAGAATTTACCTTGTTTGGAAACAAAGGAGATACTATTTCTGTAATAGCTGTAAAAGGAGATGCTAAAGGAGTAACACTTACTGGCTTGGAATATCCTTTGGATGATTATTATATGAAGTATTCAGTACCTATTGGAATATCCAATGTTATGTTAGGGAATTCTTGTAAAATTAAAGTAGAGCAGGGATGTGTACTTGTAATTAGAAATTTATAAAAATGGACTTTAATAATTGATTTTATATTACAGAGCAGATACAATCAAGTAAAATATATTTATAATTGTATCTGCTTTTTAATATATAATTATAAATAAATAATAATTTTTGACGCAAGGGGGATTTTTTGTGATAGACAGTATTATTTTTGATTTAGATGGAACTCTATGGGATTCAACTGAAGGAGTATGTAAGGTATGGCAAGAGGTCTTAGATAAACGTGAGGATATAGGTTTAAATGTTACAGTAGAATTATTTAGAAGTGTTATGGGCCTTTCATTTGATGAAATAGCAAAGCGTTTCTTTCCAGATTTAGATGAAGAAGAAAGAATGAATATATTAGATGAATGTTCTGCAAGAGAATGTGATTACTTATCTGAATATGGAGGCAAATTATTTGAAGACATAGAAAATACTCTTGGAGAATTATCTAAAAAATATAAATTATTTATAGTAAGTAATTGTCAAAAAGGATATATAGAATCTTTTTTAAAAGCACATAAGCTAGAAAATTACTTTATAGATTTTGAGTGTCCTGGAAATACTGGATTGCATAAAGGTGAAAATAATAAACTCATAATTGATAGAAATAAACTAACTAATCCAATCTATATTGGAGATACTCAAGGGGATGCAAATAGTGCTAAATTTGCTGGGATTCCTTTTGTATATGCAAAATATGGTTTTGGAAATGTGGATGAGTATGATTATTCTATAGAGTCATTTAAAGATTTGTTAGAACATGATATATTAAAATAAGGGAAGTTTAAAGTTTGTTTTTAAATTAAAAAAATAATCTACAGGGGGACTTAAAAATGGAATTACAAGATACTATTTACAAAAGACAAAGTGTAAGAAAATTTAAAGAACAAGATGTTTTAGATGAAGATATTTTGAAAATGGTAAAAGCAGCAGGGGCAGCTCCATCAGGTAAAAACATTCAAAACTGGCATTTTGTAGTTATAAAGCGTCGTGATTTAATGGAAAAGATAGCAGATGTGATAACTAAAAAACAACAAGAAATACTTGTAGAGATGGACAAAGTATCAGTAGAAAAAGCTAATAGATTTAGAAAATTTGTGCCAAACTTTACTTTATTTTATTTAAAAGCTCCAGTTTTGGTATTAGTTTTTACAAAGGTATACAACCCATCAGGCTATTATGAGTTAGAACTTATAAATGCACCTAAAGAGACTATAGATAAGTTATTTATAAGAAATCCAGGCATGCAAAGTTTAGGAGCAGCAATTGAAAACTTTACATTATCAGCAATTGAACTTGGGTATGGTTCTTGTTGGTTGACAAGTCAAAACTATGCAGCAGATGAGATAGAATCTGTTTTAGAGGCAGAAACAGGGTTTGAAAAAGGCGAATACTTCTTAGGTGCAATGTTAGCACTTGGAGTACCAGAAGACAACTTAAGAAGTCCATCTAAAAAACCAGTGGAAGACATATGTACATTTATAAAATAAAAACAAGAATTTTTATAAAAAGTAAATAAACTAAAAATAAGTATGCAAAAACTAAAAAGTAGATTTTATTGATATTAAATTTATGTTTCAGGTTGTTGATTTAATTAATACAATAATGCCTACTTTTTTTGTGTATATTAAAACAAGTAAATTTAAATCTTTAGAAAATCTTTAGAAAAGTATATATAATATCTTAAGTTTTTAGCTTTAATATTAGATATATAAATAAAGTAAAACAGTATTGAAGTTAAATTAAAGGGAGGGTTCTAAAATGGACATCAAAGATAAATAATTAGAATAGACCACTATAAATTTATAAAAAAATGGAAAAACTTCTATCATATTGTATAATCATATATGTAAAGGTAGTTTATAAATTAATTGATATAAAGGAGATTAAAATGAATTCATATAATATTTTGGTGGTAGAAGATGAAAAGGAAATAGCAGATGCTATAGAAATATACCTTTTAAATCAAGGGTATAATGTTTTTAAAGGTTACAATGGATTGGAAGGTCTTAAAATTATAGAAAGCCAAGAAATACACTTAGCTATAGTTGATATAATGATGCCTCAAATGGATGGAATAACGCTTACAATGAAACTTAGAGAAAATCATAATTTTCCAGTAATAATGTTATCTGCAAAATCAGAAGAAGTTGATAAAATAATGGGGCTTAACATCGGAGCGGATGATTATGTAACAAAACCTTTTAAGCCATTAGAGTTATTGGCTAGAGTTAATTCGCAACTTAGAAGATATACTAAGTATCTAAATATGATAAAAAATAAAGAAGAAAGTTCAGAAAATAATGAAGGTATATTTGTAATAGGTGGATTAGAATTAAATGAAAATACAAAAGAAGTCAGTATTGATGGAAATTATATAAAAACAACTCCTATAGAATTTAAGATATTAAGTTTACTTATGAGAAATGCAGGAAGGGTTTTTTCTGCAGACGAAATATATGAAAGAGTTTGGAATGAAAATGCTGTAAACACAGATACAGTTATGGTACATGTTAGAAATATAAGGGAGAAGATAGAAATTGACCCAAAAAATCCAAAATATTTAAAGGTGGTGTGGGGTGTTGGATATAAAATCGAAAAAATTTAAGGAAAAATATATAATCAGTGTGATAGTCTTTATACTTATGTTATCAGCATCATTAGGTATGATTAGCCAATATTCGACTATACAGTCAGCTGCTAAAGGTGGAGCTAAAAATCCATTTGAGCAAGAAGGATTTGTAGATAGCATATATAAAGGAAGTTATGTTTTAGACCACAATATGAAAGAAGAACAAGAAGGTAAGATGATACAACCTTCGAAGCTTTTTTTAAGTGAAGAAACTATAAATTATATAAAAAATACTAGTAAAGAGAAAAGCGCATATGAAGGTTCAGAAACCTATTACACTGATGAGAGTATTAATGCAGATTTTAATGAAAAATTTGATGAATGGGAATCTTTTATTAATAATTCAAGTAAAAACTTAAAATACTATTTAGTTGATAAAGAAAATAACTTTGAGCTTTTTAATGAGAATAAAGAGTTAAAAGCACTGGATACAACAAAAAATGACACTTCAAAAGAGGAATCTGATAAAAAGCAGCCTCAAGAGACAACTATGAATGATGAGGAAAGACAAGAAAAGATTAAAAATATAAAAGCAAATTATAGGTTTTACCTTGTGATGAATTTTGATAAAGATGGAAAAGTAAATATTGTAGACTCTTATGGAGTAGACCAAAAGATTATCAGCCAAATGTTATTATCTAAATCTAAAGAAGATTTGATGGAGACAGATTTAGATGGAAATTCAATCTCATATAAATTATCTCCAATAAAAAATAAAACATTGGTATATGCGATACCTAAAGTAATAAGCCAAGATAATTCATATAGATCATATAATAATTATGGGATGATTTATAGTAGTGATGATATAAGTAGATATATAAATAATGTAGAGAATAATTCTTATTATAAAATTTCTGCAATGATTATAAAAATCATAATATCTATAGTTGTAATTGTAGCTGTAGCATTTCCATATAGAAAATCTAAAGAGTTATTAGGGTTTGAGATAATCACAAGAATACCGTTAGAGTTACTTTTTATTGCTATTGTTATTATACAGAGTATTGTAGCTTTATATCCTACTGATATAATAAGTAACACATTGAATGGAAATTATGTCGAGTATCTAATAAAAAATGATATAAGTGGTAAAATGGCAAATATATTAGTAAGCTCAATGAATTTAATTTATTGGTTTGTAATCTTCTCAATAATATTTGTATTTATAGTACTTTTAAAACATATTCTAAATGTTGGAATAAAAGAGTACTTTGTAAAAAATACTTTGACAGGGATGTTTCTAAAATGGTTTAAAAAATCAAGTAAAGTAGTTATTAATCAAGTTAGAATGACAAATTTAAAAGAAAAGCCAAATAAAACTATAGCTATAATTTTAGCAGTAAACTTATTAATTATAGTTATAATGTGTAGTATGTGGTTCTTTGGAATAATACTTGCATTAATTTACTCAATAGTTTTATTTAAGGTATTGTCAGATTACTCTAAGAAAACAATACGTGAATACAATCAACTTTTAGATGTTACAAAGAAAATTTCAGATGGAAATTTAGAAGCAAATATGGAAGATGATTTAGGGTTCTTTAATCCTATTAAAGATGAGCTTGGAAATATTCAATCTGGATTTAAAAAAGCTGTAGATGAAGAAGTTAAAAGTCAAAAAATGAAAACAGAGCTTATATCAAATGTGTCACATGACTTAAAAACACCTTTGACATCTATAATCACTTATATAGATTTACTAAAGGATGAAAATATAACAGATGAAAATCGTAAAATGTATATTGATACATTGGATAGAAAGTCACAAAGACTACAACACTTAATAGAAGATTTATTTGAAGTGAGTAAAGTAAATAGTGGAGATGTACACTTAAACATAGTAAATGTAGATATTATATCTCTAATGAAACAGACATTACTAGAATTAGATGATAAGATAGCAGAGTCATCACTGAAAATAAAAAATAATTTTTCTAGCGAAAAAATAATATTACCATTAGATAGTCAACGTACATTTAGAGTATTTGAGAATCTTATAATAAATATAAGTAAATATGCAATGCCAAATTCAAGAGTATATATTGATATTTTAGAAACAGATAGACAAGTAAATATCATGCTTAGAAACATGTCAGCAACTGAAATTGATTTTAGTGTAGATGATATTATGGAGAGATTTGTAAGAGGAGATAAGTCACGTAATACAGAAGGCTCTGGACTTGGTCTAGCAATAGCAAAAAGTTTTGTAGAGCTACAAGGTGGTAAAATGAAGATAGATATAGATGGAGATTTATTTAAAGTTACAATTACTTTTAATAAAAACTAAGTTAGATTTTTATCACAGATTATAACTATATAATTTGAAAAATAAAATTTTTTAAGAGTGCTATTTTAAAGTAGCACTCTTTTTATTACTTTAAATTGATTATTATCTTGTATAGAATACTATGGAATCTCTTAGAAACTTTGCTAGTCCAGGCTGTTCTTTATCATAATATGATGTAAAACGTTCATCATTTACATACATCTGTGCTAAAGCGGCATGAGCTTCCTTAGAGTAGGCATTCCAAGTGTAACTCAACCATTTATGATGTAATCTCGCAACTTCTTGAGAAAGTTCATTAGATGCATCACCAGTTTTAAAAGCTTTTTTGAGTTTACTAATTATCTCAGTACTTAAATCTTGCCAGTCCTCATAATCTTTTTTAGACATATTTTTAAATTTTCTATTTGATTGATTGATTACATCTTCACCATATTTTTCCCTAATTTCAGTTCCATAATTTTTTTCATTTTCATCAATCATCTTTTCTTTAAAACCTTCAAATTTTTCTAAATCTGTCATAATATATTTTCCCTCCTTCAATGCTATAGTTTTAGTTACATTTTCTATCAGTAAGTCAATTTGTTTTCTTTTAGCTAGTAATTTGCTATGATGTTGTTTTAATGCACTTAGACTATCAAAAGTTGGTGAATTTATAATGTTTTTTATATTTTCTAAGCTAATGCCTAACTCTCTATAAAAAAGTATTTGTTGTAGCTTATTAACTTCATTTTGACCATATATACGATAACCTGAGGAATTTATTTTAAGTGGCTTAAGAAGCTCGATTTCATCATAGTATCTAAGGGTTCTAGTACTTATACCAGCTATTTTACTTAATTTCTGAACTGTATATTCCATAAGTAATACCTCCTATAAATTAAATATACACTTTTACGCAACGTCAATGTCAATATATTAAAATATAAAAATTCATATCTTTTAATAAAAATATAAAAAAATATCTTTATTGGATATTTTAATCATAAGTGTCAATAATCACTAGTGAAAATTAAAAAATAAAATTTATAGATTATTTTTATCAAAAGATAGAGAATCTATAACCTGGGAGGAATTGTATGAATTTAAAAAGAAGCAAAGAAAAACGTGAAGAATATAGAAGGCTGTATTCAGATAAAGAAAGTTTTTTAAGTTTGATTCAAAATTTTACAAGCGTCTCAATAGCAAAGGAATTAACTCTTAAAAGTATAGAGTTAGAAACATCTTTTATATGTGAATATAAAGGAAAGGAAGTAGATATAATTTATAAAGTTTTTTCTAAAAATCGTAAAATTTCACACTATATAGTGTTGGAGTTTCAAACAGAAATGGATACTGAGATTGTACCAAGATTAAAATCATACAGAGAGCAAATTTGGAAAAGCTTTATAATGAAAAAGAGTCTTGAAGAAATAGAAAGCAAAGATTTTAAACTCCCAAAAGTTATACCAGTAGTTCTATATAGTGGACCTGAAAGGTTAAGTAAAAAAAGAGGTATTTTAGATATTATAGAATCTGCATCAGAAGATAGTAATAATTCCAGTATAAAAAATTAAAATTACATAATGTATTTATCGGTCTAAAATAGGAACTTATCGCATAAACTTAAATATGAAAATATTTGTAGATACAAGTTCTATGTGGAGGTGTTCCATGAGAAATAACAAGTCTAAGGTATTGCTAGGAATACTGTGTCTAGCAACAGGAATGGCAGTAATTTTATCTATGTTGCTTCCTGGCTGGATTTGGTCAGCACTTACCGCATTAATACTTATTGGATGTGGAGCATTATTATTTTTTTGTTAAAATAATTTTAACTATAAAGTGTGGGGTGAGTATTGATGAAAGTAGTAACAATAAAGTTACCAAAATGGATTTCAAACATAGTTTTAAAATTTATGAGAAAGAGTAAAAATGATTAAATTTAAAAAGCCTACTTTCGGAAGTAGGCTTTTAAACGTGGCTATTAAGCTCTTTCAATCTTACCAGAACGTAAACATCTAGTACAAACTTTTACTCTCTTAGGAGCTCCATCTATAATCGCTCTTACGCTTCTTAAATTAGCTGACCATGTTCTTTTATTATGTTTATTTGAGTGTGATACTTGGTTTCCAGAAACCTTACCTTTACCACATACGCTACATACTTTTGCCATCTACGCACACCTCCTTAAAATGATAACTATTTAAAGACTAAAAACATATTTATATTATCATAAATAACAAAAATTTGCAATAGAAATATATATTTGCCTTACATATATTGAAGAATTTCTCATTATCATATAAAATTATATATATAATTTTATATAAAGTAAATATATTTGAAAAATAATTATTATTTTTCTTTAAATATATAGACAGTACAAGAAATTTTATCCAAAAACTTTTCTAGGTTTAAATTATACCATATTTATAGTATGATATGATTATAATTTTATATAATAAATAAGTAAAAATAGTAAAAAATAAATTAAGAAACATTTTTAATAAAAAAAACTTAAGGGGGTCAACCATGAGTGCAAAGGTAATGAATCAATATGGAAGTATAGAAATAGATAATCAAGTAATAGCTCAAGTCACATATAGAGCTGCAATGGAAAGTTATGGTCTAGTAGGTTTAGCATCTAAATCTAAAGGAATAGTAGAATTATTAAAAGGTGAAAATGCTACTAAAGGTGTTAGAGTAGAAGAAGTAGAAGAAGATGCCATAGCAATAGAACTTTATGTTATAATACAATATGGTACAAATATATCTACAGTTGCAAATAACATAATAGATAGAGTTAAATATGTAGTTGAAAAGATGACTGGTGTAAGAGTCACTAAAATTGATATTAATGTACAAGGAATAAGAGTGAAGTAATTTTATAGGAGGAAAGAAATGATTCAGTATATAGATGGTAAAAGGTTAAGAGAGATGTTCATTTCAGGTGCAAACAATCTCCAAAACAATAAAGATTTAGTTGACAAATTAAATGTATTCCCTGTACCAGATGGAGATACAGGGACTAATATGTCCTTAACTATATCTTATGCCTTAAAAGAGTTAGCGAAAGTAGACAATGATAATATATCAGACATCGGAAAAGCACTATCTAAAGGTTCTTTAATGGGTGCAAGAGGAAACTCAGGAGTTATACTTTCACAAATAATTAGAGGTATAGCTAAGTCTATAGAGGGAAAAAGTAAATTATCAACAGATGATTTAGCAAAAGCTTTTAAAAATGGTTCTGATACAGCTTATAAAGCTGTAATAAAACCAATTGAAGGAACTATACTTACTGTAGTTAGAGAGAGCGGAGAGTTTGCAGTAAAAGCTGCTAAAAAAGAAAAAGATGTAGTAAAGTTTTTAAGTATGCTTGTAAAGGAATCAAATGCTTCACTAGAAAGAACTCCAGACCTTCTAAAAAATCTGAAGGATGCTGGTGTAGTTGATTCTGGAGGAAAAGGGCTTGTACTTATATATGAAGGTATGTTAGCTTCTATGAAAGGTAACAATATAGAAATAAAAAATACTAGCCTAGACACTAATATTGCAACAAATATAGACTTCCCAAAGAATAGTACTGGCACAGATGATATAAAATACTGTTATTGTACAGAATTTATACTAGAAAGTTCTAAAGTAGAAGATACGAAAATACGAGATATAATGATGGCTTATGGCGATAGTTTAGCAGTAGTTGGAGATGATGGAGTCATAAAGGTACATGTACACACTAATGACCCAGGAAACGTGCTTCAAGAAGCTCTAAAGTATGGTCAATTATTAACTATAAAAATAGAAAATATGAAGTTACAACATGAAAATACAATATTGGAAGTAGAAGAAAAAAAAGAAAATGATAGTGAGCCTTTAGAAGAAGAAAGAGAATTTGGATTCATAGCTACTTCAATGGGTGAAGGATTAGCAAATATATTTAAAGACTTTGGTGTTGACCATATAATAGAAGGTGGTCAAACTATGAATCCAAGTACTGAAGATTTTATGAATGCCATAAAGGATATAAATGCTAAAAATATATTTATTTTCCCAAATAACAGCAATATAATAATGGCTGCTAACCAAGCTAAAGAATTGAGTGATAAAAATATAATAGTTATACCTACAAAAAACACACCTCAAGGATTTGCTGCATTAGTAACATTTAATGGAGAATTAAGTGAAGATGAAAATGAAGAAGCTATGATGAATGCTTTAAATTCAGTTAAATCAGGTCAAGTAACTTTTGCTGTTAGGGATACAGTAATGAATGAAATTGATGTTAAAGAAGGTAATATAATTGGAATTGCAGAAGGTAAATTATTATCAGCAGGGGATTATGTAGATGAAGTAACATCAAATCTTATTGAAAAATTGGTTGATGAGGATACTGCTATAATAACTTTATTCTTTGGTGAAGATGTTACAGAATCTCAGGCAAATGAACTTCGTACTTCTTTAGAAGAAAAATTTGAAGATGTAGATGTGGAATTATATTATGGAGGACAACCTCTTTATTATTACTTAATTTCAGTTGAATAATGATTATAAGAACCTGTATGACCATGTAGCTTTTATAAAGTTGGTTGTACAGGATTTTTGTGTAGTAGGTGATATATTTGTTGGATTTATATAAAGATGTTCAATATGTTAAAGGGATAGGACCTAAAAAGGCATGTAAGCTAAATAAGCTGGGTATATTCACATTAAAAGATTTATTGTATTATTTTCCAAGGCAATTTGAAGATAGAAACAATCTTAAGAAAATAGCGCAGTTGGAGAATGATGAAAAAGCTACAATAAAAGCAGTAATATCAAATATAAATACATTTAGTCCAAAAGAAGGAATGACTTTAACAAAGATTGATGTAAAAGATGAAACTGGTTCGGCTAAACTAGTGTTTTTTAATAAAACTTATATAAAAAATACATTTAGACCTGGAGATTCAATATTAGTTTTTGGAAAAGTTAAGAAAAGATTTAATAACTTAGAACTTACATCGTGTGAATTAGAGTACCTTACTAATTCACCTAAAAATACATGTAGATTTATGCCAGTGTATCAACTTACATATGGTGTTACAAATAAAGAGATTATGAGCATAATTAAGACTGTACTTGAAGATAAGGAATTAATTATACAAGAATATATGCCACAAAGAATTATAGAAAAATATAGATTATGTAATATAGATTTTGCAGTTAGAAATATTCATTCACCAAGCAATAAGGAATCGTTAAAAATAGCTTTATATAGAATTGTATTTGAAGAATTACTTATATTACAGTTGGGACTGTTTGTATTTAAAAGTGGAAGAAATAAAGAAAACGGAATAAAATTTACAACAAGTGAAAGTTTAAAGAATATAATAAGTTCTTTACCATTTAAATTGACTAAAGCTCAGAATAGAGCATTAGATGAAATTATAAATGATATGAATTCTGATAAAATAATGAATAGATTAGTTCAAGGTGATGTAGGTAGTGGTAAAACAGTAGTTGCTCTCTTAGCACTTGCAAATTGTGTCTTAAATGGTTATCAAGGAGCTTTGATGGCACCTACAGAGATATTAGCAGGACAGCATTATATTTCACTTACTGAAACCTTAAAAGATTTTGGTATAAATGTAGGTCTATTAATAGGTAGTCTTACAAAAAAACAAAAAGATATGGTATTAGAACAAATTAAAAATAATGAAATTGATATATTGATAGGAACACATGCATTAATTGAAGATAAAGTTGAATTTAATAATATTGGTCTAGTTATAACAGATGAGCAGCATAGATTTGGAGTTATGCAAAGAAGTAGACTTTCATTAAAAGGAATAAATCCAGATATACTGGTAATGACAGCAACACCAATACCAAGAACATTAGCACTTATACTTTATGGAGATTTAGATATTTCTATTATAGATGAACTCCCCCCAGGTAGACAGCCAATAGAAACACTTGCTATTGAAAAGAGCAAGAGAGATAGAGCTTACAATAACCTAGTAAGAAGAGAAGTTGAATCGGGAAGGCAAGTATATATTGTATGTCCACTAGTTGAAGAAAGTGAATCAATAGAAGCTAAGTCAGCTGTTGAATTAGTAGAGGAATTAAGAGCTGAATACTTCTCAGATTTAAGACTTGGACTTCTTCATGGGAAAATGAAATCAAGTGAAAAAGATGAAGTAATGAGTAACTTTAAGAATAAAGAAATAGATATTTTGGTTTCAACAACAGTTATAGAAGTTGGTGTCAATGTGCCAAATGCAACTCTAATGATAATAGAGAATGCTGAAAGGTTTGGACTTGCACAATTACATCAGCTTAGAGGTAGAGTTGGGAGAGGAAGCCATAAGTCATATTGTGTGCTAATTTACGACTCTAAAACAGATGTATGCAGGCAGAGAATGTCTATAATGGAAGAAACAAATGATGGGTTTAGAATTTCAGAAAAGGATCTAGAAATAAGAGGACCTGGAGAGTTTTTTGGGACCAGACAACATGGACTTCCAGAATTAAAAGTAGCAAATTTGTTTAAGCATATAAAAATATTAAAATTAGCACAGCAGGAAGCTCGATATATATTAGGTGAAGATAATAATCTACAATTGAAAGAGAATATTCCACTTAAAAAGGAAATTATAGATAAATTTAAAGATACATTGGAAGAAATTTCATTAAATTGATTTTAATTTATGTTAAAATATTATTGATGTAAGAATGTGCTGAAGGGAGATTGTCATATTGAGAGTAATTTCAGGAAAAGCAAGAGGATTAAAATTAAATACTCCAAAAAATGAAGATGTAAGGCCAACAACGGATAGAGTAAAAGAGTCTTTATTTAATATAATAAATTCATATATAATGGAAAGTGAAGTTCTAGATTTATTTGCTGGAACTGGTTCTTTAGGGATAGAGTGTTTGTCAAGAGGTGCCAAAGAATGTACTTTTGTAGATATTAGTAAAGAAAGTATAGAAATTGTTAAATCTAATATAAAAAAAGCAAGGGTTGAAAATGAGAGTTTTATTTTAAACCTTGATTTTAAAACTGCTATAGATAAGCTTAAGTTACAAAATAGTAAATTTGACATAATTTTTATGGACCCTCCGTATTATAAAAATATGTTTATAGAAGCTATTGAAAAAATTGATAATTCCAATTTATTGAATGAAGATGGAATAATAGTTGTAGAACATGATACTAATGATTTATTTCCAGATAAAATATGTAAGTTAGAAAAAACTAAAGATAAAAAATATGGAAATACTGCATTAACTTTTTATAAGATGGAGGCATAAAATGGAAAATAAACCTAGAAAAGCTATATTTGCAGGAAGCTTTGACCCAATCACTAATGGACATTTAGATATTATTTGCAGGGCTTCGAAGTTATTTGACGAATTACAAATAGGAGTCCTAAATAATCCTAATAAAAAAGGTCTATTTAGCTTTGATGAAAGAGTAGAACTTATAAAAAAAAGTACAAGCCATCTAGAGAATATAAAAGTTGTAACTTTTGATGGGCTATTAATAAGTTACTGTCAAGAAAATGGAATTGGAGCATTAGTTAGAGGTGTAAGAAGTGGTGCAGATGTTGATTATGAGCTTCAAATGGCTCATATGAATAGAGAGCTTAATCCAGATATAGAGACTATAATTTTACCAAGTTGTACAAAATATTCATTTATAAGTTCATCTTTAATAAAAGAGGTTTTGCTCTTTGATGCTGATATAAAAAATTTGGTTCCAAAAATTGTTTTGGAAGAATTAAAGAAAAAAACTACTGGGGGTAATTGATATATGAAGATAGATTTAGAAATGATTGAACTATTTGATCAGTTAGAGGAGATATTTAGAAGTGCTTCTACAATTCCGTTTTCTCATAAATGCACTGTAGATAAGGATGAAGTTTTAGCAATAGTTAATGATATAAGAACTTTAATACCAGAGGAAGTAACACAGGCAGTCTGGATAAATAAAGAAAGAAATAAAATAATAAGCCAAGCTAAACAAGATGCTACAAACATAGTTGAACAAGCACAAAAAGAAGCTGAAAGAATACAGCAAGAATATCAAGAAAATATAGAAGAATTAAAGAAAAATTCTGAAGATGTAGTAAAAGCCTATGTAGAGTCAAGTGAACCTGTTGTTCAAGCAGACCAAAGAGCTAAGGATATAGTTGATAGGGCTGAAAGAATAGCCAATGAGATAAGAATTGGTTCAATTGAATATGCAGAAGATGTGCTTTCTAGTGTTGAGTATAATTTAAAAGAAATATTAGAAGAAATAAAAAGAGATAAAGCTGAACTTAGACCTAAAAAATAAACTTTTTTAAGTAGATGAAAACAGACCATATAATTATATGGTCTATTTTTTGTGTTGTAATTTAATAAAAGAGACTTTAAAATTAAAAATTTTACTAAAAGATTCTAGTTTATTTTAACTATATTGATTGCCATAAAAAATAAAATTAAAAATGGCACTATAGAAAAAAACTATAATAAAAAAAAATATATAGAAAAAACTGATTAGACAAGAAATACATGCTTTGATAATATTTTAAATGGAGTAAAATTATGTAGAATTACAATGAAAAAAGAAAAACCAAACAAGATGGAGGGAATTAAGGTGAGTATGTTGAAAAAATTGTGTTCACTAGCTATGGTGGCAATTATGACTACAACACTTATAACAGGGTGTTCAAGTGGTAGTGGAAAAGATGCAAAAAAGGATGGGGAAAAAGAAAAGCTAGTTCTTTGGATGCCACCAGTAGAAGATAATATGAAGGAAGTTTGGGACCCTATTTTAGATAAATTTGAGGAAAAAAATAACTGTGAAGTAGATTTACAGATAATTCCTTGGGAAAATTATTCAGAAAAATTTGCAACAGCCATAAGTGCTGATGAAGGCCCTGATGTTGGATATATGTATGCAGAAATGTATCCTCAGTTTATACAAAGTGGAGCAGTAGAAGATTTAACTGACTATGCAACTAAAGAGGATAAAGAACAATCTATTTACATAAAAACATCTGAAATGATGGGTGGAATGTATGGAATGCCATTCCAAGCAGCAAATCCAGGTGTATTATACTACAACAAAGATATTCTAGATAAAATAGGAGAAAAACCTCCTAAAACATGGGAAGATTTTAAAAGAATCTGCCAAAAAGCAACAAAGGATACTGATGGCGATGGAAAAATAGACCAATGGGGATTAGCTCAAGGATGGGGAGCTAAAACTTTTGGTAACATGAACTGGAACTGGTATCCATATTTATGGCAAGCTGGTGGAGATATATTTAATGATGATTTAAAATCAGTTAAATTTAATGATAAGAGTGGTTTAGAAGCAGCTAATTTCTTAAAAGAATTACAAGCATATGTACCTGAAGATTCTTTATCTAAAGATAGCAATGAAATGATAGAAAGTGTATTTGGACCAGGGAAAGCAGCCTTTACTATAATGTTGTCTTCTGCTGCAACAAGTGTATTTGATAAGTCATTCCCAGATTTAAATTGGGGATTTGTGACTGGTTTAGAAGACAAGAAAGCTGCAACTTTTGGAGCAGTAGACCATTTATCTTTAATGTCATCAGCAAAAGATAAAAAACTTGCATATAAATTAATACAACATATGTTAAGTGTTGAATCAATGACAGAATTCCATAAAGCGATACCAAGAGCACCAATAACAAAAGGTGAACCATATCAAGGTGATGAAAGATTTAAAGCAATGGTTGAAAATGATAAGGATGTATATAGACCATTGGTAGTAGGACCACATGGTGTTGAAATATATGAATATTTATGGAAAGAACTTCAAACTATGATTTCAGGAGATAAAACTCCAAAACAAGCGTTAGATGATGCTGCAAAATATTCAAATGATTTATTAGCACAATAAAAGTTTAAGGCTGTAAGATGTTATAAAATACTTTACAGATTAAAATTAGCATTGTATTTATAAGTACAATGCTAATATTTATATTGGAGAGGATAAAAATGAATAACTTAGTTAGAGAGTTTGAAGAAAATTCAACAAGAAAAAAATTAAAATTAAATATTAAACCATATATATACATATTACCATTGGGCATAATTTTAGTGGCATTTTATGTATTACCAATAATAATGTCAATATACTTTAGTTTTACAAAGTACAATATTATTAGTCCAGCAACATTTATAGGCTTAGAAAATTATAAAAAATTATTTACAGATGAGACATTAAAAGTATCTATTATAAATACGATTAAATTTGCTATTATAGTAGTACCTTGCCAGACTATTTTATCGTTGATTTTGGCAGTTTGGATTACAGGAAAAGGAAATAGTAAAATAGCTTCATTTGCTAAAGGAGCTATATTTATACCTGTATTGTCGTCTATGGTTTTGATTGGTATGGTATGGAGAGCTTTATTAAATGGAGAAGGTTCAATTATATATCAATTGTTAGGTGCTTTTGGAATAGAATCATCTAAACTTTTGGGAGATAGTAAAACAGCACTCCCTACGCTTATGTTTATATCTATGTGGAAAAATATAGGATATTTTATGGTAATTTATATTTCAGCTATAATGAATTTACCAAAACATTGTTATGAGGTAGCAAAGGTTGATGGAGCTACAAAACTTCAAGAATTTATGAAAATAACAGTTCCACTACTAAAGCCAACTACAATAATGGTTGTGTTTTTAGGAACAATATGGTCGTTACAAGTATTTGACTTGGTTTATACTGTGACAGGTGGAGGTCCAGGGATATCTACTATGAGTATAGTTATGCATGCATTTAACTTAAACTTTAAAAACTTCAATTCTGGATATGCAATGACTGTAGCAAATGTATTATTTTTGTTGATAGCAGTAGTTTCAATTTTACAAAATAAACTTGTAAAACGAGACAGTTCAGATTTTTAGAAAGGTAGGTATAATATGAAAACAACAAAGAGATTATTGAGTGATGGGTTGCTATTATTTATAGCATGTACAAGCTTAGTACCATTTATATACATGTTGATAATATCATTAAAGGTAACATATAATTCATACAATTTGGATATATCTTTTTCAACAGTAACACTTCAAAACTATATAGATATATTTACTAAAAAAGGATTTACGCAATATTTTTTAAACACAGCCATAGTATCTTTTTCAGGAGTACTGTTAAACTTAGTATTTAGTACATTAGCAGGGTATTCTTTTGCGAAGATGGATTTTAAAGGTAGTGATAAGTTATTTTTATTTATGATAATGACTTTAATTATACCATCTCAAGTTACAATGATACCACTTTATATAATAATGAAACACTTAGGATGGATAAATAGTTATTTGGCTCTTATTATGCCAATACCAACTGCATTTGGTGTATTTATAATGAGACAAGCTATTTTAGGAGTACCAAAAGAACTCTTAGAATCAGCAAAAATAGATGGTTGTTCAGACATTAGAATTTTAGTACAAATAGTGTTACCTCTAATCAAACCAGCATTAATTACACTAGCTATATTTACTTTCATGGGAGCATGGAATGAGTTTATGTGGCCTCTTATAGCAACAACTAAAGATGCAATGAGGACATTAACAGTAGGGTTATCCACTCTTAAGACATTCCAGATAACAAATTATGGACAAATGATGGCAGGAGCAACAATAACATTTTTACCTCCATTTATTTTCTATTTAATTTTACAAAGTAAATTTGTTGAGGGTGTATCTTTATCTGGTATAAAAGGTTAAATAGTCTAATTTAAAAATACAAAATAAAACTATAGATGCGGAGGAAATCAAAACATGGAAATTTCATATATATTGAAAGATTGCACATTTAAACACAATAAATATTCAGTTATAGAAGCTGAAACTTGGGAACATAAGGATTTAAATATTGTAGTAGCTAAAGGTGAAAAATTTGCATTTCAAATTATGCTGAAAGCTACAGAAGAATTTAATTGCACAATTGATGGTAGTAGTGCTATATCATGGAAAGGCTTGGGAAATAGAGTAAGATTAGGTCTAAATGTGCCTGATGGATTAGAAAATAATTTTAGTATAAATATATTAGGGTACGTTCAAGATGATACAAAAGCATTTGTAAATGATGCTATTTTGAGAGATAAAGATGTACTAGTGGAACAATATTTGCCTCAAACGTTTTGGATTGAAGGGCAAGTACCTGAGGATTTTTTAGGAAATAAGTTTAATATAAGTATTGATATATTCAAAAGTTTTGGTTATGAAGATGAAGAAAAAGTTTTTACAGTTGATGTGCCTATAGAAGTAAAAAATGTTGTGTTAAAGCCTTTGGACGAAAGTAAATTCTTTTTAGATTTATGGCAACATCCAAGTTGTCTAGCTAGAATGTATAAAGTTGAATTGTGGTCTGATATACATTTTGAGATAATAGATAATTATCTCAAAGAACTAGCATCTTTAGGAGAAAAAGTTGCAACAGTTATAGTTTCAGATTATCCATGGGCAGGTCAAAGTTGTTATAAAGTCTATAAAAATCCATCAAACTTATATGAATACAACATGGTAGGTGTCTCAAAAGATTTAGATGGAAATATCAAGTGTAATTTTGAAAGCATGGACAAGTATATAAGTATAGCTAGTAAGTACAAAATGGCTCAGGAGATAGATTTATTTGGTCTGTTAGGTAATTGGTGTGCTGGAGAGTTTGGAAACCCTATAGAGGGCTATAAAGACCCTATAAGAGTAAGATACTTTGATGAAAAAGACAAAGTGTTTAAATTCATAAATAATACAGATGATTTAAAAGAGTATATAGGATTAGTATTAAATCATTTAATAGAATGTGGTCTATGGGATAGCATCAGAATTATAGCCGATGAACCAAATAATCCAGAGGTTGTAAAAGAGTGTATCAAATTTATAAACTCTACTGTAAGTACTCATCAAGTTAAATATAAATCAGCAACTCATGACCAAAACTTTTTAGATAGAGCTAAAGATGAAGTTGATGACATGTCAATAAATTTAAAACTTACTATTCAAAATTATAAAGATATAGAAAATCTAAAGAAAAAAATGCATGATAAAGGTGGAATATTGACTTGGTTTGTTTGTTGTTTCCCAGAAAAACCAAATAGTTTTATAAGTTCTCCTTTTGTAGAAAATAGAATAATAGGGTGGTACACTTATTATTTTGGTCTTGATGGATTTTTAAGATGGGATTATAATTTATGGACAGAAGACCCTTGGAAAGACGCAAGTTACAAATTCCCTATTTGGAAAGCTGGAGATATGTTCTTTGTTTATCCTGGAAAAGATTTAAAGCCTGTTAGAAGTGTTAGAATGGAAAACTTAAGATTTGGCATACAAGATTTTGAGTT
Source organism: Clostridioides sp. ES-S-0123-01 (assembly GCF_020658415.1). NCBI lineage: Bacteria > Bacillati > Bacillota > Clostridia > Peptostreptococcales > Peptostreptococcaceae > Clostridioides > Clostridioides sp. ES-S-0123-01. The sequence goes on from NZ_JACVWD010000004.1 coordinate 151,992, forward strand.
ATTTACTATGTTAGAAAAAGAAAAGGGAAGAGAATATATAGAAGTTGAGCTTATGCAAACTCTATTAAATAAAAAAGAAAATGCTGAAATTAAAGGTTTCGGAAATATAGAGCTTGGATATTCACTAGATAATTTTGGATATGATAAGGTCAAAAAACAAGTTTTAGATTTGTTAGATAAGTTATAAAAAATATAAGGCATTATATCGAGAAATAATCAAAGTTATTTTAAGATATACTGCCTTATATTTTTTTAAAAGTATATTTAGAATAAAATTTATAAAGAAGCATAATTAGAGATAACATGATATAATTTAATTTGTTATAATAGGGTACTAATGATATTAAAGCTTCTATAGATAGACTAAAACTAGTAAAGTAATATTATACAAAAAATAAGTTAGGGGGAGAGGAACATAAAAAGAATAGGTATTAGTATAGCAGCCTTTTTGAGTATAGCTTTTATTGGATTTTATTTTATAATAAGAGGAGATAATGATAAAGTTACAATGCAACGAGGAATAAACATAGGTAATGCGTTAGAATCACCAAAAAATTTTCCTTGGGATGTTAAAATGTCAGATAAGTATTTTGATGATATAAAAATGGCAGGTTTTGATACAGTCCGTATACCAGTAAGATTTTCTGATTACACCTCAGATTCTAATGATTATAAAATTGATGAAGAATTCTTCAAAAAGATTGATGGACATATAAAGTATGCTTTGGATAAAGAGTTAGTAGTTGTGTTAGATTTACATCACTTTGAAGACATTATGAAAGAACCACAAATTAATAAAGAGAAGTTTTTAAAAATATGGCAACAAATAGCTAATAGATATCAAAAATATGATAAAAAATTGGTTTTTGAATTATTAAATGAGCCTAAAGAAAGCCTATCTCCACAGTTACTAAATGAATACTTTAAAGAAGCTATAAATATAATTAGAAAAACTAATCCTAAAAGGACAATTATAGTGGGTCCATACAATTACTACCAAATTGATTATTTAAAGGATTTAAATATTCCTAAAAATTCTAATATAGTAGTTTCATTTCACTATTATGAACCAAATGATTTTGCATTCCAAGGAAATATCTATCATAAAGGGTTTGAGAACTTAAGCAATATTACTTGGGAAGGAACAAATGAACAACTTGAGTATCTAAAGAAAAGATTTGATACAGTAGAGAAATGGGCTAATAAAAATAATGTAAAAGTTTTATTGGGAGAGTTTGGAATAACAAAAGAGGCACCAGAAGCTTCAAGAGTAGCTTGGATAAAAGCAGTAAGAGAAGAGGCTGAAAAACGAAATTTTTCATGGGCTTACTGGGAACTTGCCTCTGGATTTGGAATATATAATCAAGTTGAAGGTACTTGGGATGAAGAGATATTGAATGCACTAGTAGGAAAGAGGTGATTTGATGAAGAAAAATTCAAAAAAGGTACTTATAACCTTAACTATTATTACTAATATTATATATATATTGTGGAGAATTTTTTATACAATACCTAAAGAAGAAGGGATGTTTGCATTAATTTGTGCGATAATACTACTTTCAGTGGAGTTAATAGGGATGATGGAAATGTTTGTACATTATTATGGAATGTCTAATATTGAGTATCCTGAAAAGCCAATTATAAGTGAAGAACTTTATCCACCTGTGGATGTATTTATTGCAACATATAATGAGTCTGTTGACTTGGTAAGAAAAACAATAAATGGATGTCTTCATATGCAATATCCTGATAAGAAAAAGGTACATATATATATATGTGATGATGGTAATCGTGAAGAAATGCGTCTTCTGTCAGAAAAAATGGGTGTCAATTATATAACTCGAACAGAAAGAGAAGGAGCCAAAGCTGGAAACCTAAATAATGCAATGCAGCATACAAACTCTCCTTTGATTGCTACATTTGATGCAGATATGATACCAATGCATGATTTTTTAATTGATACAGTACCATACTTTTTAAAAAATGAACAGGCTAAAAAAGATGGAGAAAAAGAACAATACGAAAAGATTGGTTTTGTGCAAACACCACAAAGTTTCTATAATCCAGATTTATTTCAATTTAATTTACACTCTGAAGGTAGAATTCCAAATGAACAAGATTATTTTTATAGAGATATTCAATTAGCTAGAAATAAAACCAATTCTGTAATTTATGGTGGTAGTAATACAGTTATTTCAAGAGAAGCTTTAGATGAAGTTGGAGGATTTTATACTTTTTCTATCACAGAAGATTTTGCAACAGGTATTTTAATTCAAAGTAAAGGATATAGATGCTATGCTATTCCAGAAGTACATGCATCAGGATTATCTCCAATAGATTTAAAAAGCCTTATTAAACAACGTGAAAGATGGGCACGTGGATGCATACAGACAGGTAGACGATTGAATATTTTGTTTAGAAAAGGTTTAGGATTTTGGCAGAAAATAAGTTATATTTCTTCAATTACTTATTGGTATGCAAGTATAAAACGCTTTACTTATATAATGGCTCCCATTTTATTTTCAGTCTTTAATGTAATTGTTGTAAAATGCACATTACTTCAAGTATTGATATTTTGGTTACCTATGTATATTTTAAGTAGTTTATCCCTTAAAATATTTTCTCAAAATATAAGAAACACAAGATGGACTAATATATATGAAACTATAATGTTTCAGTCTTTAATGCCAGCAGTAATACTTGAAACATTTGCAATATCTAAGAATAAATTTTCAGTGACCAATAAGAGTAAAGCAGAAGAAAAAAGAATATATAAGGTTTTGCAAGGAGCACCATATTTTATATACATAGTGCTATCTATAATAGGAATCTTAAAGATGTTTATATCAATATTTAAAATGAATTCAATGACATACTCAGTCGTACTGTTTTGGTTAATTGGAAATCTTTTTAATCTTGTTATGGCCATGCTGTTTATATCAGGAAGACAACAATTAAGAAAATCTGAGCGTTATGTTGCTGAAATTGATTTTAAACTAAAGCAAAATTCGTACATTCTTTCTTCAAAAACAATTGATATATCAGAAAATGGATTTGCGTTTTTGTTGGAAAATCCAGAGTATATTTCTCCAGAAGAATTTGAGGTAGAGTTTAAAGAAAAATCAGGAAATGAAATATATATAGCCAGTATGAAGGCAAAGATAGTTAATGTTGTGGAAATAAACTCAAAGTGGAAGTATGCATGTTACATTACACACATTGAAGATAATCAATTTGATAATTGGATGTGTATTGTTCATGATAGGGTGCCGACTTTGCCAATGACAATATCTAATCAATTAGGTTTTTTTGATGACTTGCAAATTAATGTAAAAAAACGTATTGAAAAATCTAAAACTTTATCGAGAAGAAGTCCAAGAATTAATACAAATTTCCAAAGTGATATAGAAAATATAGGTAAGGTAAAACTGGTAAATTTTAATTATCAGTATGTATTACTAGGTTTTGAAAATAAAGATATTTATCCTCAAAAAATAGAAATAGAACTTAATGAAAATATTATACTTGAGTGTGATTTATGTGAAGGTAAAGCCGATATGAGGGGTGTTTTATACAAAGTAAATAATATTGATAGTATAATGCAAAATTTATTTTTAAGAGAGGAAATGATGGAGTGGATATTACAACATAAAACAATTATAATTTCAAAACCTAATGAAAAGAAAGACGAATGCACAGATGAGTTTGAGCCAATGAAATATATTTAGGAGAGATAAAATGAAAATTTTAAAAGTATTTTTGTGTTATTTAAAATATTTTATTTTAGTGTTTATTTTTTTTATAAACAGTACTTTTACAAGTTCAGGAATAAGTAATAAAAATTTAGATTTATCTTTTAAAAAGGTGGAAAGTAATTTAAGTGCTAACATCATACCTGAAAATACAAGTATAAAAATAGAGACAGATAGTTCTAAAAATAATAAAGAACGTTATCTATATATTTATAAAAATATAAAAGATGACTGGAATGTATTCCATAATTTTTATATTGAGATTCAAAATAAGAATAAAAGTCCTCAGCGAATTAATTTAAACATACAAAGTAAGGATACGCTTGACTTTAAGTTAAAAGAAGGTAGCGAAATATTTATTGAAAATCAAAATATAATATATTCAGATAAAATAAAAGATGGATGCATAGATATACCAGGTGAGTTTGAGGGAAAAATTTATGTGAATTTTAGCAGTTTTATAAATGATAAAAATAATGTCATGTTAGATTCAGATGTTCTATCAGATATTAACGGGTGGGGAATCACATTTATTCCATCTAGTGAAGAACATAATGTTATTACTATAAGAAAAGTATCTTTACTTTTAGAGGAGCAACTTGAATCCTTGCATAATATTAAAATAATTGGCGATGAAGAAGTACAAATACCTGTATTGGGTCAAAGTATAAGTCAATATAAAGTGTCAGGACTGGAACAGAGTTCAAAAATTAAGTACTCATTTGTAGAAAAACAAAACAATGTAAATATATCTCAGGAAGGTAAATTAACATTAAATAATGAAGTACAACCTGGAGAAATTATTTTAAAAGTTAATGTTGATGACAAGTTTAAAGTTGGAAAGAAGATAGTATTGACTCAGTCTTGGAGTATTAATCAAAAAGATAAAGATGGTGTTCCGTATACCTTAGTATCCCCTAAACAATCACCAACCGTACAAAATATGAAAACAGTAAATGCTATGAATAATAGTGTAAATTTTATTCGCATTTTATTTATATCCTTATTAGCAATATGCTTAGGGATATACTTATATTGGAAAAAACACTTAAAAACTGAGTAAAGAGAGGAGGTATAGCATGTTATTTTCAAGTTTGATTTTTTTATTTTATTTTTTGCCAATAACTTTGGTATTATATTATTTATTTAGATTTAATCGGACAATCCAAAATATGATATTACTTATTGTTAGTTTATTTTTTTATGCCTGGGGAGAGCCGAAATTTGTTGTTATTATGATAGCTTCTATAATAATGAATTATATATTTGGTTTGATAGTAGACAGATATAGAAAAAGTAAAGTAAAAGTAAAGATTATTTTGATTTTGATGTGTATATATAATATAGGTGTTCTATTTATATTTAAATATCTAGCTTTTGCACTAAGAAATATTAGTTCGCTTATTAATACAGAACTTGCGATTCCAAGCATTGTTTTACCTATAGGTATTTCATTTTTTACCTTTCAAGGAATGTCTTATGTTATAGATGTTTATCGTGGACATGGAGAAGTTCAAAAGAATCCTTTTTATGTAGGATTATATATAGCTTTTTTCCCACAATTAATAGCAGGGCCTATAGTTAGATATGAAAGTGTTGCAGAACAAATTCATAACAGAAAAGAAACATGGAATAAATTTTCTATTGGAACATGTAGGTTTATAACTGGTTTAGGTAAAAAAATATTAATTTCTAATAATATGGCAATAGTAGCAGATTATATTTACACTATGAATAGTCAAGGTTCAATAGCTACATCGTTGGCTTGGCTTGGTTCAATAGCTTATACTTTACAAATATTTTTTGACTTTTCTGCGTATTCAGATATGGCCATAGGTTTAGGTCTTATGTTTGGTTTTAAATTTGAAGAAAACTTTAATTATCCATATATTTCAAAATCAATTTCTGAGTTTTGGAGAAGATGGCATATTTCTTTAGGAATGTGGTTTAAGAGTTATATATACTTTCCACTTGGTGGTTCTAGAGTTTTAAATAAAGACATTATGATTAGAAATATGTTTATAGTATGGTTATTTACTGGAATATGGCATGGTGCAGAATGGACATTTGTGATTTGGGGGATTTTGAATTTTGTTTTTTTAATTATAGAGAGATTTATAATGTTTGAAAAGATTGAAAATCATAATCTCATAAAACATATTTATACTTTACTAGTAGTAAACTTTGGATGGGTACTGTTTAGAGCTCCAAATTTAAATGAAGCATATAACTATTTTAAAGCTATGTTTGGTGCAAGTGGAGTTATGTGGAGTGACTATACATATATGTTCTTGAAAGAATATTTGATTTTCTTTATATTTGCATTTATTTTTAGTGTACCTATTGCAAAAAAAGTTAATAAATTTGTTGTTGAACAAGCTAAATACAGTACATTATTTAATTTATTTTATCCAATTTGTTCTATTTTATTGTTCTTTATTTCTGTGACATATTTAGTAACTGGAAGTTATAATCCATTTATTTACTTTAATTTTTAGCTGAGGAGGAAAAGTATGAATAGATTTTTTAAAGTAAGGCTAATAACTACAATTATATTCTTAGTTGTTTTATTCACCTTCTCTATCTCTAATATCTGTTATTCTGGAAAAGATATGATACAAGAAATAAAAAAATCAATTAATGATAAGAATAGTTTAAAGGATACTATATCGTCTATTGATAATACAGTAAATGACAAAGTGATATATAAAAATACTTTTATTGAAACTTATGGATATTTGCAAAAACTAATGGGTAAAAATGAATTTTCAAAGTTTAGTGTTGTGAAAGATACTTCTGGCAAAATGCATTACACATATTTTGCTAAATCTCCAAATCAAGTTGATGTATTGTCAGACAGAGTAAGTAAGTTCTCTAAGGAAATGGATAAACAAAATACTAAATTAGTTTATTTAATGACTCCAGATAAATATATAAAAGGAGTAACACAGTTTCCTAAAGGCATACCTTATTCCTATAGTAATGAGACAGCAGATAATTTTTTAAATGAACTAAAAAATGATAATGTTGACTATATAGATTTTAGAAAAAATATTTTAAAAAGTGGTATTTCAAAAGATGAGTTATTCTTTAAAACAGACCACCATTGGAAAGTAGAGACTTCTTTTTGGGCATTTGGAGAATTGATTGAACAGCTTAATAAAAAATATAACATGAAATTAGATGAAAATTATTATTATAGAGATAAAGAAAACTATAATTCGATTGTATATCCTAGGTCATTTCTTGGTTCTATGGGAAGGAAGACGGGAATTTTATATGGTGGAATAGATGATTTTACACTAATTTATCCTAAATTTAAGACGAATTATACATACTATACAGATTCTAAATCTCAAAAATTTGAATTAAAAGGAAGGTTTGAAGAGAGTTTGATATTATCATACCCTTTTAATGCTGACCTTAATTTAATGGATGGACAATCAGATAAATATTTTACATACTTATTGGGGAATCGTCCACTAGTTAAAATTAAAAATATAGAAAATCCAGAAGGATTAAAAGTGTTATTTGTTAAGGACTCATTAATTGTACCAACAGCAGCATTCTTTTCTTCTGTTTGTTCAACTATGGATATGATAGACCCTAGATACTATGATGGAGATATATTAGAATATGCAAAGTCTCAAGATTATGACTTTGTTTTTATATCTGTATATCCTCAAAACCTTACAAAAGAATTTTTTCCATTTTGTAAATAAAATAAAAAATAAATGGCTAACTTTGTACTATGTTAGCCATTTATTTTTATAATATTTTTTAAGAAATGTTTTTCTTATTGAATACTTCTTTATCAACTTTTCCAAGTGACTTACCTACAGTAATTGAAGATACCATAGCACCATTGACATTTATCATTGTACGTCCCATATCTAGTATAGGGTCTATTGCAAGTATTCCACCAACTAGTGGGAAATAAGAGCCAAGACCTACTCCAGAAATAACAACTGAAACAGCTATTGTAGCAGTTCCTGGAAGACCTGCTATTCCAAGTGAACTAATTGTTATAACAATTAACAGCATAACATAAAAACTGATATCCATATTTACTCCAGCCATATTAGCAAGAGTAACAGCCATTAAAGCAGGATATATGCCAGCACAACCATTCATACCCATGTTTGCACCTAAACTTGCTGTAAAGCTTGATACACCCTCATCAACTCCGTGATTTTGTACTAAACTTTCTATCGTAACAGGTAATGTTCCCAAACTAGAACGTGAAGTAAATGCTAGAAGTAGAGCTTCAGTTGAATTTTTTATATAAGTAATAGGATTTAGACCATTTAAAGTTATAAAAATTAAATGTATAACAAATAATATTGCAACTGATATATAAAGAGCTAATATAAAATATAAAACAGAAATTATTGAACTAATACCTTGTGAAGTTATTGTATTAGCAAGTAGTGCAACTACAGCATAAGGCATAAATTTGATAACAGTCATAGATACACTAACAATTATCTTGTAAGATGCTTCTATAAAATCTATAAATGGATTTATAGTTTCAAAATGTTTTTTACTTAGTCTCTTTACTGAGGTACCTATAAATGTAGCAAATATTATTGTAGCTACAATATTTCCATTTGCCATAGCCATTACAGGATTTGATGGTAATAATCCTCTTAAAGTATCTACAAGAGAGTTTATTTCCTTAAGCTCTTGATTTCCACCTAAACTGGATAAATCAGCTCCTACTCCTAATCTCATCGTGTTTGCAACAACAATTCCAACAATTGCTGCTATAGCCGTAGTAATAAGGAGCATTCCTAAAGATTTAAATGTCAAAGTTCCAAGGTTATTATCTTTCATGTTAATAATTACTTTTATAATTGATAAGAAAACTAAAGGTATTACTAACATTTTTAATAAGTCCATAAATCCAGAACCAAATAAACTATACCATTTGCTTACTTCTTGTAACCAAGTAATTTGAGTTGTATCAGTAGGAAAACCAGCAAAAGCTTGAATAATAATTCCCAATATAAGACCAATTATTGTAGCATATATTGTTCTCAATGAAAATTTGATTTTTTTCTTTTCAAATTGTCTAACAATAAAAAATATACCTATAAGTAATAATATGAAAAAAATCGTTTTAAAATCTGTAATCATAAGAAATTGTGATAAGAATGAGTTTTCCAATATTTTTTCTCCTTTGTCTAAAAATAAATTTTTCTAAGCTTAAATGATATCAATATATTAAAAAAATGTCAATATTATATCACAATTTACCGAGATAGAATAAAATAATTTAATTTATCAAAATATGATTAAATAGATGAAAAGGGGGTATAATATATGTTTAAAGACTTTGAATTAGATTAATGGATGTAAGAACAACTTTTATAAAATTTGATTTCAAATAAAAAGATGTTAAAAAAATAACTAAAGTTATCATGAAAATATATACATAGAATAGATATTAAATGAAAAGTTTAAACTAAGTAGAGAAATTAATTAGACGTCTAAGGAGAGATAAAATGAGAGTAATAATAATTGGTGGTGTTGCAGCTGGTATGAGTGCTGCAGCGAAATTAAAAAGAATTAAACCTGAATACGAGGTTGTAGTTTATGAAAAAACTGAAATAGTGTCTTTTGGAGCTTGTGGGTTGCCATATTTTGTAGGTGGTTTTTTTGATGATGCTAATGATTTATTGGCAAGAACACCTGAAAAACTTAGAGAATCGGGCATTGATTTAAATATATTTAGAGAGGTTGTTGCAGTTGATACTAAGTCTAAGAAAATAAAAATAAAAAATGTAAAAACAGATGAGATATACGAAGATTACTATGATAAATTGATGATAGCAACTGGGGCAAGAAGCATTCTGCCTCCTATAAAAAATATAGATTTAAAAAATGTTTCTACACTAAAAAGCCTATATGATGGAGAATATCTAAAAAAATTATTAAGTGGAAAAGAAATAAAAAAAGTAACAATAATAGGTGCTGGATTTATAGGATTAGAAGCAGTTGAAGCATGCAAAAAATTAGGTAAAGATGTACATGTAGTTCAATTGGAAGAGAGAATATTACCACAAGTATTTGATAAGGAAATTACAGATGTCTTAGAGGATGAAATAAGAAATCACGATGTAAAATTGCATTTGGATGAGATAGTTGTAGAATTGTCTGGAAAAGATAAAGTGGAAAAAGTAATAACAAATAAAGGTACAATAGATACAGATGTTGTGATAATTGCTACTGGTGTAAAACCTAACACGGAATTTTTACAAAATACAAATATAAAAACATTAAAAAATGGAGCTATAGTAGTTGATGAATATGGTAGGACTTCTGTTGAAGATATATATTCTGCTGGTGATTGTGCAACTATAAAGAATATAGTGAGTAATGAAAATGCATATATACCTTTAGCAACTGGAGCAAATAAATTAGGTAGGATAGTAGGAGAAAACTTAGCAGGTAAAGAAGTCTCTTATCAAGGTTCTCTATCCTCAAGTTGTATAAAGGTTATGGATATGGAGGCTGCCTCAACTGGAATTACAGAGAAACAAGCTAGTGATTTGGGATTAAACTTCAAATCCAAATTTATTTCTGATTATAATCAAACTCACTATTATCCTGGAAGAAATAAAATATATGTAAAACTTATTTACGATGCAGAGACAAAAGTTATTTTAGGTGGACAAGTAGCTGGTTTTAAAGATGCTGTTCAAAGAACTAATGTGTTGGCAGCTGCTATCTTTGGAAAAATGACCACAAGTCAACTTGGGATGTTAGATTTATGTTATGCTCCACCATTTGCAAGAACCTGGGATGTATTAAATGTAGCTGGAAATGTATCTAAATAATTTTATCTAAATAACTATTAATAATTAAGTAACTATTAATAAATTAAATAACAGTAATAAATATTAAAGGAATGAGTTTACCCTAAAATAATTTTATCTAAGGTAAGTTCATTCCTAAATTTTTATTAAGTATAATTTTTACTAAAGCTGTAAAATTAATTATTCATCAAAATTTAAGTGTAAGCTAAGTCTATCTTCACCAATAATCGTATTTTCAAAAACATTAGTAGCATTTTCTAAGTACATGTTAGGCATATCTAATGATGGGCTAAAGTGTGTCAATAAAAGTTGCTTAACATTTCCTAGTTTTGCAAGGTTTGCAGCTTCTCTAAAAGTCATATGCTTATTTTTGACAGCTTTTGAAATATCTAAATCATCACCATACATAGCTTCACATATAAATAAATCGCTATCTTTTATAAAGTTAGGTATTGAGTCTATAGGTCTTGTATCTGTTGTAAGACTTACTTTAACTCCTTTTCTTGGTTCTCCTAAAACCATGTCTGGAGTGTATTTTTTTGAATTTAAAACTACACTTTGACCATCCTGAAGATTTTTCCATATTGTTTTAGGAACTTTATTTTGAGTTGCTTTATTTATATCAAATTTAGGATTTCGTTTAAAATTAAAACTGTATCCTATACACTCTATAGAGTGTTCTAAATGGATTGTTGAAATCTCTATGTTTTTCAAATACTCATTATCTAAAGAAAAACTACCTTGAGGATTTTCTATAATTTTTAAAGTATAGGGTATGTATTCTACTAAATTTCTCATAGAACGAATACAATCAATTATTCCAATAGGACCAACTATAGTTAAATCACTTGTACGACCGCTATTTCCAATCGTTGATAGAAGCCCTAAAAGTCCAAATATATGGTCACCATGTAAATGTGTTATACAAATCAAGTCTATATCTTTAAAGCCACATTTTTTCAACTTCATAGATACTTGAGTGCCTTCACCACAATCAATTAGTATTTTTCTGCCTTTATAATTCATGAATACAGAAGACAAAAATCTATGTGGCATGGGTACATTTCCACCACATCCAAGTAAAGTTAAATCTATCATTTTTTCCCCTTTCTAAAATTAACACAAATCTGTTGTTTGTTTTTATTATGATATCCTATTATAATTATTTTAACATTAAATACAACAATAAATGTGCATTTGAGTCAAGAAATATTAGTAAATAGAAATTTTGTATAATAGTATACAAGAACTCTATAAGTATAACTTTACATTTATTTTTGAAAAATTTATAGGAGGTAAATCTAATGAAACTGTCAAAGAAAATTACTATTTTATCATTGATGATGTTGACTTTAGTTGGATGCAGTAATGGGGAAAGTAAAAAAACAGTTGAAGGTTCTAACCATATTCAAAATTCTAAAAAAGAAGAGCAATCTATCGTAGTACATAAAGATGAAAATATATTAAAAGATAGGTATGAGCCACCAAAAGGATTTAAAAGGGTTGATGTAGAAAAAGGTAGCTTCGAAAGTTTTTTGAGGAATACTAAGTTGAAAAATTATGGTGAGAAAGTTAAGTATTACGATGGTAGAACTAAGGAATCAAAAGGTATCTATGATAGTGTATTCGATGTCAATATTGGTGATAGAGATTTGCATCAATGTGCAGATGCAATTATGCTTATGAGAGCAGAATACCTGTATCAGAATAAGAGATATGATGAAATAAGCTTTGACTTTGTGGATGGTTTTAAGGCTAAGTATTCAAAATGGGCAGAAGGATATAGGATTTCAGTAAAAGATAGTGGTTCAAGTTGGTATAAAGCAAGTGAATATTCAACATCATATGATAGTTTTAGAAAATTTATGGATATAGTATTTGCTTATTCAGGCACTTTATCACTTGAAAAAGAATTAAAACCTGTGCAACTTGATGATATGAAAATAGGGGATGTTTTTATAGTTGGAGGCAGTCCAGGACATGCAAGTATAATTATGGATATGGCAGAAAATGAAAAAACCGGAGAAAAGGTCTTTATGATAGCTCAAAGTTATATGCCTGCTCAACAAACTCAGCTTCTTATTAATCGTAAACAACCAAATTTAAGTCCTTGGTATAACTTGAATTTTGAGGGGGATTTAACAGTTCCTCAATGGACTTTTAAAAGAGACCAGCTAAAAAGGTTCTAAAAAATACATATAAAATAAATGAAAATATAAGTGTGAAAAAATGTAACTAGATTAAAACTTGTTGGATATGGACAAAATTAAATTGATAGATAAATATTAAAATCGAAATGATTAACTTCATATATTCTAATATTTATCTAAAAAGCTTTATCTTAAAATAAGAGTCTTATTTTAAAGCTGAAACTAATTTTAGGAGGATAACTTATATTGAAAATTAGAAGATATTTAATTTTAGTAATTATAATTCTAATTACAACAGGCCAGAGTTTTATTTCTTATGGACTAGAGAGTTTTGAAGAAAGCTATAAAAGCGTAGAACAATTAAATAACTCTAAGCACAAAATAGAAAACTCATCTAAAGAAATAACAATTTTTCACACTAATGACATACATGGAAGATATGCTGAAGGTGATGAATATATACAAATAGGTAATCTAGCTACATTAAAAAAGGAAACTCCAAATTCAATTTTAGTAGATGCAGGAGATTGCTTACATGGGTTACCAATAGTAAATATGAATAAAGGTGAAGATGCAATTAAATTAATTAAAAGTGTTGGATATGACTATATTACTCCAGGAAATCATGACTTCAATTATGGAAAGGATAGATTATTAGAGCTATCTAAAATTGCTAATTCAGGAGATAAAACTTTAAAATTTTTAGCATCAAATATATTTGAAGATGATAAGAACATATTTGACAGTAATGATATAAAAGAAATAGATGGTATAAAAATAGGATTTTTTGGGCTTACAACCCAAGAAACAAAAAGTAAGACAGGCTCTAAAAATGTAGAAGGATTAGAGTTTAGAAATCCTATAGAAAGTGCAAAAGAGCAAGTAAATGAATTAAAAAGAAAAGGTGCTGATGTAATAGTTGCAATATCACATATTGGAACTAATAGTTTAAGTAAGCCAAATAGTATAGATATAGCAAATAAAGTTAATGGTATTGATTTAATTATTGATGGTCATAGCCATACTAAGTTTGAAAATGGTAAACAGGTTGGTGATACACTGATTGTAAGCACAGGGCAATATCTAGAACATATTGGTGAAGTAAAGTTAACATTGGATACTAATGATACAGAACATATAAAAATAGAAAATAAATCAGCAAGATTAATTGAAAAAGAAGAAGCATTAGAGTATAAGCTTGATTCTAACATAAGTGAAAAGATTGGTGAAATAAAGAAACAACAGGAACAAGTTTTAGATAAAGTGATAGGAGTAACAAAAAATACTCTAGATGGCTCATATGAAAATGTAAGGACAAAAGAAACGAATCTAGGAAATTTAATAGGTGATATCTTATTAGATAAAACTAAAGCAGATATTTCGCTATTTAATGGGGGGAATATAAGAGATACAATTGAAAAAGGGGATATAACAATAGGAAGTATTGCAGATGTATTCCCTTTTAGCAATACTATAGTTACTAAAAAACTTACAGGAGAACAAATTAAAAGTGTTTTAGAACATGGAGTAAAACTGTATCCAGAAAAAAATTCAGCCTTTTTACAAGTGGGTGGAATCTCATACTATTTTGACCCAAAGCAGAAAGAAGGAGAAAAAATAACTGGTATTATGAAAGATGGAAAATCACTTGACATGAATAAAGAGTATACAGTTACAACCAATGATTATATAGCACTAGGTGGAGATGAATTTCCTTGCTTATCAAAAGAACCAATGTTAGAAGATTTCGGAAGTTTAGAAAGCGCAGTAATTGAGTATATAGAGTATAAAAAAGAAATCTGCAAGAGTGTAGATGGAAGAATTAGCATTAAAACTAAGGAAGAATTGATAATTAAAAGTAATGAGAGTAACTTAGTATTAAATGGTGATGAAGATAATTTAAATGATAGTGAAGACAGTGCAAATAATGAGGATACTAAAAACTCAAATGAGAATAAACGTAAAAATTTAGATAAAATGAAAGCTAGAGAAAGTTCTAATATAAAAGCATCTAAAGCAGAAATTAAAGAAAAATCTCCTAAAACAGGCGATTTAGGTATCAAAGATAGTATGTTTATATTTGTAGCTTCGAGTGTTTTAATTTACTTATTAAATAATAATCAGATAAATTTAAAAAATAAAAAAGTAAAATGAAATTAGTAATAAAATCAATAATAAAATAGAATTAATAATTATTTATTGATAAATAGGTATTGATTATTATATAAAATACAAACCTAAGCAAAGGTAATTGGATGTTTAAATACTGGATTACCTTTGTTTTTTTATTTATGTATAGTAATATCGAATCAATAATTGTACCCTTGATTAAAAACAAATATATTATTAACTTATCATTGGTATGTTTATTTTATTATCTAAGTGTGTAAAATCTTCTTGATGATTAAAAAATATTTATAAATTGTCAAATAAAATGGCTTAGTTAGTATGATATAATTTAGCTAGTATACATAATAATGGAGGAGAAAAACATGAATAATATATTACTTTTAGAAGATGATAAATCTTTAAATAGAGGGATTAGCTTTAAATTAAAAAAAGAGGGATACAATGTTTTTAATACATTTAGTATAGAAGAGGCAAGAGGTATTTTTTTTAAAGAGGATATAAATTTAATTATTTCTGATATAGGTTTACCAGATGGAAGTGGGTTTGATTTTTGTGAGGAGATTAGAAAGAAAAGTGATGTTTATATAATAATGCTTACAGCACTTGATGAAGAAGTGGATATTGTTACAGGTTATGATTTAGGTGCAGATGATTATATTACAAAACCATTTAGTTTGATGGTATTAATCTCAAAAGTAAATGCATTTATGAAAAGGGTAAACACAGTAAAAAATTACACTTTACTGGTTTGTGATGATTTGTTTTTTTATTATATAGAAAATAAACTGATTATAAAAAATGATGACAAGGAAGAAGAAATAATTTTAAGTAAAACAGAGACTAAACTATTAAGATATTTGATGGAAAATTCAATGCAAGCTTTGACCAAAGAACAACTATTAGAATCTTTATGGGATAGTAGTGGTAATTTTGTAGATGATAATACAGTTGCAGTAAATATAAGAAGACTTAGACAAAAAGTAGAAAAGAATCCTTCTGAACCTAAGTATATAAAAACAGTAAGAGGAGTTGGATATATATGGGGTGAAAGGAGTATAAAAAAATGTTAAAAGATATAAATACCAAAGAAAATTTTAGTATTAAAGAGGACTATATAATGAAAAAGGCTGTTATATATTCTATTTTATCCATGCTTGTGGTAACACTTGCATTTATATTTTTTGAATATAATAGACTATATGTTTTATATGAACATCAAATAAAAAATACTCAAAGTATGGCAGGTATGTTGATTGAAAAATATCCAGATGATGAGGTAGATATAGTAAAGTCTATTTATAATTTTGACTATAGTAATGCAGAGGTTGGAGAAAAAGCACTTGAAAAATTTGGATATGGGCTAGAAAATAAAATGTCAAATGATAAAAACTTTGGCATATATTTAAAATCTTTTTTTAAAGAATCAATTTTTGTTTTTTTAATAATGTTTATAGCCGTTACAGGAATAATATATTATTTTATAAGATACATAAACAAAAGATTAAGCAAGATTTATTTTATAGTGGAGCAAATGGCACAAGAAAATTATTTAAAAGAAGGTAGCAAGTTAGATAATTCTGGCTATTTGGTAGAATATAATGAGTATTTTAGAGAGGGTACATTTAGTAAGATTAACAATTGCCTGTATGAGTTAAATAGAAGTTTAAAGATAAAATTTATTAAATTAGAAAAAGAAAAGGAAAGTGTAAAATCATTAGTAACAGACATTTCTCATCAATTAAAAACTCCCTTAGCATCATTAAAATTATATAATACATTACTTATAGAAGAAGACTTAGACGAAGATGAAGCACATGAGTTTTTATTAACTAATAAAAATTCTATAAATAAATTGGAAAATTTAATAAATTCTTTAGTTAACATATCAAGACTAGAGATTAGTATGATAAGCATAAAAAAAGAAGATAATGACATAAAAAGTACTATTTTAAATGCTATAGAAAGTATAACTCCTAAAGCGAGAATTAAAAATATAACATTAAAAATAAATGAATTTAATAGTAGAATTATACCTCACGATAAAAAATGGACTGAGGAAAGTATTTTTAATGTATTAGACAATGCTGTTAAGTATACAGAAAGAAATGGAGAAGTAAATATATCCATAGAAGAGACTGTAAACTATTTTAAAATCATAATAGAGGATAATGGTAGAGGAATTGCAAAAAATGAATTTAATAACATATTTAAACGTTTTTATAGAGGAACAGATGAAGAAATTGAATCTATAGAAGGTAGTGGTGTAGGATTGTATTTAAGTAGAAAAATTTTGGAAGAACAAGGTGGTAATATCATGGTATCTTCTAATCTAGGAAAAGGAAGTAAGTTTTCTTTGTTTCTTACAACTATGTAATGTTTACTGAAAGGAGAATGTAATCCTCTACATATATTATATAAGTATAAACAGCTCCACAAATTAGAAGTAGATGATTAAGGAGCAACATAACTTAGAGTGAGGGGATAATTTTATGAAAATACTATATACTGAAAGTTTATCAAAACATTATGGAGAAGGAGAAAGTTTAGTAAAAGCTTTAGATGATGTAAATTTAGAAATAAATGAAGGTGAATTTGTAGCTATAATAGGTAAATCTGGTTCTGGAAAAAGTACATTGTTACATATGATAGGTGGTCTCGATATACCTACATCTGGCAAGGTATACATTGATAATAAAAACATATTTACATTGAAAGAAGAAGAACTTGCTGTATTTAGAAGAAGAAAAATAGGCTTTATATTTCAAAGCTACAATCTAATTCCATCTCTTAATGTATGGGAAAATGTAGTATTACCAATCGGTCTAGATGGTAGAACTGTGGATGAACAATTTATAAAAGACCTTTTAAAATCTTTGGGGCTTGAAAATAAACACGATGTTTTACCAAATACATTATCAGGAGGTCAACAACAAAGAGTAGCAATAGCAAGAGCTTTGGCAACAAGACCAGCCATAATACTTGCTGATGAGCCAACTGGAAACTTGGATTCCAAAACATCAGATGAAGTTATGAGTATACTAAAGTCTATGTCTAAGAAATATAGTCAAACTTTGGTTATGATAACTCATGATGATAGTATAGCTCAAATGGCTGATAGAGTTATATTTATAGAGGATGGTAAGGTGTCAAAGGTTGGTGACAAAAATGATTAATACTACTAAAATAGCAAAAAGTAATGTAAAACAAAATAAATCAAAAAGTATATTAATAATAATAACTATAATACTTTCAACATTGATGCTTTCATCTATAGGTATTTATATTGTCGATACAAGAGAATATCAAAAGGAAAATACAATAAAGTATTCAGGCAATTATCAAGGAGTATTAGCAAATGTAAATGAAAAACAAGCTGAAATATTAAGTAATCATGCAGATATTGAACTAGCTGGAAAAATGAATGGAGTGGGTGTTGAGAAGCTAGAAGATGATACAACCATTTCATTATCATATATGAATGAAGAGGGTTTAAAATTAAATAATTTTGAATTTATAAAAGGAAAATTACCAACAAAAGAAAATGAAATAGTACTAGATAGTGGAGCTTTAAAAGCATTAGGTCATGGTCAAAAATTAGGTGAAAAAATAAAAGTACCTTATGATGATTATAAAAGCGACAAAAGAATAGAAAAAGAATTTATAATAACTGGAATCTTAGAAACTAGTGAAATATATGAAGCAGGAAAGAATTATTCTGCTATTATATCAGAAACATATATGAAAAATACTAGAGATATGTCACAAGAAGATTTCAATATATATGTTAAATTAAAAGATAAGAGTGATTTATCTATAGAACAGGCAAAAGAAAAATTAAATAAGATTGCAAATGATATAGGATTAGATACTAATAATATACTTGTAAATGAAAATTATATAAATGCTTTAAAACCAGATAGTGAAACAATGATAGGAGGAGTTCTTATAGGCTTAGTAATTGTATTGTCTAGTATATTGGTAATATACAATATATTCTACATCTCAATAGTTACTAAAGTACAAGAATTTGGAAAACTTAGAGCAATTGGTGCAACTAAAAAACAAGTAAAAGCAATAGTGTTTAAGGAAGGCTTTATATTAGCAGGAATAGCAATACCAGTAGGAACAATTTTAGGTTATGCACTTGCAAATATTATAATAAAATCATTTATGGATGTAGATGTAAAATCATCACAATTACCAGTGCTATTATTGGTTGTGGTAATAAGTTTTATATCTGTTGTTTTATCACTTTTGAAACCAATGAAAGTAGCTTCAAAGGTATCTATAGTTGATGCAGTAAGATATACTGGAAATGAAATAAGTGGTAAAAATGATAGAAAAGGACATAAAAATATAAATTTAAAGAATTTATCAAAAGCAAATTTAGAAAGAAATAAAAAGCGTACTTATATGACACTGACATCTCTTATGTTAAGTGGAACTATATTTATAACAGTATCTACTGCTTTAGAAAGTTTTAATGCTGAGAAGATGGCTAGAGAGCATTTTCCTTATGATATAGAAGTTAGATTTACTGGATATGAAATGGATAGCGACAAGAATCCTGAAAGTAATTTGAATATTCTACAAATGAATAATCCATTAGGTAAAGACTTTTTAAACCAAGTAAAGAGTATAGAAGGAGTCAAAAAAACTGAATTAGGAAATTCTGTAAAAATTGGGATGGAGGATTATAATGTTGAGTTTAAACATGACCTTTTACAGAGCATAAATGAAAATGATGTGAAGGATTTAAATAAAAACCTAATAGATGGAAAAATAAATTTTGAAGGGTTACAAACAGGAAACGAAATAGTCATTACTCACCTTGATACAGCAAAAGAAATGGGTGTAAAGGCTGGAGATAAAATAAAATTAACTCTATATGATGGAGATAAAGAGATAAAAAAAGAATTTAAAGTTCAAGCAATAGCTATGGGAACTCCAAGTTTTGGTATAGGAAAAGATTTTATAGATAGAGTTTTGAAATATGATACAACAAGTACCATTGGAATATATACTGAAGAAGGAAAATATCAAGAAGTTAAAGATGCTATAAAGAAAATTGCTAAATCTAATGGATATTTAGAAGCGGATTTTTTAGATAGTAGAATAGAATCAAATAAGATGATGATTTCATTTATAAAAATAATGGGCTATACTTTAACTGGTATAATAGGTGTTATTGGATTTATGAATCTTGTAAATACAATGATAACTAGTATAGTTACTAGAAAAAAAGAACTTGGTATGCTTCAAGCAATTGGACTTACTAATAGACAATTAGTAAAAATGCTTAATTCAGAAGCTATATATTATACTTCTAGAATGATGATAGGAAGTATTGTCTTTGGAGGTATATTAGGATACATTGCAGTTGTATTTTTAAGAAAAACTGGATTATCTTATGCAACATATGCATTACCAATAGTACCAATTTTATTTATGGTTGTATTTATCCTTATAGCTCAATTTATAACAACTTATTTAATAGGAAGAAGCTTTAACAAAGAATCTCTTATTGATAGAGTAAGATATAGTGAATAAAAATATATAAAAAGCTATATTTAATTTTTAAACAGGATTATAGAAGATATAAAAATAGAGTTAAATAGGTTAATAATATACAAATACAGGGCAAGTGGCTTAAATGTTCATATGTCCTGTATTTTGTTGTTTTTACTGTTATAAAATTCTTATTAATATAACTTATCAATTTAAGTTGTAAGTGATAGTATGTTTAATGTTCAGAAGATTGTTATCAGAAAAAAATGTATTGGTACAATTCTAAAAAAATATAAAATTGTACCATGAAAAATGAAAATTTTGTATAATAATCGTATAGAAAATAAAAAGGAGCTGATATATATGAATAATAAAATTAATTATGCACCAGGACCAACAGAAACTAGAGAAAATGTAAGGTTAATAAGAGCAGAGAAAACAACTAACCCAGATATAGATGTTGATTTTGTTGAGTTTTATAAGAAGACATGTGAAAAGTTTGGAAATATAGTTGGTACAAAGAATGATATTTACATATTAAGTGGTGAAGGAATATTGGGACTTGAAGCAGCTTGTGCTTCACTGACAGAGAAGGGTGATAGAGTTCTTGTAATTGACAATGGTATATATGGAGAAGGATTTAAAGACTTTGTAAAAATGTATGGTGGAGAGTATGTGCTTTTTTCAAGTCAATATACAAAAAGTATAGATGTTGATGAGTTAA
The DNA here is from genome assembly GCF_020658415.1 of Clostridioides sp. ES-S-0123-01. Taxonomy (NCBI): domain Bacteria; kingdom Bacillati; phylum Bacillota; class Clostridia; order Peptostreptococcales; family Peptostreptococcaceae; genus Clostridioides; species Clostridioides sp. ES-S-0123-01. The sequence goes on from NZ_JACVWD010000004.1 coordinate 173,077, forward strand.
GAAAGTTTTTAGAAAAGGATAATAACTTTAAATATGCAACAGTGGTTCATTGTGATACTCCAACAGGTGTATTAAATGATGTAAGTGAGATATGTCCGCTATTGAAGGAATATGGAATCTTAACTGTAGTGGATTCTGTGGCAGGTATGGTGGGTGAAAGGTTAAATGTAGATGAATCGAAAATAGATGTAATATTAGGCGGTTCTCAAAAAGCTATTTCTGCACCTGCGGGTCTTACTATAGTTGGTATAAGTCAAGATGCAAAAAATTGTATAAAAAATAGAAAAACAGACATAGTAGGTTTTTATTGTAATTTAAGTATATGGGAAGGATATTACGAAAAAAAATATTTCCCTTATACAATGCCAATAAGTGACATAATGGGTCTTGATAGAGCCTTAGACAATATACTAGAAGAGGGTGTGGAAAAGGTATTAAGTAGACATGAGAAAATAGCTTCTAGTGTAAGACAAGCTGTTGAAGAATATGGTTTAGAATTGTTTTTAGAAGAAGGATATTCTAATACAGTGACAGCAATAAAAATACCTGAAAGTATAGGAGCATTAAAACTTACTGATTATATGCTTAAAAATTACAATACACTTGTTGCAACATCATTAAATCAATATATGGATGCTATTTTGAGAATAGGTCATATGGGGGAAAATGCTAGTCTTGATAAAATAGTTCACATATTAAATGTATTGGATAAAAGTTTAAAAGCATTAGAATTTAATACAAATGGAAGTTTAGTAGATTTATTTAATAAATATTATTTTTAGTCACAATATAAAAGGAGGATGTGGCATGGAAGCTACAGCTAAACAGAAATTTACAACAAAAGATTTGGTAGAAACTTCACTATTAATAGCGTTAGTATTTGTTGCAACCAAGTTTATAAATATAAGATTGCCAATATCTATAAATGGAGGTCTTGTACATTTAGGAACAGCAATGTTATTTATATCAGCAATAGTATTTGGAAGTAAAAAAGGTGCGTTATCAGGTGCTATTGGGATGGCTCTTTTTGATTTGATATCTGGGTGGACTCTATGGGCTCCATTTACATTTATAGTTAGAGGTATTATGGGGTATTTACTTGGAAAGATTGTATGGGCAAATGGCAAGAATGGAGAAAGTTTTTTGATTAATGTAATAGGAGTAGTAGTTTCATCAATTTGGATGTTGTTTGGATATTATGTAACAGAGGTTATACTTTATGGTAATTTTATAATTCCACTTACTTCAATACCAGGCAATTTAATGCAGGTGTTAATAGGTCTTATAATAGCACTTCCTATTTCTAAAGCATTAAAAAAATGTATAAGATAGATATGGAATAGATTAAGTTTTTGATAGGATAAATTATATTGTATAATATAAAGATAAAGTATATAATGATAAAAAAATTTAGGATAGAGGTTAATTACAATGTTATCAGTTACAAGGTATGCAGTTAGAAATGTTCGTTTAAAACCCTGGGTAAAGTTTATTTGGTATCTTGAAACAAAATCAAATATATTGCTAAATAATAAGTTATTACCTACAGACAGTATAGATATTATCATTAATCTTTCTGATGTTATGGAATATAAGATTGAAAATCAAAATTATAATGCAAGTAATATACATTTTAATGGAATAAGAGATAAGCATGGATTTGTTATTCAACGTGGAAATATACGTGTGATGGGTATTTCTTTTTATCCATTTGGGCTCTATCCATTTTTAAAGATACCAATTTCAGAGTTTAAGGGTCAACTTGTTGACTTAAAACAAGTATCAGAAGGTTTTGTTGGGAAATTAGAAAGTACATTAAATCAAATATTATCAATAGAAGATATAGTTTTACATTTAGAAAAAATATTAGTATCTGTATTAGATGAAAATTTGGTTATAAATAAGATGGTAAATCTCCTAGATTTATTTATATACAATAATCAATATAGCACTATAAAATTGTTTTGTGATGAGATGAACATAAATATTAAAACTTTAGAAAGAGCTTGTTTAAAATATACTGGGTATACACCTAAAATACTAAGGAAAATATATAGATTTAAAATGGTAAGTAATCAGCTTATTTATAGCTCTAAAAATAATAACTTTCTTGACTTAATTTATGAAAATGAATATTATGACCAAGCTCATTTTATTAAAGAATTTAAACAGTTTTCAGGAGTATCGCCAATTAAATTTATTAAAGAGAATAAAACTATTAAAGAAAACACAACATACAACTATTTATAATTATATTGTCGATTTTTTACAATACCTTTAATTTACTTCTTGTTATGATGTAAGAAAGATAAATAGGAGGGTTTGTATATGAAAATTATTACAGAAATAGTAGAATTTAATGTGGAAGAGCATTTATCAAAAGATGCATTTGTAGAGATTGTAAATGATTTAGAAATAAATTTTCACTCTGTTCAATCGGGCTTTATTGATACTGAGCTTTTATATGATGAAAAAACTCAAAAATGGATTATGATACAACACTGGGATTCTATAGAAAATCTTAAAAGTGCTTCTAGTAAAATGTTTAAAAATACATCTACTGAAAAATTTAGAAATGCTCTAAAGGCACAGACTGTTAAGATGAATATAATTCCACAAATTAAAAGTTGGAAGTTATAATGTCAGATATAAAAAATAATTAATTAGCAAGAAAATAAATCAGCCAAATAACATTTTGTATTAAAATCAAAATTGTTATTTGGCTTTTAGTAGTTATTTATATCTAGATAATATTATTTAAAAATACTATTGCTGTGAGAGATGCAATAGGTATTTTAGAAGATGGAGGAGTAGAAGTAAAATAGATATCGTAGTCTATTAAGTTTTCTGGTCTTGTTTTTCCTCCAAACTCTATCATATCAGTACTTAATACTGTCTTGTATTTTTTGTCTTGGAATTTTGATATGTCTACTGATTGCATCAGATTAGGATGGAAATTAAATATAAATAAATATTTACCCTTACTGTATACTAAAAGTTTTTTATCATTATCTATATGTATAAGTTCATAACTATTCTGTGCAAAAATATCACTGTATTTTGTAAGTTCAAGCATAGATTTATCAAAGTTCAATAGTTGTTTATATTTTAAGTTATCATTTTCTGAAAGACTCCATTGTCTTCTAGCATATTTATAACTCCAATTGTTTCCTTCACGTGGAAAGTCAATCCACTCAGGGTGTCCAAATTCATTTCCCATAAAATTTAGGTATCCTTCACCAGCTAGAGAAAATGTTGCTAATTTAATTAATTTGTTTAGAGACATGGCTCTATCAATAATATGATTATTTGAGTTTATTTCCATATTCCAATACATTTCTTTATCTGCTAACCAAAATATAATTGTCTTATCACCAACTAATGCTTGGTCATGAGATTCACAATATCCAATGTTTTTTTCACCAGGACGTCTAGTAGTAAGCTCGTACCACATTTTACCTAAATCCCAATTTTCATCAGAAGATTTTGAGATAGTTTTTATCCAAAAATCAGGTACTCCCATTGCTAATCTATAGTCAAAGCCAATTCCACCATCTCTTATAGGTATACACATTCCAGGCATTCCACTCATATCTTCTGCAATGCTTATTGAATTAGGTTTGATTTCTTTTATTAATTCATTTGCAAATTGAAGATATGTTATAGCTTCCATATCCGTGTTTGCACTGAAATACTTTTTATAACTGTCAAATGAAACTCCAAGACCGTGGTTATGATATAGCATTGAGGTTACGCCATCAAATCTAAAACCATCAAAATGATACTCATTTAGCCAAAATTTTATATTTGAAAGTAAAAAATGAATTACCTCAGGCTTACCATAGTTAAAGAGTTTTGTTCCCCAAGCAGGGTGATTACCTTTTGAACCTGAATGAAAAAATTGATGTTCACTTCCATCAAATTCATTTATTCCCTCTAAAGTATTTTTTACAGCATGAGAGTGAACTAAGTCTAATAAAACAGCAATTCCCATTGAATGAGCTGTATTTATAAGGTTTTTTAAGTCTTCAGGAGTACCAAATCTAGATGAAATTGCATAAAAGTTTGAAACTTGGTATCCAAAAGAAGCATAATATGGATGTTCCATGATAGCCATAAGTTGAATAGTATTGTATCCAGCTTTCTTTATCCTAGGAAGTATATTTTCAGTAAATTCATTATAAGTTCCAATAGATTCTTTTTCAGTAGCCATACCTATATGACATTCGTAGATTAAAGGGAAAGTTATGTTTTTTAAATCAAATTCATTATCAGTCCAATTAAATGGAGTTTTTGGTTGCCATATCTGCCCATTAAAGCTACCAGAATCCTTTTGGATTACCCTCTTTATGTATAATGGTATGCGGTCAAATGTTTCCCCATTTGTAGTGACTTGTACCTTTACCTCGGATTTATGAGGTAAGCTGTTTTTATCAGGTATAAAAATTTCCCAATTACCAGAATCTATTTTTTTTAGAGGATGGGATTTTCTATTCCAATTATTAAAGTCACCAATTAATGATAAACTATCTGCATTTGGAGCCCACTCTCTATAAAACCATCCATCATTTGTTTGATGGAATCCATAATAAAGATGACCATTTGCAAAAGAATTAAAATCTTCACAGCTAGTTAATATTTTTGCTTTTACATCTTCATAGTGTTTCATCCTTTTTTTTATGTCAGACTCAAATGGTTGTAGATAAACATCAACGTCTAAAATTTTAAATCTTTCTTGACTTTTCATTTGATTTTCCCTCCATAATAAGTATTATATTTTAATAAAATAATACTTATCTCATACTATCTTCTCTATATAATTGATATATATTATATAATCCTAATAAAAAGCTTAAACCACCAATAATTAGTTTCATAATTTACCTCCTTAGTATATTTAAAAATATACTTATATATCAGATTCATCAAAATTTAAAAGTTTATTTAAAACTCTTTTAATAATATCATAATCAAAGCCTTTATAGGAAAGATGTTGAGAAATTTTTTGATATATTTTCTTTTTATCTTCTTTTTTTACCCTTTCATATCTTTTTTTTGCTAGATACATGGCATTTTCAAATTCAGTATCTTTGTCTAATTCTGATACTGCTTCATCAATTGCACTTCTTTCAATACCTTTATTATATAAATTTTGTTTAATTCTGTTTTTGCCACATTTGTTTAAATTAACATTGGTATTAACTATTTTCTGAGCCAATATATTGTCATTTACCAGATTATAATTTTTAAGAAAATCTATAACTCTATCAATTGTATCCTCTTCAAAATCTGCTGATAGTTTTTCTTTCATTTTTTTTTCAGACTGGTCAGCACGAGACAAAATATTTAATGCTTTATTTTTAGCTTTTATATACATCTCATCATCTAAAATGGATTTTAATTCCTCTTCATTTACTTCATTTCCTTTTTTTAAATTAAATGTATAAACAAGTTCTTTAAATATAGCAATAAAAAATTTATCATCTACATAAATATTTACTCTATCATCATTTCTTTTTTGTTGTTCTATTTTTGTAATTATACTCATAATTGCTCCTTTTTTATATGTAATTATATTAACAAAAGTAACTAATAAAATTTAATAAAAAACTTATAATTATACGTTATATTTAATCTAAATTAAGACAAAATAATAAAAAGTTATTTTTATTAAAAAGTTAAGTGAAACTATGTTAAATAATTATTTTTTAAAGTGTTTTTTACCATATAAATATGATTATATACCAAAAAAAATAATTTATAAGCTTTAAGAAATAAAAAATAATGGTACAATAGTATTATAACATTAAAAGGAGACAAAATATGAGAAGTAAAAATCTAGTTCAGAAGGCAGAATTGAAAAATACTGAAAAACTAGAGAAATTTAATCGCCATAAAGGCAAAATCAAAATAGGTATATTAGGAGGTACTTTTGACCCTATACACTATGCTCATTTAGCAACAGCAGAGTTTATTAGAGATAAGTATGAGATTGACAAAATTATCTTTATACCATCAGGAAATCCACCACATAAACTAGGTATCACTACAAATAAGTATGATAGATACAATATGACACTTCTAGCAACTGAAAGCAATGAAGATTTTTTAGTTTCAAAAGTAGAAATCGAAAGAAATAAAAGGACTTATACAATCGATACATTAAAATATTTAAAGAAAAAATACAAAAATGCTGATATTTACTTTATAACAGGGGCAGATGCTATTTGTAGTGTTGAAGAGTGGAAAGATGTAAAGAAAAACTTTGAGTTAGCTACTTTTATAGCTGCAACTAGACCAGGTATTAGCTTATTAAGGTCACAAGAAACTATAGAGAAACTGACTAAAAAATATAATGCTGACATTATAACAGTTTACGTTCCATCATTGGATATATCATCCACATATATAAGGGAACAGCTAAATGAAGGAAAGTCTATACGTTACTTAGTACCCGAAAATGTAGAAAATTATTTGTATGAAAATAAACTATATCAATATGGAGATGATTAAATGAACTTAGAGAATATTAACCAGAGATTAAATCAAATGCTACCAGTAGGAAGGCTTAGCCATTCAAAAAATGTTGCAGAATGTGCTGTAAAATTGTGTGAAATTTATGGATGTGACAAAGAAAAAGCCTATATAGCGGGGATGATTCATGATTGTGCGAAATACTTAAGTGATAAAGAAGTAGAGGATTATGTTAATAAGTATGAAATATACTTAGACCCAATAGAAGATGGAAACCGCTCTCTATCACATAGTGTGATAGGGTCATACATATGTGAATATGAGTTTGGTATAGAAGATGAAGATATTATAAATGCAATTAAATACCATACAACAGGAAGAGAAGATATGTCTCTTTTAGAAAAAATAATTTACATAGCAGATTTAATTGAAGAAGGAAGAAAATTTCCAGTTGTAGATACATTGAGAGAATTAGCCTATGAAGGTAAGCTTGACGAAGCACTTTTAACTTCATTTAATAATACTTTAATGTTTGTTATTAATAAAAAAGAAGAAATACATCCAAGAACTGTTATGGCAAGAAACTACCTAATTAAAGAAAAGTTATTATAAAAATCTTATATAAAGGCAAACATATTAATAAAATTAAAGTTGACTATGTTACAAAATCGTATTAATATGTTAGAATAACTAAGTGTATTTAAATTAGGAAAGTGAGGAAATTTTATATGACAGTGGAACAAATGACAAAAATAGCATATGATGCCATAGAAGATAAGCTGGGTCAAGATACAGTTATAATAAATATAGGAAAAGTTTCTAGTTTATGTGATTATTTTGTTATTACTACAGCATCTTCTCAAAGACAAGTAAAAGCTATAGCTGATAATGTTGAAGATGAATTAGCAAAACTAGGATTAGAACCAAGAGGAAAAGAAGGACAAGGAACTCAAACTTGGGTACTTCTTGACTATGGGGATATAATGGTTCACGTATTTAATGAGGAAAATAGAGGATTTTATAATTTAGAAAAATTATGGAAAGATGCACCTTATATAGATATTGACACATTAGCATAAACATGATAATATATGTTATTATAGTTAGAAAATTTCAAAAATTGTATTGAATTGAATAGACTAGAGCAGTAAAAGATTATATTTTTTCAGAGAGTTAGTGGAAGGTGAGAACTAATATTATATAACTTTGAACTTACTAGATTAAAACCTATTCTCCATGGCTGGATTAAAAGCTATCTAAGAGAGTCTATAAAAGTAGGCTAATTAGGGTGGTACCGCGAAGATTTATCCTCGTCCCTAAACGCAAGTTTAGTGACGAGGATTTTTTATTTTCAAAGAATTATTTGGAAATTATAAGTAAATAATATTAAACAAAGTAGTTGAACACAACTAAAAACAGGAGGCAAAATATGAGCGTATATAATTTTAAACAAGTAGAATCGAAATGGCAAAAAATTTGGAAAGATAATGACCAATACAAAATGGATACAGCACAAACTGAAAAACCTAATTATTACACATTAGAAATGTTCCCTTATCCATCTGGAAAGATACACATGGGACATGTTAGAAATTATTCTATAGGCGATGTTGTCGCAAGATTCAAAAAAATGGAAGGTTATAACGTACTTCATCCAATGGGATGGGATTCTTTTGGTTTACCAGCTGAAAATGCAGCTATAAAACATGGAATACATCCACATAAATGGACAATGGAAAATATAGAAGAAATGAAAGAACAATTAAATTTATTAGGGCTTAGCTATGATTGGGATAAAGAAGTAGCAACTTCAACTCCAGAATACTATAGATTTACTCAAGAAATATTTTTGAAATTTTTAGAACATGGACTTGCATATAAGAAAAAATCTTATGTTAACTGGTGTCCTTCTTGTGAGACTGTTCTTGCAAATGAACAAGTTGTTCAAGGAGCATGTGAAAGATGTAAATCAACAGTATTAAAGAAAGACTTAGAACAATGGTATTTTAAAACTACTGAATTTGCAGAAGAATTACTTAATGATTTAGACACATTAGATGGATGGCCAGAAAAAGTTAAAATAATGCAAAGAAACTGGATAGGAAAAAGTACAGGAGCAGATTTAGTATTTGATATAGATGGAACTGACAAATCTATGACAGTATTTACAACTAGACCAGATACAACTTATGGAGTTACTTATATGGTACTTGCTCCAGAACATGAACTAGTTAAAGAATTGGTTGCTGGTACTGAGTATGAAGCAGATGTTGAAGCTTTTGTTCAAAAAATGCACACTATGACAGAAATAGAGAGAACAGCAGCTGATGTAGAAAAAGAAGGTATGTTTATAGGTAGATATGTTATAAATCCTTTAAATGGAAAAAAAGTTCCTCTATGGATAGCAAACTATGTATTAGTTGAATATGGAACAGGTGCTATAATGGCAGTTCCTGCACATGATGAAAGAGACAGAGATTTTGCTGAAAAATATAATCTAGATATAATAGATGTAATAACAGAAGATAATAAAATGATAAATTCAGAAGAATTTGATGGATTAGATGCTTCAGAAGGATTTGAAGGAATAATAAATAAATTAGAAAAAGAAGGTAGAGGAAAGAGAACAATTAATTATAGATTAAGAGACTGGTTAGTTTCAAGACAAAGATATTGGGGTTGTCCTATACCTGTAGTTTATTGTGATGAGTGTGGAATAGTTCCAGTTAAGAAAGAAGATTTACCAGTTCTTTTACCAACAGATGTTGAATTTACTGGAAAAGGTGAGTCTCCACTTACTACTTCAAAACAGTTTATGTCAGCAACTTGTCCTCACTGTGGAAAACCAGCGAGAAGAGAAGTTGACACTATGGATACATTTGTTGATTCTTCTTGGTATTTCTTAAGATATGTAGACAATAAAAATGAAGATGAACCATTTAGTAAAGACTTAGTTAACAGATGGCATCCAGTAGACCAATATATAGGTGGAGTAGAGCATGCTATAATGCATTTACTTTATGCTAGATGGTTTGTAAAAGCATTTAAGAGTATGGGCATGGTAGACTTTGATGAACCATTTAAAAACTTACTTACTCAAGGTATGGTTCTTATGGATGGTTCTAAAATGAGTAAGTCTAAAGGGAATACAGTATCTCCTATGGATATAATTGATGAATATGGAGCAGATACTGCAAGACTTTTCGTATTATTTGCAGCACCACCAGAAAGAGATTTAGACTGGTCAGAACAAGGTGTTGATGGATGCTTTAGATTCTTAAATAGAGTATATAGATTAGTTGATGAGTTAGCAGATGTCTTCAAAAAAGATGTTGAGTTTGGCGAGTTAAGTTCTCAAGATAAAGATATGAGATATACTATACATTCTACACTTAAAAAAGTTACTGTAGATTTAAGTGAGAAATTTGGATTTAACACTGCTATATCAGCTCTGATGGAATTAATAAATGATATGTACAAATATAAGGAGCTAGATAATATCAATGAAGCAGTTATAAAAGAAGGTGTACAAACAATCGTAACTATAATTTCACCATTTGCACCTCATTTAGGTGAAGAATTATGGACTATGATAGGTCAAGAAGGAAGTGTATTTGATATAGATTGGCCTAAATATGATGAAAAAGCTTTAGTAAAAGATGAAATAGAAGTTGTTGTACAAGTTAATGGAAAGGTTAGAGGAAAGTTAACTGTTAGCTCAAATATATCTAAAGAAGATATGGAAAAAGTGGCTTTAGAAGATGAAAAAATTAAAGCTCTAGTTGAAGATAAAACTATAGTTAAAGTTGTTGCAGTTCCTAAGAAATTAGTTAATATAGTTGTGAAATAAAAAAGTTGTGGAATAAATAAAAAAAGAGAGCTATAAAATAAAATCCCCTTATTGCAATATAAGTAAAAGATTGCAGTAGGGGGATGTTTTATTTTAAACTCTATGATATAATTTATTTTAAATTCTAAACTCTATAATATAATTAACAATAGATTCCTTTTTCAAAGAAGTCTTTGATTTCATCAATATTATTAGTCTTTCCAAGAGCTAAAATAAGTTTTATTCTAGCTTTTTGACCTGGAAGGTCTCCACCAAATATACATCCTATATTTTTTAAGTCTCTACCAGAACCAAAGTAACCATAACTATCAAATACTCTACCTGAATGGCATCTAGAAACTATAACAACAGGAAGTCCTTTTTCCCTTGCATATTCAACACCAGAAAGCATTAGAGGAGGAATATTGCCTCTACCCATAGCTTCAATAACTATACCTTTATATCCACTATCAACAGCAAATCTTATAAAATCTGCATCTTCTCCAACATATGCTTTAAATAGTGCAACTTTAGATTCTACTTTATCAGTATCTATAATGGTTCTATTTACAATATCTCTCGTAAGAACAAGTTCGTTACAGTCGATTATTCCCAATGGACCACTAGTTAAAGATTTAAATGTATTTAAAGAAAGTGTATTTGTTTTAGTAGCTTCAGAAGCCAATAGCACTTCGTTGTTTAAAACTACAAGAACTCCTTTACCCATAGCATCTTTAGATACAGCAGTACAAACTGATGCAGATAAATTGCTTGAACCATCATAGCCAAGTTCAGAGCTACTTCTCATAGCACCTGTAACTATTACAGGCTTAATATTATCAATTGTAAGGTCTAGAAAATAAGCAGTTTCTTCTAAACTATCAGTACCATGTGTTATTACAACTCCTGTGATATCTTTTCTTGCTAATAAATCATTTACATAATTTTTTAATTCCATCATTCTACAAGGTGTTATGTGAGGTCCTGGAATTTCATCAAAATTAAAAACTTCAACATCTGCAACTTTATCAATATTAGTGACCATAGATAATATTTGTTCCCCAGATAAAGTTGGTATAGCAGCACCTACTTTATCATCTACTGTCATAGATATAGTTCCACCAGTAAAGACTATGGCAACTTTTTTCTTAATACTCATAATATTCTCTGCCTTTCACAAATAAAATTTATAATTCCGATAGGATTATATCAAAAAAAATTATTTAGGTCTATATAAATCCTTTTATTCACATAATTTAGACATTTCAGTGTAATAGGATTATTTTTTTGTTTTTTCCCATTCAGCAATATAGCTATTCAATATTTCTCTTATTGCTTTCCCTATTTTAGTGTAGGCTTCATCATATAGATTTGCTAAAGATATTCTAATTGACCATTCAGGTCCATAGAATCCATTTCCACTAAGTAAGACTACTGAATAATCATTAGCCAATCTATAAAGTATATCTACTGGAGAGGCATTCTTACTTATAAATTTGAATAAATCTTCTCCATAGTTTATTTTAGCCCATTCTTCAATATCAAATTGAGTATAATATGCAGCATTATTTTTACTTTTATTAACTGGAAGCTCTAAAGCTTCAAACAATAGTTTTTGACGTCTATGACATATACTCATATTAAGTTTTTTGTAAGCATCAACTTTATCAATTAATGCAAAGGCAGAGAAAAATGACATTTGAACTTGTTGTGGAGTTGAAAGACCAGCAGTATGATTAAGAGCAACAAGTCTACTATCAGCAACAACTCTTTCCATAAATGAAAGACTAGAAGGATTAAGACTCATATCACTGTAACGCTTATCTACTGATTTCTTCAATTCTCCAGTTAAATCATTTATTTTTTTATCAAAAACATTCTTTTTATGAAGAGCGAATGTACCAAGTCTCCATCCTGTAACTCCAAAATATTTTGAATAAGAATAAACTCCAACAGTGTTATAAGGAAGTTTTGACATTAATGATGAGAAATCTTCTACAAAAGTCCCATATACATCATCTGATATTATCATTAAATCCTTATTATAATTTTCAATTACATCTATTAGATTATTACAAGATGTCTCATCCATAGCTATAGATGCAGGGTTGTTAGGATTAACAACAAATAAAGCCTTAATAGAATTGTCACGAAGCTTTTCTAATTCTTTTTTAGTATACTGCCATGTATGAGCACCTTTTTCATCAACTGCATTTGCGTTTATGTTTACAACTTTAAAATCATAGCGAGGAAGATTAGGTATCTCAAGATAAGGTGTAAATATAGGAGTCATTAAAGCTACTGTATCACCTTTTTTTAAAAGTTCATTTGCCATTAATGAATCAAATATATAACACATAGCAGCTGTAGCACCTTCAACAGCGAATATTTCTACATCACCATATTTACCTGATATATCATATTTCATTTCTTGAACTAAATAATCATGCACTATTTTTTCCATATGAGGCAACATTCTATCTGGAAGTGGATAATTATCACCAATAATCCCATCAGCTAGTTCATGAACAAATTCATCGCCATCAAATCCAAGTTCATTTATACCAAAATTTATAATATCTCTAGCTAAGTATGCTCCAGGCATATCTATATTTTCATTTATATATTTAAAGAATCTTTCTTTAATGCCCTTTTTTTGAGGCATACCAGCTAAATGTCCTAAATCCCAATTAGAACGTGTTTCAGTAATCGCAAAATGACCAAAAGTGAAAAAAGCTTCTCTAGCAGTTGAACAAGTCCAATTTGGATTTCCACGACCTGCATCAAGCAGTTCTCTATGATTTTCATTTGCAGTATGTTTCGCAATATCTATTAATTTGTCCTTAAATTCAAAAGGACTTATTTTTCCATATATGTTTTTGATTTCTTTATAAGTATTATTTTTCATGTTTAATTCCTCCTTATGTAATAAGTTTCACATTTTTATAATAAAATAAACAAGTTCCTAAAATGATTATACTTTAATTATAATAGGTTTATAGAAAAAGTAAAGTATAAAATTAAAATAATAACTCTATTTAGCTTTATAAAATGTATGTTAAAAGATAAAATACCTTTTAATAAAAAATGATTACTATATAAAATAAAACTCTAATTTAACTTGCATTTTATTTTTTTTGTTATATTTGTTATAAAAGGTACAGTTTTATTATTATGAAAATGTGTAAAATAAAACTTTTTTTATTTAATGTTGTTTATAAAAATATTTTAGGTTAGATGTGGTAATATTAATGTTATTAAAGAGAATAAAAAAACAATTTTTAATTAAGTAAAATAATATAAATATAAATTTTAATAAAAATAATAAAGAATAAACTGTTATTTTGATAAAAATGTAAAAATTATTTTAATATTATCATTTAGCGTAATCTAACTTAATTGAATAGATGTGTTTATTGTATTCAATTGTTGTATTTTTAGTTTTTTTGTGATTAATTAAAAAATTATAAAAATCGTTTACATGTTGATTTTTAAAAAAAAAAGATATAGAATTATATAGAAAGTAATAAATAAAAATTGGATTTACGGGAGTGGAATAAAATGATAAATGTTACCTTAACAGATGTGAAAGAAGCTAGAGAGACCATTAAAGACATAGTTAAAAAAACTGATTTACTTGAAAGCGTTAAACTTAGCGAAAAAACAGGAGCGAATGTTTTCTATAAATGTGAAAACCTTCAAAAAACAGGGTCTTTTAAGTTAAGAGGAGCTTGTAATAAAATAGCAAGTTTAACCGATGAAGAAAAAGCAAGTGGAGTAATAGCTTCAAGTGCAGGAAATCATGCACAAGGTGTCGCATTAGGAGCAAAAATGACTGGTATAAAATCAACAATAGTAATGCCAGCAACGGCACCATTGGCAAAAGTTAGTGCAACTAAAGGTTATGGAGCAGAAGTAGTTTTAAATGGTGCAGTTTATGATGATGCATATGCAAAAGCTGTTGAAATACAAAAAGAAACAGGAGCAACTTTCTTACATCCATTCAATGATAAATATGTTATAGCAGGGCAAGGAACTATATCTCTTGAAATTTTCGAACAATTAAATAATAAGGTTGATACTATACTATGCCCAGTTGGTGGTGGAGGAATAATATCTGGTGTTGCTGTTGCAGCAAAGGCATTAAATCCTAATGTAAAAATAGTTGGTGTTCAAACTGCAAATATACCTTCAATGAAAGAGTCAATTAAAAACGGAAAAGTAACAACAGCATTTAATGATAGTACAATAGCTGATGGTATAGCTGTTAAAACTCCTGGAGACTTAACTTTTGAAATAATAAATGAATTAGTTGATGAAATAGTAGTAGTTGAAGAAATAGAAATAGCTGAATCAATATTATTTATGATGGAAAGTCAAAAGATAGTTTCAGAAGGTGCAGGGGCTGTGTGTACAGCTGCAATATTAAGTGGTAAATATGCACCAGCAAAAGATGAAAACGTAGTGTGTATAATATCTGGTGGTAATATAGATATAAATACATTATATAGAATAATAGGTGTTGCTCTAGCTAAAGAAGGAAGAAGATATTCATTTAGTACAATTATGGAAGATAAGCCAGGAAACTTTGCTGAATTAACTAGAATAATAAGTGAGAATGGTGGAAATATTTTAAGTGCTAATCAAGGTAAATTATCAGCAGGTGAAGCTCTAGGAAAACAAAGTGCGGAATTTATATTAGAAACAATAGATTATGACCATATAGCAAAAATAAAGAACGCAATAGAAGAAAAAGGTTTTAAAATTATAGAATTATAATAAAAGTGTATATAATATACAAGAAAAATAGTATAATAGTGTATGAAGATACATTTTATGTATAGTAGATTAACCAATTAGGAGGATTTTAATATGAAACATGAAGTATTACATACTAATGATGCACCAGCAGCGTTAGGACCATATTCTCAAGCTATAAAAGCTGGAAACTTATTATTTGTATCTGGACAAGTTCCACTTGTGCCAGAAACTATGGAAGTAGTTGAAGGAGATGTACAAGCTCAAACTGCTCAATCTCTAAAAAATCTTAAAGCAATATTAGCTGAAAGTGGAGCTGATTTTTCAAATGTAGTTAAAACTACAGTATTTATAAAAGATATGAATGAATTTGGGGCTATAAACGAAGTTTATGCTGAGTATTTTGGAGAAAATAAACCAGCAAGAGCTTGTGTAGAAGTTGCTAGATTACCAAAAGACGTTAAAGTTGAAATAGAAGTAATAGCTGTATTATAAGATTACAATATTTTTCAAACTGAAAAAAAGAGATGTTTTAAGATTTTAATCTTAAAACATCTCTTTTTTTATTTTAACTTCTAACAGTTTGTCGCTCTTTTATAAAACATATTGATACAATTAATCCAATAAATGCAAGTGTAGCTGCTATTGAAAATGCTACATCTATTCCATGGATATTAGACAGGATAGCTGAACTCATGTGAGCTTTTTTAGTAGCAGTTGTCATTATAGTAATAAGTACAGCAGAGCCTATAGCACCAGATATTTGACGAAGTGTACTATTAATTGCTGTAGCATGAGATATAAGTTCTCTATCTAGTGTTTTAATTCCCCATGTAGTTAATGGCATTAGAACCATTGAAATACCAATCATACGAATACAATACATTAATGATATATGAATTAAAGATGTATCTTTGCCTAAAAACGCAAAAGATAAAGTTCCTAAAAATAAGCATCCAGTTCCTAATATTGATAGAGCGTGAGGACCATATTTATCTAGGTGACGTCCTGCAACTGGATTTAATGCAACCATTAGTATAGCACCAGGCATCATTAAAGAACCTGAAGCAAGTGCAGAGAATCCCCTTACAGATTGAATATATAGAGGTATCATTAATGTAGCAGACATCATTGAAGCATATACAATCATAATTAATAATGTAGAAATAAGAAATGGTTTATTTTTAAAAACTCTTAGTTCTAAGAATGGTTCTTTAGATTTTAATTGACGCCATGTAAACAAAATTAATGATACAATTCCTAATATTATTGGTAGATATGTTGCACTATTAGTCCAGCCATAATTACCTTGATTAGTAAACCCAATCAATAAACCACCAAAACCTAAAGAAGATAGTATTATTGAAGGTATATCCAGTTTTAGTTTCTGAGCTTCTCCAACATTTTTTAATAATATAAATGAAAGTATAACATCTAATATAGCTATAGGTGAAAGAAGCAAAAATAAACTATGCCAACCAAATGAATCTACTAACCATCCAGATAAAGTTGGTCCTATTGCTGGAGCAAATCCCACTGTAATACCAACTAGACTCATAGCTGTACCACGTTTTTCTATAGGACATAAATATAATATAATAACTTGTAAAAGTGGCATTAAAGAGCCAGAACCTACTGCTTGTAACACACGAGCAATCAACATAGTTGAAAAATCACGAGAGAAAAGTGCAATAACACATCCTAAAGAAAAGATAGTCATTGATGTAATAAATAATTTTCGAGTACTAAATCTATTTATCAAGTAAGCTGTTGTAGGAATAATGATACCTGCAATAAGTAGATAAATCGTAGTTAACCACTGACCAACATCAGCAGTAATTTTAAAATCTGACATTATATTGGGAAGTGCAGTTGCCAGTAATGTTTGACTAAGAGAGCTTATAAAAGCACCAGTCATTACGATTGCTATTATCAAATTTCCTTTTTTATTGTTTTTGATATTACTTTGTATTTCCATAGTTTATAACGTCTCCTTTTTTAATTGATTTTTAATACTATTCAATAAAAGTACTTTTGGTCTCAAAATGTCTTCTTTTTCTAGATATGTAATCATTGCATCCATAATTAAAGAATCATATAGTTGATTTTTTCCTTCTTCATATAATTTTTTTGATGCTTCTAGTAACTTAGGGTTTTCAACAAGAGAAGTGTTTGTTTTGATTAGCTCTTCTATATCCTCTATTGTTTTAAAAAATAATGATTTACTATAAAGAGAAGAATAAGCTTCATCTTCTTGTTCATATAAAAACATTGATTTTTCAATTAAAGGATTTAGGTTATCCGCATTTTCTACAACTAAATCAAGCATTTGTATAGTAAATTCAGCAATAAAGTATACATTTATTTCTCTTTTTTGTATATGAATAATATATGTAAACTGGTGAATTAGAGCATCTAGTAAGAAAACTAAATCAAATAGAATGTTTTCTATTTTGTCGCCATAATTATCAAATAAACTCAGCTTATATTCATTTAATAAATTAGCTCGAGATTTTTTTTGTAACTTACTTGTCGTTTTACGTTGCACTTCAGAAAAATTTTCCCTAACATAAGTATTTATAGTAGTTCTAGAAAAAATATTTCCCCATACAGCTATTATTTTTCTTTTTAATTTTTCAGATGGATGAATATCATTGTTTTCATTAATAGAATGTATAATTTCTAAAAATTTTTCGTCATAATAATTAATTATTTCACAGATAAAACTTTCTTTAGTTTCAAAATGTTTGTAAAAAGTAGCTTTAGACATTTTACATTCTTTTACAATATCTAGTATTGAAGTATTTTGAAAACCTTTTTGGTCAAAGATTCTTTGAGCAATAGTTATAATAAATTTTTGTTTGTCAGTCAATTGGCTATCTCCTTTCATGTAAAAACGATAAGTACTAAGTAGTACTTTAAAGTTTCCATAAATACATTATACATCATTTGGAAAAAAAATCAATATATGGACCTGTGATATAAAAAAATTGAAAAAATATTGTTAGTTTTAGTAACATAAAGAAGAATTTAAGAGTTTCTTAAGAATTGTTTAAAGAATTTGCAATAAATTAATGATATGATTATACTATGAAGTAAAATGTCTTTAAATTTTTTAGATATTAAATCTAAATTATGGGGGTGCAGTATATGAAAAAGAAAAGAGGCTTGATTATAGTTTTTGCATTTTTTCTAGTTTTCGCAAAAATGTTTATTAATATATCTAGTGGAGAAAATAAAATCATGGCATATGAAATAAGTAAGTATAGAAAAGGTGTGAACGTTTTATCAATAAATAATATTGTAGTAGCAAACAAAAAGTATAGCTTACCTGAAGACTATTCTCCACAAGAAAGTAATGAAGCAAAAGATGCTTTTTATAAAATGAATAAAGAGGCTCAAAAAGCAGGATTAAATCTAAAAGCCTTCAGTACATATAGAAGTTATAAATATCAAGAAAATTTATTCAACACATATGCAGAGAAACATGGTGAGAAGGAAGCAAACAGATTTTCAGCTAAGCCAGGAGAAAGTGAACATCAAACTGGACTTGCATTTGATATTGGAGGAGACGACCAATCTTGTTGGGCAAATAAAAAATTTAATAATACAAAAGAAGCTAAGTGGCTGTACGAAAATGCATATAAGTATGGATTTATACTTAGATATCCAGAGGGAAAAGAAAGCATAACAGGATACATGTATGAATCATGGCACTATAGATATGTTGGAACTGAACACAGTAAAAACTTTGCAATGAACAATCTAACACTAGAAGAATATTTACATATAGATTAAGCCATAATTTGTTAAATTTAGGTTAAAATAAAAAATAATCTAGACTATTAATTATGTAAGGTGTTATAATGTAAATACAATTAAAGATAACTACTCGAAGGGGAGTAGCTTACACGAAAGTGGTAATTAATCGTCAGGACAGTAGAGATACTCGGTTAATTAACAAGGAATTCCTTGATAGCAAGACCTTCAAAATAAGCATTAAGTATGTTTGTTTTGGGGTCTTTTTTTATTCAAGGAATTTTTTATTTAAAAAATTTAAAATTTCAAGTATACATAAGAGTCCCCAAACATAAAATAAATTTATTAAAGAGGAGGGCAACAAATGTCTTACAAAAGTACTTATCAAGAAATAATTAAAAATTTAGACTCAAGCTTAAATGGTTTGAGCAAGGAAAGAGCAGAAGAGCTATTAGAAAAAAATGGAACTAATGAATTAAAGGAAGCAGATAAGGTTCCTACGTATAAGCTTTTCTTAGAAAGTTTTAAAGACCCACTGGTAATAATTCTATTGATAGCTGCTTTAGTACAAATATTTTTAGGTGAAACTGTAGAGTCAATAATAATTTTTGCAGTTATTATTATCAACTCTGTTTTAGGAGTTGTACAAACAAAAAAAGCAGAAAGTTCATTAGAAAGTTTGAAAAATTTATCTGCACCAAATGCAAAGGTAATAAGAGATAATAAGAAAATGACAATTCCAGCAAAAAATTTAGTAGTTGGAGATATTGTATTTTTAGAAGCTGGTGATTACATACCAGCAGATGGAAGACTTATAGAAGCACAATCATTAAAGGTTGTAGAAGGGATGTTAACTGGTGAATCAGAACCAGTTCTAAAACATACAGAAAAAATAAGCGAAGATGTAAGTTTAGGTGACCAAAAAAACATGGTATTTAGTGGTGCTGTAGTCGTTTATGGTAGAGGTTCATTTGTAGTAACTGGAACAGGTATGAATACTGAAATGGGTAAAATAGCTGGTCTTTTAGAAACTGCGGAAAATAAGTTGACACCATTACAACAAAAAATAGAAGCTTTCAGTAAAAAGCTTGGTGTAGGTATTGTAGTACTTGCACTCTTAATATTTATAATTCAGGTAGCAAGAAATTATATGATGGCTGGAAATGGAGAAATGACACAAATTATTCTCGATTCATTCATGTTTTCTGTAGCAGTAGCAGTAGCAGCAATACCAGAAGCTTTATCATCAATAGTTACTATAGTGCTGGCTGTTGGAACAAACAGTATGGCAAAGAAACAAGCTATAATAAGAAAATTACCAGCTGTCGAGACTTTAGGTTCAACAAGTGTCATATGTACTGATAAAACAGGTACTCTTACACAAAATAAAATGACAGTTGTGGACTGTTATATGTATGGAACTAACAATGATGAGCTTAATAAAGAAAATATAAATTATTCTTATCATGCTAAATTGTTGACTATGGTTTCTACATTATGTAATGATTCTCATATAACTAGTGATGGAAAAGAAGTAGGTGACCCAACAGAAGTTGCACTAATAAATTATTCAAGCAAAAATGATTTAGATTATGATAGATTAAGAAGTAAATATATTAGAATAAATGAAATACCATTTGATTCAGATAGAAAGCTTATGTCTACAGTAAATAGTATATATGGAGATTATATAATGTTTACAAAAGGTGCTCCAGATATTGTATTTAGCAGATGTAAATATGCTTTAAAAAATGGCTCAAAAGTAGACATAACAGATGAGATAATAGAAGAATACAAGAATAAAAATGAAGAGTTTTCAAATAGAGCACTTAGAGTATTAGCATTTGCAATAAAAGATGTTCCAGAAGAAGGTTTTACACCTTCAATTGATGACGAACATGATATGATATTGGTTGGGATAATGGCAATGATAGACCCACCAAGAGAAGAAGTAATGGACGCAGTAAAAGAAGCAAAGAGCGCTGGCATAAAAACAGTTATGATAACTGGAGATCACAAAACAACCGCAGCAGCAATTGCAAAAGAAATAGGTATAATGGAAGATGGAGATTTAGCACTTACTGGAAAAGAGTTGGATGCATTAAGTGAAGAAGAATTAAATAAAAAATTAGAAGATATAAGTGTATATGCCAGAGTTTCACCAGAAAACAAAATTCGTATAGTAAAAGCATGGCAACATAAGAATAACATAACTGCTATGACTGGTGATGGTGTCAATGATGCACCAGCTTTAAAACAAGCAGATATAGGTATAGGTATGGGAAGTGGTACTGATGTAGCAAAAGATGCTTCTGCTATGGTCTTAGTTGATGATAACTTTGCAAGTATAGTAAATGCTGTTGAAGTTGGTAGAACAGTATATAGCAATATAATAAAAGCAATAACTTATTTATTTGCAGGAAACTTGGGTGCTATAGTGGCTATCTTGTTTGCAGTATTTGCAGGATGGTCGAACCCATTTACAGCTTTACAACTTTTATTTATAAACCTAGTAAACGACTCTTTGCCAGCAATAGCATTAGGATTTGAAAAATCAGAAAAAAATATAATGAATAAACCTCCTAGACATCCAGATGAAAGTATATTAGCAGGAGGAACATTAAAAGCAGTGGCTATAAGAGGTTGTATAATTGGTATAGTTACAATAATTGCACAATATATAGGATTACAAGTGTCACCAGAACTTGGTGTAGCGATGGCGTTTTCAACTTTAATATTAGCGAGAATAATGCAAACATTGCCTGCACGTTCTAATAATCAGACAATAGTAAAACTAGGCTTTTTTAGTAATAAATATGTTATAGGAGCAGTTTTAATATGTTTTGGACTTTACTCTTTAACATTAATGCCAGTTTTGAGAGGGATATTCTCTATACCAACAGTATTTGGTTTATATGAATTAGGAATTTGTTTAGGTTTAGCATTACTTTCATCAATATTGATGGAACTTAATAAATTAATGAATAGAAATATTGTAGAATAATTAAAAATACTAAACTAAAGGGACATATTGATTTTATCAATATGTCCCTTATATAGTTAGATTTATTCTAGATTATCGATTATTTGGAATGCTTTTATAACCTCAGGAAGTTCTTTTTCTTCAGGCATTCTAAATCTTATAAAGTTTTTATCAAGTCCAGTAAAATCGCTACCAGATATAACTCTTATTTTTAATTTTGCAAATTCTTGTTGTAAATTTATATCTTTATTTTTATGTTCAACTGTCATTATAGATACAGTATCACTAGTCTCAGCTATGTTAAGGTTTTTCCATGGAATCAATAGTTGATTTTTTATAGCTTTTGTTTTTTCTTTTAATTCTTCTATAAATTGAACATCATCTAATAAATTAGCTGCAATACTACGAGAGATTTCAGATACTTCGTAAGGAGTAGAAATCTTTTTAATAGGATTAACAAGTTGTTCAGGAAGGACTGCATATCCTGCTCTTAGTCCAGCCAAACCAAAACCTTTTGAGAATGTTTTTAGAACAATTACATTATCATAATCATTTAAAAGTTTTACAGCTGAATTTTCTTTTGGCATATATTCACCATAAGCCTCATCTATCATAACAGCTATATCATATTTTGCTGCCTCTTTTACTATATTTTCAATTGATGATAGAGGTATAATTTGTCCAGTAGGATTATTTGGGTTATCTATGTAAATTAATTTATATTCTGAATTTATTTTTTCAATAAATTCCTTTTCATTAAACTTGAAATTATTTTCTTTCTTTAAAAGAACATAGTCATAAGTAGCACCATGCATTTTTATATCTGTTTCATATTCTGAAAATTGAGGTGAATATCCTAAAACCTTATCTCCTTTTTCAATAAATAATCTATTTAAAAGATAAATAACATGTATAGAACCATCAGCTAGACAAATTCTATCAGTAGTTAGTGCTGTAAAGTCTTTCCAATAATCAACTATATTGTTTTTTAGACTAATTGAATGAGGGTATCCTCTTATCATATCAAATTCTAAAGCATTAAAAGCTTCTACAGCTTTATTTGAGAAAGATACTGTATTTATACCTTCGCCACAATCTATCTCAAATACATCTTCGCAATGACCAGATTCTATGGCATAACTTTTTTTCAACTGCATTTCAATAGCTTTGTTAATTTTTAATTTCATAGCTTATCACTCCTTATTTAGTCAATAATAAATGTTAAAAAAGTTGCTAGATTTAAAATATTGTGAAAATACATAATAGTAAAAAACAAATATAAATATTATAATAGCTCACTTTATTTAATATGATTATATATCATATATTGTAAAATTTCTAGCATTATAAGACTATAAATTGAAAATATTCAGAAAAATACTACAAGAAACGATTTATTTTGCCTTGATATGGAAGTATAGGAATGTTATTAATTTTATAAATTGGAATAGTTTAAGTGTAAAGTTATGATATAATTTAATAAGGGTAATTCTTTAAATTAGATTAAGGAAATATAAGTATACAATAAAATGTTATGGAGTTGGATGATGGGATATAAATTGATTGTAACAGATATGGATGGAACTTTATTAGGAAATAACCATAAAGTTACTGATGAAAATAAAATTGCACTGCAAAAAGTTATTAAAAGTGGTATTAATGTAACTTTAGCAACAGGAAGAACTTTCGATTCAGCTAAATGCAATGTAGATTTTCTTAAAGAAGATATGCCAATAATAGCTTGTAATGGCTCATTGATAAGGGAGCAAAATGGAAATATAATATATTCAAATAAAATTGATACAAAAACATGTCTAGATATTTTAGATGTGTTAGACAAATATAATATTTACTATCAATGTAATAGTATAGATTCCATGCTTTCAAAAAAAATAGAAGGGCGTGAAGATAGAATAAGTGTGTTTTTGGGCTCTGAAACAGAAGTAATTATAAGGGATGATTTAAGAGAAGAGATTTCTAAAAATGACATATTAAAGTTTGTAATAATAGAAGAAAAAAATCCAGCTATTTTAGACGAAATAAGAAAAGAATTAAAAAAAGTTCAAGGCATAAAAATAACTTCTTCTTGGCCAAATAATATTGAAGTTATGAATACTGGTGTTGATAAAGGCAATGCGGTTAAAATTTTAGCTGAAAAAATGAATATAGATAGAGAAGATATAATTGCATTTGGAGATAATTACAATGATATAGAAATGATACAATTTGCTGGTCTTGGTGTAGCTATGGGAAATGCAGAAGAATTGATTAAACAAGAGGCTGATTATGTGACAGATAGCAATCAAGAGAGTGGAGTTGCAAAAGCAATTTATAAGTTTTTTGAGTTAAAAGAGTCACTTAGTTCTTAAAAAAGGCATTTAAAGGAAAAAATAGGTTGACTATTTTATAGATAGTAATTATAATACAAATAGGTAAAATATAAAAATTTAGATTCAGTGAAGAAGAGAGTAGATATAAAGCAGGTCTCAGCGAGTTAGGGATGGTGTAAGCCTAATGATAATACTTTATATTGAATAGAGCTTTGGAGAATATTACTTGAAATTCAGTATGGTAATAGGTAATCTCGCCTTAAGAGAATAGAGTGGGTAAACATAGTTTATCAACTAGAGTGGTAACACGGAATATTTCGTCTCTTGGTCTTTTTGACCAAGAGATTTTTTATTTTTAGCTAAAGTAAAAATATTATAATTAAAATATAAAAAATTAAAATATGAGGTGAAAAATATGAAATTATGGGGTGGACGCTTTAGAAAAGCTGAAAATCAACTTATGGAAGAATTTAATAAATCTTTTGGGTATGACTGTATACTATACAAAAAAGATATCGAAGGAAGTATAGCACATGTCTATATGCAAGTAAAATGTGGGCTTTTAACAGATGAAGAGGGAAAAGCTATAACAGAAGGTCTAAATGGAATACTTGAAGATATTGAAAATGGGAAATTGGCATTAGATGGAGATTATGAAGATATACATAGTTTTACTGAGATAAACTTGATTCAAAGAATAGGTGATGTTGGGAAGAAACTTCATACAGCTCGTAGTAGAAATGACCAAGTTGCAGTTGATATGAGATTATATGCCAAAGAAAAGGCAAGTGATTTAGTGGGGTTAATATCTGGATTTAAAGAAACTATAAAAGATGTTGCTGATAAAAATTCAGTAATGATGCCAGGATATACTCATCTTCAAAGAGCGCAAGTGGTAACTTTTAAACATCATTTGATGGCATATTATAGTATGTTTGATAGAGATGAGAAAAGAATAAAAAATGCTATAGAAATATTAGATGAATCACCTTTAGGTTGTGGAGCTTTGGCAGGAACTACACATGATATAGATAGAAATATAACTTGTGAGCAATTAGGATTTAAAAAAGTTGTAGATAATTTTATGGATGGTGTAAGTGATAGAGACTATTTATTGGAACTAATGAGTGATTTTTCAATTATAATGATGCATTTAAGTAGACTTAGTGAAGAATTGATACTTTGGAGTTCTCAAGAATTTGGGTTTGTTGAAATAGATGATTTATATACTACTGGAAGTAGTATAATGCCTCAAAAGAAAAATCCTGATGGTGCAGAACTTATAAGAGGTAAGACTGGTAGAGTATATGGAAATTTATTTGGTCTTTTTACAGTGATGAAAGGTATACCACTAGCTTACAATAAAGATATGCAAGAAGATAAGGAAGGCTTCTTTGATAGTGTACACACTCTTGAAATGTGTATACAAATAATGGAGAGAATGATAGCTACATTAAAGGTAAATGAAGATAAAATGAAACAAGCAGTTAAAAATGGGTTTTTAAATGCTACAGAAGTTGCTGACTATCTAGTTAAAAATAATGTTGCCTTTAGAGATGCACATGGAATTGTTGGAAGTATTGTGATATATTGTGAAGATAATAAAAAAGCAATAGAAGATTTGACACTAGAAGAATTACATAAGTTTTCAGATGAATTTAAGGAAGATATTTATGACTTTATTAACTATGAAAGTATATTAAACAAAGGAATAAAAAAGAATTTAAAATAATATAGGATATTAAGTTTTAAAAGCTGTGAATTTTAATGAGTGGTATCATTAAAACTTACAGCTTTTTATTATATAAAACATTATTTATAATGCAATATCAATAACTTTTAGAGCCAATAAATTTAAATTTATTAACACTAAAAAGTTACTAAAAATAAAACCTTCTATTATTAAAATGATAATTAATATCAATAAGTATTGACAAAATTATTTTTAGATATTATTATATATAGTATAAATAATAATGAAAATCAATATCAAATAAGGCGGGAGGCAGTCTAATGAACTTATTAGTGATTGGTGGCCATGAAAGAATGGAAAAAGATTATATGGTTATGGCCAAGAAAAAAGGTTATAAAACAAAAGTATATACTACTATGTCATCTAAATTAAATAACTCTATAGGAAAACCTGATGCTGTTGTTATACTTACATCAACAGTTTCACATAAGATGTCTAGAACAGTTGAGTCTCAGGCTAAAAAACAGGATATACTAATTGTAAGACATAAAAATAGTAGTAAGGTAGCATTTAATGAATGTCTAGATATGGTTGATGAATGTCTAGGAAACTGTTCAAAATGTAAACTTAACGATAAGCAAAAACAGAAAAATACATAAATATATAATTTAATAAGTTTGAGAATACATATTCAATATGTGTTGAGTGTGTGAAATAAAGTGTGCATTCTTCCAAAAAGTTGTGATAGTAAAGATATCACAATATACAAGGAAGGAGCACATTTTTATTTTTTAACAAAAATAAAATGTTAAAGAGATTATTGAAAAATATTATTTTAATTATTTTTAAGTTAAGTGCATTTTTAGTAAAATAAGAAAACATAAATAAAAACATATTAACTTAATTTTTGTAGAATTAATTGTCAATTTTTTATTTAAATGGTAGAATATTCATGGATGGTATCTTGTTATAAGAACTATACTTTAAATGTTTTTAATTATTTTGTCTTATATAACTCATATCTTCATGAATGAGATTGGAAATTAAGATGTTGTATCACAAGTTGGAGGTGATACTATTAAAATAGGATTTATTGGTTCTGGAAAAGTTGGGACATCTTTAGCAAATTATTTTTTGTCAAAAGATTATTGTGTAACGGGCTTTTATGGAAGAAATCAATTATCTTTATTAGAATCAACAGATTTAACAAAAACAAAGATTTATAGTAACTTGAAAGACATTATTTATGAAAATGATATATTATTTATTACAACATCAGATGATTCTATTGAAATCATAGACAAAAAACTTTCCAAATTTAATTTAAAACATAAATACATTTGCCACACAAGTGGTTCTTTAAAATCTAGTATATTGTTCTGTTCAAAAAAAGCAGGTGCATTAATTTATTCTGTCCATCCTATATTTGCATTTTCCAATAAAAATACTGATATTAAAAAAATGAAAGACATTTGTTTTTCCATAGAAGGTGATAATGAAAAAGATGATTTATTTATTCAAAATTTTATAAATAGCTTAGGAAATCGATTTTTCATAAGAGATAAAAATACTTCATCCACTTATCATGTGGCCAATGTTTTAGTTTCAAATTTAGTGTTATCTTTACTATATGTAGGAGTAAGTTACTTTATTAAATTGGGTCTATCTGAAGAAGAAGCTTTAAAAGCTATAAATCCTTTGGTCAAAATAAATATAGAAAATATACTTGATAATGGATTTACTAAATCCCTTACTGGACCTGTTGTTCGTGGTGATATAACACCAATAAAAAAACATTTATCAGCATTAGATAAAAAAGATGAAGATATTTACAAAATACTCTCCTTAAATCTACTAAAAATAATAGCCTTGGAAAATGAAGATTCATTAAAATGTACAAAAAATATTTCTATAGAAAATGCAGTCGAAGATTTAATGAGTAAATCTGAAAAATATAAAGAGATTTACAAAATTTTAGGAGGAAAAAACAATGAAAAATACTATACTGACTTTTAAAAATGCTAAAAGTGATGGAAGGAAGCTATCTATGCTTACTGCTTATGATTACTCAATAGCAAAAATAATGGATGAATGTAATATAAATGGTATTTTAATAGGAGATTCATTAGGAATGGTCGTAAAAGGTGAAGAAAACACTCTATCTGTTACTATAGATGAAATTATATATCATACAAAAGCTGTAAAAAATGGTGCCAAAAATGCCTTAATTGTAAGTGATATGCCATTTCTATCTTACCATGTTTCTACAGAAGAGGCTGTTAAAAATGCTGGCAGACTTGTAAAAGAAGGTGGGGCACATGCTGTAAAATTAGAAGGTGGCTCAAACGTTATAGAACAAATAAAAAACATTGTAAATGCTCAAATACCTGTAATGGGCCATTTAGGACTAACACCTCAATCTGTAAATTCATTTGGTGGATTTAAGGTTCAAGGAAATACTAGTGAAACAGCAAAACAACTTATTGAAGATGCTAAATTAATAGAAAAAGCAGGAGCATTTTCTATTGTCCTTGAAGGAGTTCCTGCTAAAATAGCTGAGAAGGTGACTAATTCTATTTCAATTCCCACAATAGGGATAGGAGCAGGAATTAATTGTGATGGTCAAATTTTAGTTTATCAAGATATGTTGGGGATGTTTGGAGATTTTGTACCTAAATTTGTAAAGCAATACGCAAATATAGGAGATATAATGAAAGATTCAATTAAAAATTACATACTAGAAGTTGAAACTGGCGTGTTTCCACAAGAAAAACATAGCTTTTCAATAAATGAATCTGAATTAGAAAAATTATACTAAGATTAAGGATGGTACAAAATGCTTGTAAAAGAAATAAAATCACTAAGAAATATAATTAAAGATTGGAAAAAAACTGGCTATTCTATAGGACTTGTTCCTACTATGGGATTTTTACATGAAGGACATCAAAGCCTTATTAAAAAAGCTGTAAAAGAAAATGATAAGGTAGTAGTAAGTGTATTTGTAAATCCAACTCAGTTTGGACCAAATGAAGATTTTAACAGTTATCCGAGAGACATAGAAAAAGATTTTAAATACTGTATAGATAGTGGTGCATCAGTAGTCTTTAACCCATCATCAGAAGAAATGTATTTGAAAGGCAATTGTACTACCATAGATGTGTCTGGACTTACAGATTTTCTTTGTGGTTCTAAAAGACCTGTTCATTTTGGTGGTGTATGCCTAGTTGTTTCAAAACTTCTGAATATAGTAACTCCTGATAAAGCTTATTTTGGAGAGAAAGATGCTCAACAATTAGCAGTAATTAAAAGGATGGTCAAAGATTTGAATATAGACACAAAAATAATAGGATGCTCTATAATTCGTGAAAAAGATGGTTTAGCAAAAAGCTCAAGAAATACATATCTTTCAAAAGAAGAAAGAAAAACTGCTTTAGTTTTAAATGAAAGCCTAAGCTTGGCAAAAGAAGAACTGGCAAAAGGAAATCTAGATGTAAAAAAAATAAAAGAATTAATAACATCTAAAATAAATTCTGAAGATTCAACAAAAATAGATTATGTTGAAATTGTAGATAGTGAGACATTACAACCTGTTGAACATATAGAAAATTCTGTACTTGTAGCAAGTGCTGTTTTCATAGGAAAAACTAGATTAATTGATAACTTTACATTTCAATTTGATATATAGGTTGTTGTTTTATACAGTATAGATAATTAAAAAAATGATATTTTATAAAAAGAAAAATTTAAAAATTAGATTTGCTTAAGATTATGATTAATTGTAATTATATGGGAGGTCTCAAAATAAAAATTTGGGTATCTCCTTTTTTGTATAAAAAAGAAAAGGGATTCCTAAGAACTCCTTTTCTATGTGATAATTGTTCTTTAAAAAAACATTATAATTATAGCAGATAAGGGTGTTATAAATAAGTGGTATTGCTATTTTCTCATATTTCTTTTTCCTCTAGACTTTCTTTTATTATTCTTTTTAATATTTGAAGCTATTATAAATATAACTAGAAGTACTAAAATAGCCATAATAATTTTAATAGAAAGCATCAAAGTTTTATTTTCAGTTATAAATGGAAGACTACTATCAAGGTTATTTTTTGCAACTAAATCTATACTCTTTTCTAGCTTACCACTATTATATATATTTAAAGTACCAACCTTAGTACCTTTTTTTACAGGTAAATCAATTTTATCTAGTTCAGTTTTAGTATTGTAGTCACCTTGAGACTCATTTTGTCCTAAAGTTATCTTATAACTATATTTTGGTTCATAAATTAATTCATGTTGTTTTGTAAATAATACTTTTTTAGTATCAGTATATTTTTCTTTATCAACAATAGTAGCGCATTTAAAGTTATCAAATCCATAATCAATTAAGATGCGTGAATCTAAATATAAATCGTAATTAGTTGAATTAAATACAGCAGCAATGACTCTTCTTCCATCTTTTACTGCACTAGATAAAAGACATTTACCAGCAGCATCAGTATATCCTGTTTTTATACCATCAACTATATCGTATTTTATATCTATAGATTGACCTTTATATGTAATCTTATCATGTGATGTTAAAAATTTATTAGTATTTACAAAATATCTTTCATAAGGGTATGCTTTTGTAGCATCAAACTTAAGTGACTTAGTTTTTACAATCTGTCTAAAAACATCATTATTCATAGCTTCTCTGGCCATAAGAGCCATATCATGAGCTGTAGTGTAATGATTTGGGTCTGGTAATCCATGAGGATTGTTAAAATGAGTGCCAGTAGCTCCAATATCTTTTGCCTCAGAATTCATAAGGTCAACAAATTTTTGTACATCTCCTTCACCAACATATCTAGCTAATACAAAGGCAGCATCATTAGAAGAATGAATCAAAAGAGCGTTTAATAATTGTCTTACAGTGAAAGCTTCGCCTTCTTTCAAGTACATACTAGAACCCTCTATCTGAGGTAGGTTTTTAATTTCTATTACTTGATTTAAATTCTTAACCTTTTTCAGAACTAAACAAGCTGTCCATGCCTTAGTTGTTGAAGCTGGATAAAGCTTAGAATCTCCAGATTTATTATACAATATTTTTCCAGTTTCATAGTCCATTAAAACGGCATGTTTGGCAACTATAGCTGGTTCATCATCTGCAAAAGATATATTAGAACTTCCTAAAAATGAAGCAAATATCAAGAAACAGATTAATAAAAGTGATAAATTTCTTTTCATTGTGAGCCTCCAAAATTTAAATTCATCTTTTAGTATAGCATATTTTTGTCAATAATTAAAATGAAGGAGTGATTAATATATGAAAAAAAAGGTAAAAATTATTTTGTTTTCTATGGTATGTTTTTTAACATTGTCAGCAATAATCATTAATCGGTTAGATGTCTTCAAAGAAGATATTTATGTTGTAAGTAAAAATAATTCACATAATAAAAAAACAGATAAGGTAGACAAAATAGTTAAAAATGAAGTAAATAAGCATAATAAATATGAGGGGAAAATAGATAAAAATATTCAAATTAATAAAATAACTATATACATAAGTGGAGCAGTGAATAGACCAGGGATTGTAACTATAGAATCAGATAAGAGACTTTATGATGCTGTAGAATTATTAGGTGGAACAACAAAAGAAGCTGATTTAAATGGAATTAATTTATCACTAAAGTTAGAAGATGAACAACATTACATAATACCTAAAATAGGAGAAACAATATCTGTTACAAGCAACAGCGATTCTAATAAGCCAAGTCTAGAAAACGAACCTAAAAATGAATCTGAAAGTAAAAATAATAAAAATCTATCTGATAAATCAAAAATAAATATAAACACAGCAAAATTAGAAGAACTGGATGCTTTACCTGGAGTTGGAGAAGCTACAGCTAATAAAATTTTACAACATAGAGAAGAAAATGGACAATTTGATTCAATTGAAGATATAAAAAATGTGAATGGGATAGGAGATAAAAAATACGAAAATCTAAAAGATTTAATTTGTATAGACTAAAAATATAATACAAAACTCACTTATAGATATGGTATTATAAATATGTATGTATATGTGTGTATATGCGGAAATTTAGTAAAGGAGGTACTTTTATGAAGAAGGAACAAAAAAAACTTACAGAGATGACAACAGCAGGTGGATGAGCAGCTAAAATAGGGCCAGAGGTTCTGGCATCAGTTTTATCTCAACTGCCTAAAAATGATAATATAGAAAATTTATTAGTAGGATTAGATACAGCAGATGATGCTGCTGTGTATAAGTTAAATGATGATATGGCACTTATTCAAACACTGGATTTCTTTACACCAATGGTAGATGACCCATTTGTATTTGGTCAAATTGCTGCATCAAATTCACTATCAGATGTATATGCTATGGGAGGAAAGCCTTTAGTTGCAATGAATATTGTTTGTTTTCCATCATGTCATGATATGGATGTACTTGCAGAAATATTAAAAGGTGGATTTGATAAAGTAAAAGAAAGTGGTGCACTATTAGTCGGAGGGCATACTGTAGATGACCAAGAACCTAAATATGGTCTTTCAGTTTCTGGAATTGTAAATCCAAATAAAGTTTTATCAAATGCTACTGCAAAGCCTGGCGACAAGTTAGTTATAACAAAGCCAATTGGTGTGGGTGTATTAAATACAGCCATGAAAGAAGGTATGGTAGAACAACATGTATGTGACAAAGTAGTAGAAATAATGATACATTTAAATAAATATGCAGCAATGAGTTTTGATAAAATTGATGTAAATTCAGTTACAGATATCACTGGATTTGGTTTACTTGGGCATGCTTTAGAAATGGCTAAAGCTTCTGAAGTGAGTATTGAAATTGATTCAAAGCATGTTCCAATTATCGAGGGTGCTGTAGAAATGGCAGAAATGGGAATCATACCTGCTGGGATGTATAAAAACATGCATTATGTATCAAAAGATGTAGAAATTGTAGGAGATGTAGAAGTTGCAGTTCAAGATATTTTATATGACCCACAAACTTCTGGAGGGTTATTGATTTCTGTAAAAGAAGAATTAGCAGAAGAACTTGTAAGAGATATGAAGTTAAATGGAGCAATAGAAGCAAAAATCATAGGTTCTGTAGTGAAAAAAGGGGAAAAATATATTAAAGTTTTATAAAATATTATATGTAGAGAAAGAGTGATTATTTTGAGCAAAAGAGAATTATTTGCAATGTTACCTTCAGTTGATGAAGTATTAAGTGATAATAGAATAGTAGAAATAATAGAGGAATATCCTAGAAGTTTAGTTTTAGAATCTGTAAGAGAAGTGATAGATTTTAAGAGACAATTTATTTTAAGATTAAAAGAGGATGCATCTAATTCTGTAACAATAGAATTTGATGAGATAATAGAATCTTCAATAGAGAGAGTTAAATTAAATTACTCATTATCATTAAAAAAAGTTATAAATGCAACTGGTACAGTTATTCATACAAATTTGGGGAGGTCTTTACTTAGTGAAGATATAAAAGATGAATTATGGTGTGCTGCTTCAAGATATTCAAACTTGGAATATGATTTGGATAATGGAGAAAGAGGCTCAAGATATTCTCATTTAACTAATACAATAAAAAGACTTACTGGTGCAGAAGATGTACTAGTTGTAAATAATAATGCAGCAGCAGTGCTTCTTGTACTTAGTACAATGGCAAAAGGAGGAGAAGCAATTGTATCACGTGGAGAGTTAGTGGAAGTAGGAGGTTCTTTCCGAATTCCAAGTATAATGGCTCTTAGTGGTGCAGAATTAGTGGAAATAGGCTCAACTAATAAGACACACTTAAAAGATTATAAAGAAGCTATTACAGAAGAAACTAATGTATTGATGAAAGTTCATACAAGTAACTATAGAATTATGGGATTTACAGAGAGTGTATCTATCGAAGAACTAGTTAATTTGGGTAAAAAATATAAGTTACCTGTAATAGAAGACCTAGGAAGTGGAGTATTTATAGATTTATCAAAATATGGATTATCTTATGAACCAACTGTATTAGATTCTATAAGACAAGGTGCGGATGTAGTTACTTTTAGTGGAGATAAAATGCTTGGTGGGCCACAAGCAGGTATTATAGTTGGGAAAAAAGAGTATATAGAAAAAATGAAGAAAAATCAACTTACTAGAGCTCTTAGAGTCGATAAGCTTACAATATGTGCACTTGAAGCAACTTTAAGGATGTACCTAGATGAAACAAAGGCTGTAGAAAACATACCTACTTTAAAAATGTTGACATATAGCATTGGAGAATTAGAAGCAAAGGCAAATAAATTATTTGAAAAAATAACTGACTTAAATCTAAATGCTAAGATAAACATAGAAGATGGATTCTCTCAGGTAGGAGGAGGGTCTATGCCTCTTGAAACAATAGCCACAAAGGTAATAACAATAACTCCTGAGCATATGAATGTATCATCTTTAGAAAAAAAATTAAGACTCAGTGAAGCTCATATAATAGCTAGAGTATATGATAATAAATATGTTTTAGATGTAAGAACTATATTTGATGATGAATTTGATGTAGTAGTTGAGGAATTAAGAAAAGCCTTTAATTAACTAAATTTGATATAGTAATACTATTAATTTTAATTGAAAATTAAAAGCATTGAAGCTTTGATAGGGGGCAAAAAATGAAAAACGTAGTAATTGGAACAGCAGGTCATATAGACCATGGAAAAACAACTCTTATAAAAGCATTGACTGGAAGAGAAACTGATACCTTGGATGAAGAAAAAAAGAGAGGTATATCAATAAATTTAGGGTTTACTTATTTTGATTTACCAAACAATAGAAGGGCTGGTATCGTAGATGTACCAGGACATGAAAAATTTATAAAAAACATGCTAGCTGGAGCATCAGGACTTGATATAGTTTTACTTGTTGTAGCAGCAGATGAGGGTGTTATGCCACAGACAGTTGAGCATTTAGACATCTTAAGTTTTTTAAATATAAAAAATGGAATAGTAGTTTTGACTAAATCTGATACTGTAGACGAAGAATTTAGAGAACTAGTAAAAGAGGATGTTTGTGAAAAAATAAAAGGTACTTTTCTTGAAAGTGCAGAAATAATTGAAGTTGATTCTGTATCTAAAAAAGGAATAAATACTCTTATTGAAAAAATAGATAAGATGAGTGAGGCAATAGAAGATAAAAACGAAAATTCTCCAGCAAGACTTAATATAGATAGAGTATTTTCTATAAAGGGATTTGGTACTGTAATAACAGGTACATTAATAGAAGGAAAGATAAGTATAGAGGATGACTTGGTTATATATCCACAAGTATTAAAAACAAAGATAAGAAGTATACAAGTTCATGGGGAAAGTAAAGATACAGCTTATGCAGGACAAAGAACAGCAATCAACATATCAAATGTAAAGGTAGATGATATAAAAAGAGGAGATGTTTTGGCTGCTCCAAATTCATTAGAAGAATCAATGATGTTAGATGTGAAATTATCATTGGTAAATCATCTAGAAAAAGGGATAAAGCATTGGGATAGATTGAGATTGTATCATGGGACTAGAGAAATACTTTGTAGAGCAGTTCCACTAGATAAAGATTTAATTGAAAACGGAGAGAATGGATATGTTCAATTAAGACTTGAAGAAAGTATAGTATCTAAGAAGGGTGATACTTTTGTTGTCAGACGTTATTCTCCAATGGAAACTATAGGTGGAGGTGTGATAATTGACCCATCTCCTAAAAAGCATAAGAGATTTGATGAAAAAGTTATAGAGGGATTAAAAATAAAAGAAAAAGGTGAACTTAAAGATATAATAGAAGAATATTTAAAGAGAAATCTAAAAAATTATCCAAATCTAAAAGAAATAATGAGTTATAGTGGTGCTCATGAAGAGCATGTAAAAAAAGCTATTGAGATACTTATATCAGAAAATAAAGTATTGCTTATTGGAAACATGTACATGCATATAAATCAATACAATAAACTGAAGGAAAGTACAATAAATCTTTTAAGTGAGTACCATAAGAAGTATAGATTGAGAAAAGGTATGTTAAAAGAAGAAGTAAGGTCTAAGGTAGAAAGTAATTTTAAGACTAGAGAAATGGATATCTTATTAGAAAAATTATCTACAGAAAATATTATAAAAATAGAAAATAATATAATATCATTATTTGATTTTGAAGTTATCTTAAATGACAAACAAAGAGAAATAGCAAAAAAAATAGAAAAAAAGCTAAAATCATGTGGAGTTTCTTCAATATTGACAATAGATGAAGTTTCTGAAGGAAATCATAACTATGCTGAAGTATTAGAGTCAATGATAGGTAACAAGGTAGAAAAATTGGATGATTTGTATATAATGGATAAAGATATTTATGAAGATGCAAAGAATACTTTAATAAATTATATAAAAGAAAATAAGGAAATAACATTAGGAGAATACAGAGATTTGATAGATTCTAGTAGAAAAAACTGTATGATTATATTAGAAAACTTTGATAGAAACAAAATAACTAAAAGAGTAGAAAACAAAAGAATTTTGTTTTAGCGGAAAATGTCTGTTTTTGCTTTGAGGTATAAAGAAGGAATTATAATGTCGAGTATCGTATAAATTAATTAGTATAAAATATTAATTAAGAGGAAGTGTAAAGTATTGAAGAATATAATACCTGCTGTGAAACCAGATATAAAAGAAAGAGAAGACATGAGCCTTTTATTTATAATAATGGGCTCAGTGCTTTTGTTATTTATTATAAAAGATACAAATAAATATGAAATTTTACTGCATGCTGTATATGCTACATTCTTAATAGCTACAGGAATGATTATATTTAATACTACAAAATTTAAAGTAGATTCATTTTCTACATTTTTAGGATTAGTATTTGCAGCAACTGGAGTATTGGAGTGTATATATTTATTTAATTGTTTAGGTACTAGAGCAGAAGCTGTAATTGGAATTAACATTACAATATCAGCAATGACAGATTTATTTCCTATATTAGGTGTGTATTTAAGTTTTAAATTTGTTAAGGATAATAAACAAATTCATTCGAGCATAATTTTATTTGTAGTAACTGTAGTTTTAACAATATCATCTTTATTCATAATATCTGAAATTTGTAACTCTTTAGATAGAGGGACATTACACTATACTTTAGGGGTTGTTACATCTATATTTATGATAATTGTCTCTATTATGAGTGGAATTGAACTAAACTCAAGTTCAAACGCAAATAAATGGGAATATAGTGAGAAAAAGTTTTTTAATAGAATAATAATAATAACAATCTTATCAAGAGCTCCAAATTTACTACATATAGTAATTGGTAATATACATATAGAAGGTATGTTATCACAAATAACAATAAATGTAGCATTATATTATTTATATAATTATATAGTATCTAAGAATATTAAGAAAACAGCATTGGAATTACATGATACAAATGAAGAATTAACAATAAAAACGGAAAGTTTGAAAGAAAAAAATAAAAAATTAATATATGAAACAGAAAAAATAGAAGAACTTAAAGAAATACTTATAAAAAGAGAATTACGACTACAATCTACTTTAGATGTTGCTGTAAATAGTATAGTTGTGTTTAGTAAGGATGGAGAAATTACATATGCAAATAAAAGTTTTAGAAATATTTTTGGAGATTATAAAGAACAAGATAAATTAAGTTATAAAGTTAAAAATTTTAGTGATTTAATAGAAAGCATTAATTATGTATTTATCAATAAAAAAAATATAGAAAAATTTATTGATACAAGTGACAATAAGGTTTACCAAGCTATATTTGCTCCTTTAATTATAGCTACACAAATAGAAGGAGTCTTATGTGTATTAAAGGACAAAACTAAGAAAAAGGAATACGAACGAAAAGTTATTGAAGCAAATAAGAGAAGTGAAGACTTTTTGGAAAGTGTTGGAGATGGTATAGTAGTACTTGAAGGTAGTAATAAAATATATGTAAATAATGCATGTAGACAAATATTTAAAGAGACATTAGAAAACATCGA
Organism: Clostridioides sp. ES-S-0123-01; assembly: GCF_020658415.1. Classification (NCBI taxonomy): domain Bacteria; kingdom Bacillati; phylum Bacillota; class Clostridia; order Peptostreptococcales; family Peptostreptococcaceae; genus Clostridioides; species Clostridioides sp. ES-S-0123-01. Next base: position 210,922 of record NZ_JACVWD010000004.1, read on the forward strand.
TTTTTCCTCAATATGTAAAAGTGAAGAAAATATAGAAAAAAGGTATGTAATAGAGGGTGAAGTAAAATATGTAGAGATGAGTTTTTCTCATTATAATAATGAAGGAACTTATAAAACTATTATTGTAATACGTGATACAACTTCTCGAAAGATATCTCAAATAAAACTTGAAGAAAGTCAATCCTCTTATTCAAGATTTATAGATATACTACCTGATGGTATATGCTTGTTAAGAGAAGACTTAAGTGTAAATTATGCAAATAAATCATTTTTGGATATGCTATCTTTTACAAGTATAGATGATGTAAAAGATTCTAATATTAAGATATTAATGAATGCAAATACTGAAGAAAAAATGAAATTTACTGAAAATATGACTAAAGTTTTAAATGAAAATAAGAGTATACTTTTACTAGAATATGAATTAATAAATAATTATGATGATATAGTAGAAGTAGAATTAAGCGCCTTGCCTTTTTCGATATATAACACTAGATATATAATGCTTATTATAAAAGATTTAGCACATAAAAAATACTCTGAACAAGCTGAAAAAGAATTACTTGAAAGATTTAAAACAGATAAAATAAAAACTGAGTTTTTTGCAAATATGTCTCATGAGTTAAAAACACCATTAAATGTTATATCAAGTTCAAATCAATTGGTAGATTCTTTCTATAGAAGTGAAAAAATAAAAGACTATAATAATAATATTAAATCTCATGTTGATTTAGTTAGACAAAGTTCCTATAGACTTCAAAGATTGATAAATAATATTATAGATTTGACAAAGATGGAGTCAGGATTTTACACACTTAAACTTGCAAAATACAATATTGTATCTGTAATAGAAGATTTGTTTATGAATATAGAAGAGTATGCAAGCAGAAAAGATATAAGAATTCTATTTGATACAGAGCTTGAAGAAATCAATGTCTATGTAGACAAGGCTGAAATTGAGAGAATTATACTAAATCTATTATCAAACTGTATTAAATTTACTGATAATGGAGGATGGATATATGTAAACATCTACTATAAAATTGATAAAGTAATAATAAGTGTTAAAGACACTGGTGTTGGTATACCTCAAGATAAATTGGAGTTGATTTTTGAAGAGTTTTCACAAGTTGACAAGACTTTATCTAGAAATACTGAAGGAAGTGGAATAGGACTTGCTATAGTTAAGAACCTAGTAAGTCTTCATGGTGGAGATATAGAAGTAATAAGTGAAGTTAATAAGGGTACAGAATTTTTAATCTCACTGCCAATGAAAAGCTTTAGTAATGAGTATTATACAGAAGATAAGAGAATATACAATCTTCAAGAAAAAATAAAAATAGAATTTTCTGATATATATTATTAGAAAGTTATTAAATTGTAAAAGTAAAATAAAATATTCTATATTTAATAGAGTACATTATAAAAAGCTAGGCTATCATAAAAATAAGTTTTTATGATAGTCTAGCTTTTTTTGATGTTAATTGTATTTTGTATCTATATGTGAGAACATATGATTTCTAGATTACCTTCAAATCCAAAACTTCCAAAGTTATTTGGTAATATAAAATGCATACCTTTCTTTAAATCATACTCTATAGAATTGTGTATCAATTTACCAACTCCATCTAGGATACTGTACAAAGAAAAAGGTGTATTGTGAGTAAAATCACATTTTCCAAAAATATCTAATTTATAGACACTAAAAAATTCATTTGATACAAATGTTGTACATTTAAAGTTTGGTGTTGATACAATTTTATAATCAGTATCAAAATCTGTATGAGGAACATTTGTAACTTCTATTGATTTTTGAACATGAAGTTCACGTTTATTTCCTAAGTTATCAGTTCTATCATAATCATAAACTCTATAAGTAGTATCTGAGTTTTGTTGAGTTTCTAAAATTAATGTTCCCTTACATATAGCATGTATAGTTCCGCTTGGAACATAGAAAAAGTCACCTTTTTTTATATTAACTTTTCTAAGCAGTTTGTCCCATTCGTTATTATTTATCATTTCTATAAATTCTTCACGAGATTTTGCATTGTGACCTATTATAATTTCTGCATCATCAGAACAGTCTATTACATACCAGCATTCTGTTTTACCCAATTCTCCATTTTCGTTTTTTTGAGCATATTCATCATTTGGATGAACTTGAACCGATAAATTGTCATTGGCATCGAGTATTTTTGTAAGCAAAGGGAATTTATCTCCAGGTGTATTACCAAACAATTCTCTATTTTTCTCCCATAATTCAGATAGCTTTTTATTTTTATATTCTCCATTTTCTATCAGACAATCTCCATTTTTATGAGAACTTATAGCCCAACATTCACCTGTTGTAGGTGATTTTATCTCATAGTTAAATTTATCTTTAAGTGCAGTACCACCCCATATTCTATCCATAAAAATAGGCTTTAAAAATAATGGTTCCATAATCTTGTTCCTCCTATGATATTAAATTTATCCTACAAATAATTATATATAAATAGATTATAAAATCAATAGCAAAAAAGTTTTGTCCCTTGAAATGACATAAAGTATAAGGATTTATGAAACAAGATAAACTATGATATATAATATAAAGGTTTAAATTGGAGTGATAATCATGGAGAGATTTAAAGAAGAAAATCAAAAATATAAAAAAGAATTCTTGAAATTGTTGGAGGAATGGGTAAGTATACCTTCCTTTTATGATAAAAATACTGTATCTAAAGATATGCCTTTTGGAAAAGGTGTATATGATGCATTAAAGTGGTTTGAAAATTTAGGTAGAGAAAATAATTTTACTGTTAAAAATATAGATAATCATGCTGTTTATATTGAATATGGAGATGGTAAAGATTATATAGACATATTTGGGCATTGTGATGTTGTAAATCCAGGAGAAGGATGGGATAGTGAGCCATTTAAGCTAGATATTATGGGTGACAAATTAGTTGCTAGAGGTGTTTCCGACAATAAGGGCCCTATGATAGCAAATTTTTTGGCATTAAAAATGATAAAAAGTCTAAATATAGATTTAAAGAGAAAAGTTAGATTAATTGCTGGAGGAAATGAAGAAAGTGGATTTAAGTGCATAAAGCACTATTATAGCAAAGAGCCACATGGTGTATATGGATTTACTCCAGATGCTAAATTTCCTGTATTAAATGGAGAAAAGGGTGGAGCGATAATAAAGCTAATGCTGGATATAGATGATAAATATCTAGATATAAGTGGTGGAATAGAGTTTAATACAATTCCAGACAAAGTGTATATCAAAAATATTGAAAATTTAAGTAATGATTATATAAATTCTGATTTTAATAATGTTTCAATAAGTTTTAATGATGGTAAGTATATTGTGAATGGGAAAGGTGGACACTCATCTAAACCTGAAAAAGCAATAAATCCCATATTAGATACAATTAAAATTTTAGCAGAAAATCTTGATGAAGATTGGGCAAAAGATTTGTACAGGCTAATAAATAAAGATAATATAGATGGAAAACTGTTTGGCTTAAATGTTGAAGGAAAATGTGGAATTCTTTCAATGGTTCCAACAATAATAAATATAAAAGAAGGAAAGCTTGAAGTAATTTTAAGTGTTAGGTATCCTGAAGTATTGACAGTTGAAGAAATAATAGAAAAATTTGATTTGTATATAAAAATAAATAATATTAATAAATTTAAGTTTATTGGGGAAAATTTAAAGCAAGCAAATTATATAGATGAGAATTCGAAACTTGTAAGACGTTTACATGAGATATATGTAAAGTATTCTGGAGACTCAAAAAGTGTTGTTAGAGTAACCAGTGCAGGAAGCTATGCAGCTGAAATGAAGAATTCAGTAATATTTGGGTGTGAATTTCCTGATGGTAGTTTTGGAAATGTTCATAGTGCAAATGAATTTGCCAGTTTAGATAGGTTTATAACTGCGATAGGTATCTATGCGGAGGCAATAGTTACATTATGCAATAATATATAAATACAAAATGTCCCTTATATAGACATATTATATATACAACTAAAATTTTATTTGATATATAATTGAAATCAAAGAGAAGGTGATACAATGATAACTAAGAAACATGCAGTAATAGTAAAAAGTTTAAGCAATAAAGATGGATATATGACATCAAATGAACTAGCTATTAAATTAGATGTATCTACTAAAACTATTAAAAGATATATAGCAGATTTAAATGGTATTTTGAGTAAGTATGATTTAGAAATAGATTCTTCAAGAGGTATAGGATATAAGCTAAGTGGCTCTAAAACCAACATATCAAAAGCTGTAAAAGAAGCAAATAAATATATAAATGGTTTCTTGGATGATTCTGAAGAAGCAAGGATGTCAAATATAATATGTATGCTGATTAACAGAAATTATATGAGTATAGAAGTAATGGCAGAAGAATTAAATCTAAGTATAGCAGCCATAAATAAATTATCTAGTAAGCTTAAAAGAAAACTTGAAAAGTATGACTTAGTTATAAAATCTAAACCTTATTATGGAAGCTATATATATGGTGAAGAAATTAATATAAGACAGTTGATTACTGATTATGCAATAAAGTTGGATGAGAAGAGTAAAATCAAAGTATTTTTGGATGATATCAGTGAAAACGATATAAATTGCATAGAAAGTATTTTAGAAAAGCATTTAAGAGAAAAAGAAACAATAATTTCAGATAAAGACTTTAATCTTTTACTTTCAAAAATAATAGTTTCTGTGTTTAGAAGTAAGAGAGGTCATAGCAAAAATATAAATTTAATAGATACAGGATATAGATTTCATAATTACAGTTTTATAGAAAAGCTTATGAAAGAAATATCTGATAAAGTTGGATTTAAACTTATTGAAGATGAAGTAATTTATATTTCCAATTATTCTGGTGTAATAGCATATAGAGGTGCACAAGGAATAAAAAATGCAAGTGAAATTGAAGAAAGAATAAGTAGCGTTATAAGTAGTGCTCTTCAAGATATACTGCTTATTTCAGGAAGTGACTATACAAAAGATGAAGAGTTTATGATAGCGATATCTGACCATATAAAGAGGTTTTTAAATAGAGCAAAAGCTAATATAAAATCTAATAATCCTCTGCTTCATCAAATAAAAGAGAAATTTCCAATAGCTTTTAACTTAGCTGTGTTTTTATCAAATAAGCTAGAAACTGAATTTAATTTAAAATTAGATGAAGATGAACTTGGATATATAGCTATTCACTTTGCTGCTTCAAATGAAAGAATGAAAAAAAATACAAGTAAGAAAATTTGTATAGTTTGTCATTATGGTATAGGCACAGGTCAGCTTCTTTCTGAAAAATTAAAGCAGAATATAAGTGACTTAAATGTTGTAGGTGTTTATCCATTTAGATATCTTGATATGGCAATAGGTCAAGATGTTGATTTGGTAGTATCAACAGTTGAATTAAAAGGATATGAAAAGCCAGTCTTATATATAGAAAATATATTTGATGATAGCTTAATTGAAAACGTAAACAAAGCCTTTTATGAAAAGGAAGAAAGAAGAAAAATAATAAGTAATATGTTTGATGAAAGAGCTTTTTTCAGTATAAAAGCAAATACAAAAGAAGAAGTTATACTTTCGCTTTCAAACAAGTTAAAAGAAAGAGACTTTATAGAAGAAAGCTCAATAAAAAGTATAATAGATAGAGAAAATATTTCATCAACTGAAATAGGAAATCTAGTAGCTATACCTCACACAATAGTGAAGGGAGATAAAAAATCTATAATCGGAGTTGGAATACTTGAAAATCCAATAATTTGGGATAAGCAAGAAGTTCAACTAGTATTTATGGTATTTTTTAATACTAAAGAAAAACATAATTTTTCAATATTTAAATACCTTTACAATTTTATAAAAGATGAAGGTGGAGTAAGAGGAATTATTAAAATATGTGACTTTAATAAATTAATGGCACTGATAGGTAATTAAGGAGGAAATTAACAATGGGAACAAACATATTTAACAAAGAATATGTATTTTTAAATACTGAGGCTAAGTCTAAGGTTGAGGTTTTAAAATTTATAGCTAAGAAAGCTAAAGAATTAAATTTAACAGAAGATGAAAATCTAGTATACGAAGGCTTAGTAGCTAGAGAAGAGCAATTTACTACAAATTTGGGAGAATCTATAGCAATACCTCATACTAAAAATGATGCAATTGAAAATCCAGCAGTAGTGGTACTAAAGTTTAATGATAATGTTGTTTGGAATGAAGGTGAGGACAATGTCAAGTTGGCAATAAGTTTGCTTATGCCAGGAAAAAGTAAAGAAAACATACACCTTAAATTATTATCGTCTCTTTCAAGAAAATTAATAAATAAAGATTTTAAAGATTCTCTTTTAAAGAGTGATAATGTGGAAGAAATCGCTAATTTAATAAATGAAGCTTTAGGTTTATAGATAAATACTAAAGTTAAAATAAAAATAATTAATTAAAGTAAATAGGAGGAATTTAAAATGAATAAAAAATTAGTAGCATTATGTGCTTGTCCAATGGGACTAGCTCACACTTTTATGGCAGCAGAAGCAATAGAGCAAGCTGCAAAGGCATTAGGTTATGAAGCAAAAGTTGAAACTCAAGGTGCAGATGGTGTGCAAAATGAATTAACAAGAGAAGACATATTAGGAGCAACTATGATAATACATGCAGTAGCAATAACACCAGAAGGTATGGAAAGATTTGATGGTTGTGAAGTTTATGAGGTTGAATTACAAGAGGCTATAAAGAATGCAGAAGGTGTTATAAAGGAAATAGAAGAGGATTTAGGAATATAATAAATTTACTGTGGAGGAAATAGAATGGCAATCAAGAAAAAAGTTATAAACAGTTCAGGTGCTTCTACAACAGGAGGCAATAACGCAGGAAAAACTACTCCATCTAATCCAACTCAATCAAAGGGAAATGGAAAATGGAAAGAAATTAGTAAACATATAATGACAGGTATATCATATATGATACCAGTCTTAGTAATGGGTGGACTTATAGGAGCTTTATCTCAATTAATACCATATGCAATATTAGGGCTTGACCCATCTGTAGGTATAGTTGATGCTATGAACTCAGGTGAATTTACAGGATTTAAACTTAGCCTTTTAAACATGGCACAATTAATGTCAAACTTCGGATTTACTCTGTTTGGATTTGCAATACCACTATTTGCAGCATTCTGTGCAAATTCTATAGGTGGAAAAACAGCCCTAATAGCAGGATTTATAGGTGGATATATAGCTAATAAACCTGTAGGTGTACCACAATTCGTAGATGGACAATGGACAGAAGTTGTACCAGTTGCATCAGGATTCTTAGGTGCAATATTAATCGCATTTATAATAGGATATTTTGTAAAATGGTTAAATAAATCTATAAAAGTTTCTCATAACTGGTTAGCTTTTAAAACAACATTTTTAATACCACTAATAGCATCATTAACTTGTATGGTATTGATGATATTTATAATAACTCCATTTGGTGGATTAATTAATGAAAGTATGAAAAACTTCTTAACAGCAGCAGGAGCAGCGGGAGAATATGTATATGCAACAGCTTTAGCAGCAGCTACAGCATTTGACTTAGGTGGGCCAATAAATAAAGCAGCAGGATTCGTTGCACTTGGTTTGACTACAGAAAATGTACTACCAATAACAGCAAGAACAATAGCTATAGTTGTTCCTCCAATTGGATTAGGACTTACAACTTTATTAGATAAAAGATTAGTGGGAAGAAGAGTATATGATAGACAATTCTATCAAGCAGGAAAAACTTCTATATTCCTATCATTTATGGGTATATCAGAGGGAGCAATACCATTTGCACTTGAGAGACCAGGTTTTGTTATACCTTTAAATATCGTAGGAAGTATAATAGGAGCTATTACAGGTATAGTTTTAGGGGCAATTCAGTGGTTCCCAGAGTCAGCTATATGGGCATGGCCTCTAGTAGATAACTTATTTGGATATGTAATAGGTATAGCAGTTGGTGCTATATTCATAGCTGTAGGAAATGTATTTTACAGAAATAAATTAATAAAGGATGGTAAACTTGTTGTAGATTATATTGATTAATTTATAAATTTTACTATCTATAATAACCTTGGCTGGTAATATTGATTGAAACAATATTACCAGCCTTACCTATATGACTAATTAAGGGTGGTGAAGATAAAATTATGAATAAAATAGAAAAAATAAGAAAGTATCTTAAAGAGTATAATGTAGATGGAATTCTTATTAATAGTTCTACCAATAAGTTTTATATTGGAAATCTATTTAGTTCATCAGGCTATGTTTTTATAACGAAAGATAAACAATATATAATAGTAGATTTTAGATACTTTGAAGAAGTTAAAAGAAAATCAGATTTATTTGATGTTATATTAATGGATAAAAATAGAACGTATTTTGATATAATTAATGATATTTGCAGAAATCAAAATATAAAAGAAATTGGCTTTGAAGGAAGTGAAGTATCTTTTGACTCATATAAAAGTATGAATAACAAATTAAATGTAACTTTAAAATCAATTGATTTATCTACTTTAAGAAAAGAGAAAGATGAAGATGAAATAAAATATATAAAAAAAGCTTGTGAAATAGTAGATGCTACGTTTTATCATATAATTGACTTTATAAAAGTTGGTATGACTGAAAGACAAGTAGAAAATGAAATTGTAAGATTCATAAAAGAATTAGGCGGACAAAAAGAATCATTCGACACTATAGTTGCATCTGGTTTGAGAGGAGCCTTACCTCATGGAAAAGCTAGTGAAAAAATTATAGAATATGGAGATTTTGTTACATTCGATTTTGGAGCAAAGTATAATAATTATTGTTCAGACATTACTAGAACTATTTGTATGGGAACTACAAATAAAGAACTAGAAAAAATATATAATATAGTAAAGAAAGCTAATGAAGAGTGTATAAAGGTTTTAAAGCCAGGTATGACTGCTGGTGAAATAGATAAGGTTGCAAGAGATATAATTAGTTCATATGGATATGGTGATAATTTTGGACACAATCTGGGTCATGGTGTAGGTATTATGGTTCATGAGTATCCAGCATTAACTTCAGAATCAAATGAAGTATTAAAAGAAGGCATGGTTGTAACTATAGAGCCTGGTATATATGTGCCAGAACTTGGAGGAGTAAGAATTGAAGATGATGTACTTATAACTCAAGATGGGTGTATGAGATTGACTATATCTACCAAAGATTTAATAGTTGTAAATTAAAAATAAATTGTAGCTAAGTATTTTTATAATAATAAGAAAAGACGAGGTAAATTTAAATGTATAATTTTGATGATAGACCAGATAGAGTAAGTGAAAAGTGTAGAAAGTGGGATTTAAATATTATAAGAGATAAATTTGGAGATATTAAAGAAGATTTTGTACCAATGTGGATTGCTGATATGGATTTTAAAATACCAACAGAAATAGAAAGTAAATTTATTGAAGCTGTAAAAAGAGGTGTATTTGGATATACATACTGTTATGATGAATTTTATGATTCAGTTATTGGGTGGCAAAATGATATGCATAAAGTAAATGTAGAAAGAGAATGGATTACATTGACTTATGGAACTGTGTCAACACTTCACTATGTAGTACAAGCTTTTTGTAAAAAAGGAGATAGTATAATATTAAATACACCAGTTTATGACCCATTTGAATCATCAGCTAAAAAGCAGGGTGTAAATGTAGTTTGTAATACATTAGATGTGATAAATGATAGATATTATATAAATTTTGATAGATTAGAATCTCAAATTAAAGAAAATAAACCTAAGTTAATGATGTTTTGTACACCACATAATCCATCAGGAAGAATTTGGTCAATTGAAGAAATGACGAAAGTAGCAACTATATGTAAAGAAAACAATGTTATTTTAGTTGCAGATGAAGTACATGCAGAGCATATTCATTATGGCGAATTTAATTCTATTCTTAAGCTTGAAAGAGAACTTTTAGAAAATATTATCCTATTGACATCACCAAATAAAGGGTTTAATCTTGGAGGATTAAAGACCTCTTATTCAATAGTTATAAATAAGGACATAAGAGATACTTTTAGAAAGAAACTAAAACAAAATTCTATAACTTCTCCAAATGTATTTGGAATAATAGGATTAATAACAGCTTATGATGAATGTAGAGAGTGGTTAAGGAACGTAAATGAGTATATAAAATCAAATTATGAACTTTTAGAGAATTGGGTAAATAAATATGAGAAGATTAAACTAATGAAGATGGAATCGTCTTATTTGGCTTGGATGGACATAAGCAATCTAGGACTAAGTGCAAGTGAATTTACAGATAGGTTAGCTGTCAATACAGGAGTGCTAATAGAAGATGGAAGTCACTTTGTAAAAGATGGAGAAAAGTATGTTAGGATAAATTTAGGAACTCAAAAAGAAAATGTAATTGAGGCATTAAATAGAATGGATTTGTTTGTAAAGTCGTTATAAAAAGTTAGTTGAGTTATTTATTAAAAATAAAAAAATGTAGGTTGTTTCAAAGATGTACTAAAAAAGATTAAAAAATAAGGTTTATAGACATCAAGATGTAATTCAATTATAAAATTAAATATGTTTAATGATAGGCATTTCTAATGAAATGTCTATTTTTATATATATTTTGTAAAGTTTCCTTTACAAAAATAAAAGCAAGTGGTATATTATAAATGTAAAGGAAACTTTACAAAAAGGAGGCAATCTTTTTGAAAAATCGTGTAGAGGATTTAAGAAAGAAAAAAGGTCTTAATCAAGAAGATTTTGCAAAAATTCTTAAGGTTTCAAGGCAGACGATTAGTTCTATTGAAAATGGAAAATATAATCCATCTTTAGAACTTGCATTTCAAATATCTGATTTTTTTGAAATGTCGATTGAAGAAATATTTTTATGGAAGGAGAAATAGTTCATGGAAAAGAAAAATTTAAGAATAGGAATTGTATTTGTAGTTTTAGGTGTTATTTTCTTGTTTCTTTGTTTAATGAATGGTGATAAGTTAGGTTCTTTGTTTGCTGGACTAGCAGGAGGCTTTGGATTTGGTGGAATTTCTGCCATTTATCGTTACTTTTACTGGAATAAGCATAAAGAAGAATACAAAGAAAAGCTCGAAATAGAAAACATTAATCTTCATGATGAAAGAAATGTTATGTATAGAGATAAAGCAGGAAGATATGCTTACATTGTATGTATGATAATAATTCCTATATCTGCTTTTGTTTTCTCTGTACTAAATGCATTAGATATATACAACTCATTGGTAATAATCATATATTTATTTGTTTTGTGGATTGTTTTATATGTTGTAGGAGTTATTTATTATCGAAAGTTAAAGCGTAATGGGTAGTGTTTTATACAAATCAAGCTATAAATATGGTATATACATAAGTACAATTTGTTTTAGACTACTTAGTATATACCATATTTTATATAAAACTTAAATTTACATTAGTTATATTAGAGTTATTTAAATTTGTATGTATAAATTTGTATGCATAATAGATATAGTTATTATTTAAACTCATTATTTATTGAACTTTTTAATAGAAAAAGCTTTGTCTGTAAGTTTAAAATTATTTTGTATGCCATTAGTTAAATATACTTTTTTATCTTTGGTTATAAATATAGCATCTACATTATCAATACTATTAATTAAATCCATACCTTTTTCAAGTCCAAGTCCAAATGTAGAAGTGGATAAAGCATCACAATTAATAGATTTATCAGAGATTATTGTAACACTGCTTAAGTTGTTTTCAAAAGGGTATCCTGTAAATGGATTTAACATATGGTGATATATTTTACCATCTTTTTCTATAAATCTCTCATAAATTCCAGATGTAACAACAGATTTATTTGTAGTTTCTATATTCCCTATAGATTCTCCATTTTTGCTAGTTGGGTCTTGAATACCAATTTTAAAAGGTTTGTTATTTTTGCTATCTTCTAAAGTAAATATATTACCTCCCAAGTTTACTAAAGCTTTTTTTATACCTTCTGATTTCAAATAGCCTACGATTTTATCAGCAGCATATCCTTTAGCTATTGCCCCTAAATCAATTTTCATATCTTCTTTAGCTAACTTTATAGATTTATTTTTTTCATCTAATATAATATTTTTGTAATCAATGAGCGGCAGAAGTTCGTTTATCTCAGAGTCATTTGGGACTTTAGCCTTGTCTGTTCCAATTGCCCATAGATTGGATAGTGGACCAACTGTTATATCAAAGTATCCATTTGACAACTTAGAGTATTCTATAGCCTCTTGTACAACAAAAAATGTATCATCAGAAACTTTGACAAAATCTTTACCAGCATTATCATTTATTTTAGAAACATCGCTTCCTGGTATATGGGTACTCATCTTGTTATCAATATATCTTAAAATTGAATCACATTCATTTAAAATTTTATCACTTTTTGATTCTTTTATATTAAATATAGTAACTTCATTTACTGTACCAAGGTAATAGCTTGTCTTACTATATTTAGTATTTTGACTTGAACTCCTAAAAAATGAAAATAAAATTAATGCTAAAATCAATATCACAAAAATAAATGTGATTTTTTTCTTATTCATGGTATATTCCTCCTATGAAATTGTGTTATTATCTTATTATAGCATAATTTCATAGGAGGACAAAAAATGAAGAAAAAAGACATTCTTCTTATTTTAGGTGTTTTGATTGTTATCACAGCATGTTATGGAATAATAAATGTTATAAATTCTAAAAATGCTGGAAGTATTGAAATTTATGTAGATAATAAATTGTATAAGACTGTTTCAATAAATGCCAAAGAAGAATTTAAAATAGAAAATAGAGGAGGGTACAATATAGTTAAAATTCATGACAAAGGTGTGGAGATAATAGATGCTTCATGTCCTGATAAGGTGTGTGTACATACAGGTTTTATAAACAAACCAAGTCAAAGTATAGTTTGTATACCTAACAGAGTGAGCATAAAAATAAATACTAATGAAAAAAATGACAATCAAGAGGACATAATTTCTAAATAAAACAATAAATAAAAATAGCTGAAAGGAATTGGTGATAACTATGGTTAATTTAGGAAACGATTGGAATGAATTATTAAAGGAAGAATTTGAAAAAGAATATTATTTAAATTTAAGAAAATTCCTTATAGATGAATATAAGACACGTCAAATTTTTCCTAATATGCATAACATATATGAAGCTTTAAAACACACTTCATATAAAGATACAAAAGTTTTAATACTAGGACAAGACCCCTATCATGGAGATAATCAAGCTCATGGTTTAGCTTTTTCAGTTCAACCACAAGTAAAAACTCCACCATCTCTATTAAATATGTACAAAGAGTTGAAAGAAGATTTAGGATGCTTTATACCTAATAATGGATACTTAATGCCTTGGGCAGACCAAGGTGTGTTACTTTTAAATACAGCACTTACTGTTAGAGCACATGAAGCCAATTCTCATAAAAATAAAGGGTGGGAAATTTTCACAGATAGAGTGATTTCTATTTTAAGTGACCGTGAAGACCCAGTAATTTTTGTACTGTGGGGAAGTAATGCGCGTAAAAAAGTAGAATTGATTGATACAAGTAAGCATTATATTTTGGAAGCACCTCATCCAAGTCCATTATCAGCAAGTAAAGGTTTTTTTGGATGTAAGCACTTCTCTAAGATAAATGAAATTCTCGAAAAGCTAGGAAAAGAACCTATCAATTGGCAGATAGAAAATATATAAAGATAAAAGGTAACAAAATGATAACAAAACAACAATAAACAATGACATTGTTGTAACTAATAGAAATATGCTTCAATAGTTGAAAATACTATGTATGCATATTTCTATTTTTTTGTCAAGTTGACAACTCTTGAAAAAATAGTTACAATTTAGTTACACAAAAAACAAAAAAGAAATTTACGAAGCAGAATATTACGTAGCAAAATATATAGTGTAAAAAATTTGAGGGAGGAAATTTTATATGAATTTAAAGAAATTGAGTAATGTTAAAGTCTCGGCAATGGCGGTTGTTTTATCAGTTGGAATTTTATCTGGATACTCTGCACTTAATAAACAAGTAACATTAGTAGTAAAAGGAGAAGAAAGAACTGTATCTACATTTAGTTCTAATGTAGGAGACCTTTTGGAAGCCCAAAACATTAGCTATGATGGAAATGATATAGTTAGTTTGGATGTAAATTCAAAGTTATCTAATGGAGATAAAATAGAAGTAATTGATGTTAAGGAAAAAACAGTTGTAGAGACTAAAGACATTCCGTTTGAAGTTACAGTTGTTGAAGATAACTCTTTGTCAAAAGGAGATTCTAAAGTTAAAGAAGAAGGAAAATCTGGTAAAAGTGAATTAGTATATAAAGAAACTTATCACAATGGCAAGAAAGTAGAAAAGGAATTTGTGAAAAAAGTTGTTACATCTGAGCCAGTTAATAAAGTTGTAAATAAAGGAACAAAAGTAGAAATGCAAGTAGCTTCATCAAGGGGAGAAAGTTCAAGAAGGATGGCTTCATCTTCTTCAAGTAGTAGCAGTAGTAACAATGGTAGAAGTATGAGAGTTGTAGCAACTGCATATTCTGGTCATAGTATAACTGCAACAGGAACAAAGCCTAAGTGGGGAACAATAGCTGTAGACCCTAAGGTTATACCATATGGAACGAAAGTATATATACCTCAATTTGATATGGTATTTACTGCTGAAGACTGTGGTGGTGCGATAAAAGGAAATAAAATTGATATATTTATGAATGATTCAAAGACAGTTTACAATTGGGGAAGAAAAACTATAGATATACGTATATTAAAATAATTAAATAATTTATATTTATACTGGAAATTGTATTTTGATTAAATAGAGGAAAAATTCTTTATAGATAATTAAAATATGGTTTCCAGTTTTTAAGTTTATAAATATAGTTATAAATATAATAAGAAGATATATAAATATTAATTGCTATAGATAAAAACTATTTAAAATATGATTTGCTATCAAATTAATCTATAAAAATTGTTGCAAAGAGTCAAAATATATGATATTATAGATTTCGTTGAGAAACGTTTCGTTATGGGAGTGGATGGGTGCCGGTGTGCCCTCTAGTCTTCAAAACTAGTATGAGGGGTTAAGAGCCTCTTAGGTGGGTTCGATTCCCACGCATTCCCGCCAGTATAAAAGGTATCTTTTAATATTAAAAGATACCTTTTTAAATTTAAAAATTATTTTGAGATAATTTAGTTTTAGTAATATATAATATCTAGTATTATATAATGTGAATTTTCTAATACTAATATTAGGTATATAAAAGTCTAGGAGAGTGGAAAAATGGAAAATAACTTTACAACGAGAACTAGTTTTCTAGTTGGAGATGATGGTATAGAAAAACTTAAAAATTCAAATGTAATAGTATTTGGAGTTGGAGGAGTAGGTAGTTTTACTGTTGAAGCTTTAGCAAGAGCTGGAGTGGGTAATCTCACTATTGTTGATTTTGATGATGTAGATATAACAAATATAAATAGACAAATACCAGCATTACATTCAACTGTGGGAAAATATAAAGTCGATGTTATGGAAGAAAGAATTTTAGATATAAATCCTAATATTAATATAAAAAAAATAAGAAATCTTTATAATAAAGATACTAGTAGTGAAATACTAACAGAAAGATATGATTATGTTGTGGATGCAATAGATATGGTAAGCTCGAAGATACATTTAATTGAAACATGTGAAAAAAGAGGTTTAAAAATAATAAGTTCTATGGGTATGGGAAATAAATTGGACCCAACTAAAATAGTTGTTACTGATATACACAAAACAAGTACTTGTCCTTTAGCTAAAGTCATGAGAAAAGAGCTTAGAGATAGAGGAATTAAAAAATTAAAGGTGGTATATTCAACTGAACAACCAATAGAACTTAAAAAGAAAGTCATGAATGGTAAAAAGGTAACACCAGGTAGTGTATCATTTGTGCCATCTGTTGGAGGTCTAGTAATTGCATCTGTAATAGTTAATGAATTATTAGGGTAATAATGCTAAATATTTTATCTATAAATTTTATGGACATATTTTAAAGGCTAAAAGCATCAATATAAAACCATTTTATGTTGATACTTTTAGCCTAGTTCTGTTATGTAGTTACAGTTTTATTTCTTATGTTAAGTGTCTATTTTATAGTTGTGTTTTGTAAATATCATTTTACCATCACTATAAAAAACAATATCACCTATTTTATCTGTCCTATAAATTGATATATTGTTTTGTTTTAAATTATTGATAACTTCCTTATGAGGATGTCCATATTGATTTTTATATCCACACGATATTGCGGCTATATCTGGATGAATTTTTTCAATAAATTCTAAAGTAGTTGATGAATTGCTTCCATGATGACCGATTTTTATAAAATTGATGTTATCTAATTTAAAATAATGTAAAATTTCTTTTTCAATTGCTTCTTCAGCATCGCCCATAAATAAAAATGAGGTGTCATTAAAATTTAATTTAAAAACTATTGAGTTTAAATTAGGTTCTTCCTGTATATATGAAGGACTTAATACATATATATTTATATTGTTATCGATATTTAAAACATCATCTCTGTATAGATACTGTATAGATAGGTTTTTATCATTACAAGAACTTATTAGATTTTGATAAGCTTCACTTTCTGTTGATTGTTCAGGCATATAGATGGAGTTTACATTAAATTTTTTTATGACATTATCAAGACTTCCTATATGGTCTGAATCTGGATGCGTAGCTATTATTATATCAATGGTTTTTATTCTTTTTTGTTTCAAGTAACTAGTAACTATATTTCCACTATCTTCATCACCTCCATCAATTAATATATTTTTCTTTGTAGGTGTTTGAACTAAAAGACTATCACCTTGTCCAACATCTATTATATGTATAGATAGTAGAGATTTTTTGTCACAAGCACTTAAAAGTGATATTATAATAAGTATTAATAAAAAAATTTTATTTCTCAATAAAAAATCACTCCAGTCATTACATGTTTATATAATTTTATGATGGGTAATATAAGATATATGGGAACTATCCTATTTTATATTTTAGACAATATAAGTGAAATTAATACCATAACTAAATTGGAGTTTTTATAGATACAAAATAAAATTTTAAAAAATTAAGCAATAAAAAGGTAGGAGGATTTTATGTTTTTCAAAGATATTGAACTAAATTCAAAAAAGGAGCTAGACCCTTATTTTGATTTAGTAGATTATGAAGCTTGTGAGTACTGTTTTAGTACTTTATATATGTGGCAACATGTTTATAAGACAGGATACTATATAGGTGAAGATTTTGCTGTTTTAGTTGGTGAATATGAAGGAGATAGTTTCTCAATATTACCACTTGCTAAAAAAGACAAACTTCCAGAAGTTGTAGATTTTGTACTTGAGTATTTTTCACATAACAACAAAAAGATATACTTAAGAGGTATTACTACTGAAGTGGTAGAATTTTTAAAAGAAAAATACCCAAATAGATTTGAGTATATAGAAGAAAGAGATTTATTTGATTATATCTATGATGCAGAAAGTTTAAGAACGCTAGCAGGTAAAAAGAATCAAAAGAAGAGAAATCATATAAATTATTTCTTAAAAGAATATGCAGGTAGATATGAAGCAAGATTATTAGATAAAGAAAACTTCAATGAATGTTTAGTATTAATGAAAGAATGGGAAAGTAACAAAGAAGAAAATAACGAATTTGATGAAAGTATGGATGATGAATTAGTTGGTATCAAAAAGATATTTAACAATTATGATATTTTAAAAGATAAAGTAAAAGTATTTGGTGTATATGTGGATGGAAAATTAGAAGCATTTAGTATCGGAGAGCTTTTAAATAAAAACATGGCATTAATTCATATAGAAAAAGCCAATCCAGATATAAGAGGTTTATATCCATTTATAAACCAACAATTTTTAGTAAGTGAATTTAAAGATGTTGAGTTTGTAAATAGAGAAGAAGACTTAGGTATTGAAGGTCTGAGAAAAGCTAAACTTTCTTACCACCCTTGTAGATTTGTTGAAAAGTACAGTGTTAGGGAGGCTTAATAAACTATATGGAGATTAGGTATGCTAAAGAAGAAGAAATAGAAAGTATAAAAGAAATATGGAGTTATTGCTTTAATGATAGTGAAAGTTTTATGAAATACTATTTTAATGATAAATATAAATATGAAAATACTGTAATAGCTTTAGATGAAGGAAAAATTGTTTCCTCTCTTCAGCTAAACCAGTATAAATTAAGTTTAAATAGTAAGGTATACAATACATCGTATGTAGTAGGGGTTTCCACACTTCCTGAGGGGAGAGGAACTGGCTATATGAGTAAAGTTATTAAATTTACTTTAAATGAGTTGTATAAGAAAGGACAACTAGTATCTATATTAATGCCAATTGATTATAGACTTTATAGAAGGTTTGGATATGAGCATTGTTATGACCAAATTGAATATACTATCAAAACAGATGATTTAAAAACTTTCAAGGCAAATGGAAAAATGATAAAAGCTAATTTATCACAAATTGATGATTTAATTAAAATAGATAAAGTATTTTTAAATGAGGTTAATGGTAATGTGTTAAAAGATGAACATTATTATGAAAACTTATTTAAAGAAATCCAAAGTGAAGATGGACATTTATATATCCATGAAGATAGTGAAAAAGATGGATATGTAATTTATTTTCTTCAAGGAGATAAAATGTTTGTCAGAGAGCTATTTTATAAAAACATAGATGCCCTTAAATCAATGCTTAAATTTATATATAATCACAATACTCAATGTAAGATAGTTACTATAGCTACTCCTATGATAGATAAGATAAGGTTTATATTAGACAATCCTAAAGACTGTGAGATAAAAATAAAACCTTTTATGATGGGAAGAGTTATAAATGTAAAGCAATTTATTGAAGATATAGATATTGATAAGGATATTAATGGCTCTATAAAATTATATATAGAAGATAAATATATAGAAGAGAATAATGGACTATTCAAAATATCTATACAAAATAAAAAAGTAATGTTAGAAAAATTAAATAAAGAATGTACAGATGAGCTTCAAGAGTGTTTTGATATTAAATTAGATATAAATGCTTTAACACAATTGGCATTTTCTTATATAGACATTGAAGAAGCACTTTTATTAAATAATATAAAGGGTATTTCAAAAAAAACAATAGAAATACTTAATTGCATTTTTTCTAAAAAAGATAATTATATAAATGAATATATATAGAAATGAAAATACGTCAAAAGATTTTAATAAATCTTTTGACGTATTCTTTTGTTTATAGAATAATTTCTTTTGTTTAAAAAATATTTATTTGAAAATAATCTAAATAATATGTTTTATAGAGGAGTGATTATGATTCAAATAAGAAGACCTTTACTAATTATATTAATATTTGTGATAGCTGTATCTTTTATTATCACAAATAAGAAGAAAGAGGATGAAAAATTTAATGATAAGATAATAACTATACAAGGAACAGTTAAAGGAAGACTTGAAAAGCCTAGATATAATCAGTATAAAGTAGGCGCTTTCTTAATAAATGATTACACAAGAACTAAAAATTTGAAAATTGGTCAGAAAGTTAATATTACAGGCAAATTTAAAAGTTTAGCTAAAATGAAATATGAAGATTTTGATTATGGAAGGTATATAAAAAGCACTGGATATAAAGGTATAATATATATAAATAGCTATAAAATTATTGGTAAGAATAAAATATATGACTTAATAGGTAAAGTAAAGTTTTACATAAATAAAACGTATAGATATTTATATAAGAAAAATTCGGATTTTATAAATTCTATATTGTTAGCAGAAGTTGAAAATCTGACAGATGAGCAAAAAGAAATGTTCACCAGAACAGGAACTAGCCATGTAATATCTATATCTGGTCTTCATACAGGCATACTATGTGTTGTAATTGCTTTTTTATTAAGAGGTATAAATAAATTGTATAAATTATTAATATTGTCGATTTTTATATCTTTATATTGTATAATGGTAGGTGCGTCTCCATCTATAATTAGGTCTATAACATTTGTTATGGTTTTCTATTTATCAGTCTTTATTAATAGAAAAAAGGATGGAATATCAACACTGTCTCTAATAGGGATAGTTTTAATTATAAATAACCCCTATGTTATATATAATGTAAGTTTTCAATTATCTTTTTTAGCTACATTCTCTATACTAATATTTTACAATAAAATAAATAGTATTATAAAATTAAGTATGGTATCATTGACAATATCGTCAAATATATTAACCTTGCCTATAATATATTATACATTTAAAGGTATACCATTGGTTTCAATCATAGGAAATTTAATCATAGTGCCATTTATAGGTATAATAATGTATTTGAGTATTGCAAGTTTAATAATATTTAAAATAAGTGTAGTAATAGCTAAAATAATAGCTTTATTTAACAGTACATTGATAGAAATCATATTTTTTTTACTAGAGAAACTCAGCAATTTAAATTTTACATATATTGATATAGATAACCCTAAACTTTATATTGTAGTGATTTATTACATAGGAGTATTTTTTTACATATTTTACATAGAAGGAAAAGAGATAAAGGAGCAAGAAAATGGATTACAAGGATATTATAAGGAATATAAAAGATAAAAAACTTGAGAAAATGTATCTTTTTTATGGCAGAGAGTATTATTTAATAGAAAATGCAATAAAAGTCTTTAAAGAGAATTTAAACGAAGGAATGCTCGATTTTAACTTAGATATAATAGATGGAAAGGAAATAGTCTTAAATCAGCTTATAAGCTCTATAGAGACACTTCCTTTTATGGATGATAGAAAAATAGTAATAGTAAAAGACTTTGAGTTACTAAAAGGAAAGAAAAAGAATTTTACAGATAGTGACGAAAAATACTTGATAGAGCATTTAGATAATACTCCAGACACTACTACCATAGTTTTTGTTGTATACGGAGATATTGACAAAAGAAAATCTTTAGTTAAAAAGATAAGTAATAATGGAATTGTTTTTAACTGTGACAAGCTTTCTGATATGGACTTATTTAAGTGGATAAAAAAATCTTTTGCTCTAAATGAAGTTATAATAGAAAACTCTCAGATAATGTATTTTATTGAACAAGAAGGATATAGAGATAAAAGTAGTGAAAAGACTTTATCAGACTTAGAAAACGAGATAAATAAAATTAGCTCATTTGTTGGAAAGGGAAATAGTGTAACTAATGATATAATAGATAAATTATCTCCTAAAAAGGTTGAAAATGATATATTTAAGTTAATTGATTATATTGGAGAGCAAAGTGCTTCTAATGCAATGAAAATATTGAATGATATGATACAGGAGGGCGAATCTGTTTTAGGTATATTTTCTATGATAGCTAGACAGTTTAAAATAGTTATGCAAGTAAGACAATTACAATTAGAGGGATACTCAGCAAAATTTATAGCAGATAAATTAAAAATTCATCAATTTGTAATAGGAAAAGCATTAAAGCAGGCTAAGAACTTTTCTGATGATATAATCATAGAAATTTTAAACTATATATTAGAAAGTGATTATAAAATAAAAACAGGTCTTATAAGGGATACCTTAGCAGTAGAAATGTTGGTTAGTAGATACTGTAAAAGACAAGCAGTGTAAAAAAAATTATACATTAATAAAAAATAAATAGCAAGATATGTTATAGTTCAAAGTACAAGTAGGCTAGATTGAGTCTAAGAGTATATAATCTACTATAATATGTCTAACTATTTATTTTTTATTGTATAAATTTCCAAAATAAAAAACCCCTACATAGGGGTTATTATATATAAGAAATATAAACTGGTAATTAAGCGTTCATACCGTTTAACTTTTGAGCTAATTTAGCTACTTTTCTAGCTGCAGCATTCTTATGTATAGTTCCTTTAGAAGCTACTTGGTATATTCTTTTTTGAGCGTATTGGAACTTAACAACAGCATCCTCTCTGTTTCCAGCTGCAACAGCATCTTCGAATCTTCTTATTGCAGTTTTTATTTGAGATTTTCTAACTCTATTTAAAGCAGTTTTCTTTTCGATAACACTTATTCTTTTCTTAGCTGATTTTATATTTGCCACCGTGTTCACCTCCCTGTATTTTTTTCTCATATTCATCGTCAACATATTAGATTTTAACAGAAATAAATCTAAAAATCAAGGATTATTATTTATATATTTTAATAATGTTTTTTGTTTTGATTTTTTAGACTATAAATTATGTATAAATAATTTGAAATATTTTGTTTTTATGTTGATATATTTTGTTCTTTAAATATTTTAATAGATACAATTTAATATTTTATTTTTGTAACATATATCTTGAAATAATACAAATTATTAACATACATTTTGATAGTATTTCCAATAATTATAAGATAATACAAGAAATTACTCATTTTTATGGACTTAGTAATAAATTTTATAAAAATATGAATTTATATGGTTAATATGAAAGTTTTTCTATTAATTAAAGGTAATTTTTTTATTGTCGCAGATAAGCAGAACTATACTATCGCTATTTTTATTACTGTTGACTGTTTAATAGTTTTATATCATACTCTTGTATAGTCTAAAAAATTAGACTATAATAATTTTATGGATTAAAGAAAGGATTGATAAAGTGGATACAACAAAACTAATTTTAAATCCAGCTAGACTCCGAATTTTACAGTATATCAGAATTCATGGTAGTGTTCGTACATCTGATATTGTGAAGTATCTAAGTGATATTCCTCGTGCAACAGTTTACCACCATGTTAAAATTTTGGAAGATAACAATATGATTGAAGTAGTTAAAGAAAATCGTGTACGTGGTACAATTGAAAAAATTTATTCATTAAAGGAATATGCTTTGGATATGGAAGTAGATGCATCTGTTTCACTCTCTACAGCATTTCATATGGGTTTGATGCAAGAAATGAATGAATATTTTAGTTTAAAAAATCAAGACCATAAGAAAGACAATGTATTTTTCACTTCAGCATTGTTATATATAACTGATAGAGAATATGAAAATCTTCTTCAAAGTATAGTTGATTTATTGAAGCCATACATAGACCAAGAACCCAAATCAGATTTAAAACTCCGAAAACTCTCAATTATATCTTCTCCACCTGCAAAAAATGATGAGAAGAAGAAATAACAAACATTTTGTTTTTATAAGGAGGCATTATATATGAACTTTCATGAATTTGGGAATAAAAACAATCCACATATCATGCTGATTCATGGAGGTGGGAATGCATGGTGGAATTATTTACGACAAGCACGAGTATTGTCTGAATACTATCATGTAATACTTCCTACACTGGATGGTCATGGAGAAGAATACAAGACTACATATATTTCTACAGAGGATACAGCAGATAAATTGATGAAATATATAGATGAAGAATGTGGTGGTCATCTTTTTTCTCTGTGTGGAGTATCTCTTGGTGGACAGATTGTTATAGAGATTTTATCTCGAAAACCAGATATTACTGAAAAGGCAATTATTGATGGCAGTATTTGCTATCCTAGACCCAATATGGCACGAGCTTGTATGATGTCGATTCGATTTTTTAGAGGGCTTTTATTTAGTGAAAAAGCTTGTAGATTTCAAATTGCTATGATGTCAAAATTATTTCCAAAAAACATGCAATATCCAGATGAAATTAAGAACTATTATATGAAAGATATGCCACATGTCAGAAAAGAAACACTCTATGCTATGTATCGTACTTATATGATGAAGTACACACTTAAGGAGAGTTTAAGAGAAACTACAGCACAAGTGATGTATTGGTATGGTGAAAAGGAAATGAAATGTGTAAAAAACTCTGCAAAGATGTTTCAGTCTTATGTACCTTCTTGTAAAATTTATGAAGCTAAGGGATATAATCATGGTTATCTAGCTATTTATTTGCCAAATGAGTGGTTGGAGATTGCTGAACCATTTTTTCAACAGAATGAAATGATATAGAAATTATAAAGTTATTTTGATAAAAAAGAAATGTATAATGAATGAAAATTTGACAGGAATTTGATAATATGAAATTGATAAATAGATTAAAAGGTAGCGCCTATATAAATAGTTGCTACCTTTTTATATTTGTAAATAGATGATAGTTAAGGAAGTTTACTGACTATTTACTGACCAAACTCAATTTTCTTACATTGAAAGCCTTAATTT
Organism: Clostridioides sp. ES-S-0123-01; assembly: GCF_020658415.1. Lineage (NCBI taxonomy): Bacteria > Bacillati > Bacillota > Clostridia > Peptostreptococcales > Peptostreptococcaceae > Clostridioides > Clostridioides sp. ES-S-0123-01. The sequence goes on from NZ_JACVWD010000004.1 coordinate 235,195, forward strand.
TACTTGTTTTAAATAAATTTATAGTTTTTTGTTATAAAATACTAAATTTTGTTAACAATTATAATTAGCATTTAATTTATACTGGAGGTTTATATGATTAATGTAAGAACAGATTTGGCTTTAGAAGCTAGTGAAATGTGTGAAAAATCTCAAGAAGGAAGTAGTATTCCTGGGGTGGAAATAGAAACTAAAGAATTAGAAAATTGTGTTGTAACAAAAGTTGAAGTAATAGATGAACAAGGTTCAGAGATAATGAACAAAGATATAGGAAAGTATATAACCCTAGAAAGTAATCTTATGAAGTTTGATGATGATGAGTCAAGAGAAGAGATGATAAATTATCTAAAAGATGAATTAGTAGATGTATTTGGACAAGACAAAAATAAAAAGACACTAGTAATTGGTCTTGGAAATAGAAATATTACTTCTGATGCATTGGGTCCCAAAAGTGTATCTAAAACACTAGTAACTAGACATCTCTTTAAAAATTACAACAAGGATTATGATGATGATTTTACTGAGGTATCAGCTCTAAGTCCAGGGGTTATGGGTGTTACTGGGATAGAAACTAGTGAAGTAGTGAAGTCACTAGTTGAGAAAGTTAAGCCAGATAGAGTAGTAGCAATAGATGCACTAGCATCAAGAAAAATGGAAAGAGTAAACTCTACTATACAAATATCAACAGCAGGAATATCACCTGGTGGAGGTGTTGGTAATACAAGAAAATCTCTCACTAAAGAAACCTTAGGAGTGGATGTTATTGCAATAGGAGTTCCAACTGTGGTTGACGCAGCAACTCTTACTATAGATGTTTTGGATATGGCAATAGATAATTTAATATCTCAATCAGAAGAAACAGAAAGTTTTTATAATATGTTGAAAAAACTTAAAGAGGAAGAAAAATATCATCTAATAAAAGATTCATTAGATCCATATGATAAGAACTTAATCGTAACACCAAAAGATATAGATGATACAATTGAAAATCTATCTATAATAATAAGTGAAGGTCTGAATAGGTCTTTACATCCAGGTAGATTGTAAAATAAGGAGGAGCAAATATGTTTAAAAAATGCATTAAAGTAGTAACCTTGACTTTTATATTAGCATGCATTTTACCAGGAAAATCATTGGCTTTAAATCAAGATGACTTTTTAAAGTTTTTAGTAAATTCATCTTATCCAGAAGCTAAAGTCGAAGGAAATAATACAGAAAATAAAAAGAGTGATAAAAATAAAGAAGCAAGTAAAGAAAGTAAAAATGAAAATAAAAAATCTGAGGATGTAAGTAAAGCCGACAATAAGAAAGAAAGCGAAAAAGAATATATAAAACTTTATGTTGGTAAAGAAAATGTTCCAGATATTGAGTCAAAAAACTCAGATACAACTGAAACTAGTACTGCGTCTAGTGCAGAGTATAAAGATGACTTAAGAGTGACTAAAGAAAATCCAAGAATTTTGATATATCATACTCATGGGTGTGAAACTTATTCAAACTCACCTGATGGAAATTATCATTCAAGAGATAAGAAAAATTCAGTAATGGAAGTAGGAAATGCATTAACTAGTGCTTTAGACAGTAAGGGATGGGGTGTAGTCCATACTACTAAATACCATGACTATCCATCTTATAATAACTCTTATGCAAGTAGTTTAAAAACAATAAAAAGTATACTCCCTAAATATAATACAGTGGACATAGCAATAGATTTACATAGGGATGCTAGGGATTTAACTAATCCAGCCACTAAAGAAAAAGACCATTTGAAATATACAACTATGATAAATGGAGAGAGAGTATCTAAATTCTTCTTTGTTGTAGGAGGAAAAAATGAAAATAAAGCACAACTTAGAGCTTTAGCAGATGACATAACTGCTTTTGCTGAAAAGAAATATCCAGGCTTGGTGTCTCCAATAGTAGAAAAAGACTATGCTAGATTTAATCAATTTGCAGTTAAAAATCACATGTTAATAGAAATTGGAAATAATGCAACGAGTATAGAAGAATCTAAGGCTACTACAAAGTATCTTGCTGAAATTTTAGATGAATATTTTAAACAAAAAAATTAGATTGTTTAGTGTAATTAGGAGCATGTTGAATGAGCCGATTAGAAAGAAATATAGAAGGTAAAAGTAAACAAAGAAAATATAAGTATATTATGAGAATTATATTTTTAGTTATTATGATTATAGGTACATCCATTTGTGTGTTTATAGTTGATAGTAATGCTAAAAGTATGTTGGGAATAAAGCAACATAATTATTTCTCAAGTATTAAATTTGATATTACAAAGTTTGATATACCAAAGATTGATATACCAGATTTTGATATACACAAAATCGTTGAAAAATTTAATAAGTAGGAAATAAGTGAATAAGGTTTATTGATTAAAATAAGCCTTATTTTAGTTATGTATCTTTAATTGTATAAAATAAAAACACATTAACTATATTTTATAGGATTTACTTTAAGTTTATGATATTATATAATATTTAGTGTTAGACTTGATAATCCACATATAATGTGGATAATTTTGTTTAATGCCAATTAGTTTATATTCAAAAATTTAAAATTTGATATATAAAAAGTTTTTATATAATATAAAATGATAACTATAAGAATAATCAAGAGGAGGGAATTTAAGGTGGACAATAAACAAAGTAGAACTAGAAATTTTAGTATAATTGCACATATAGACCATGGAAAGTCTACCTTAGCTGATAGATTAATACAACAAACGGGGCTTGTCAGTGAAAGAGACATGAAGAGTCAATTACTTGATAACATGGATCTTGAAAGAGAAAGAGGAATCACTATAAAGCTTCAAAATATAAGATTAATGTATAAGGCGAAGGATGGAAATGAATATTATTTAAATCTTATAGATACACCAGGACATGTAGACTTCAATTATGAGGTATCAAGAAGTTTAGTAGCATGTGAGGGAGCATTATTGGTAGTCGATGCAGCACAAGGTGTTGAGGCACAGACTTTAGCTAATGTGTATCTTGCAATAGACCAAGATTTAGAAATATTACCAATAATAAATAAAATAGATTTACCAAGTGCAAGACCAGATGAAGTAAAACATGAAATTGAAGATATAATAGGGCTTGATGCAAGTGAAGCACCTCTTATTTCAGCTAAAACAGGTTTAAATATAGAAGATGTTTTAGAAGATATTGTAAAAAATGTACCTGCACCTAAAGGAGATAATGAAGCACCATTAAAGGCGTTAATATTTGACTCTTATTACGATGCTTATAAAGGTGTTGTAGCCTATGTTAGAGTGTTTGAAGGAACTGTTAAAAAAGGTATGACAATAAAAATGATGAATACTAAGAAAAAGTTTGAAGTAACTGAAGTTGGTGTTATGGCTCCAGGGCAAACTGAACTTAGTGAATTATCAGCTGGTGATGTTGGTTATATTGCTGCTAGTATAAAAGACATAAGAAGCTGTCGTGTAGGGGATACAATAACAGATTCAAATAATCCTACAGAAGAACCTTTACCAGGATATAAAAAAGCTACTCCAATGGTATATTGTGGTATATATCCAGGAGAAGGTGAAAAATATGAAAATGTAAGAGATGCTCTTGAAAAATTACAAGTAAATGATGCTGCCCTTGAATATGAGGCTGAAACTTCAGCAGCACTAGGGTTTGGGTTTAGATGTGGATTTTTAGGTCTTTTACATATGGAAATAATGCAAGAAAGACTTGAGAGAGAATTTAATCTTGATATAATAACTACAGCACCATCTGTTATATACAGAGTTACAAAAACTGACGGAGAAGTTGTAATGATACAAAATCCTGCAAATTTGCCAGAAGTAGCTGAGATAAGAATGATAGAAGAACCTATAGTAAAAGGAGATATAATAGTTCCTAAAGATTATGTAGGTGTTGTTATGGAACTTTGCCAGGAAAGACGTGGAAATATGTTAAACATGGAATATATAGATGAGAGAAGAGTAATGCTTCATTACGACCTTCCTCTTAATGAAGTTGTTTATGATTTCTTTGATGCCTTAAAATCAAGAACTAGAGGATATGGTTCTCTTGATTATGAGATTAAGGGATATGTTGCATCTACTCTTGTAAAACTTGATGTTTTAATTAATAAAGAGCAAGTTGATGCACTTAGTTTTATTGTACATGAAACTCGTGCTTTCCCTAGAGGAAAGGCAATGTGTGAGAAATTAAAAGGAGAAATTCCAAGACATCAATTTGCTATACCTATACAAGCTGCTGTTGGTAATAAGGTTATTGCAAGAGAGACAATAAGTGCTTTAAGAAAAGATGTACTTGCTAAATGTTATGGTGGAGATATATCTCGTAAGAAGAAACTTCTTGAAAAACAAAAAGAAGGTAAGAAGCGTATGAGACAAATTGGCTCTGTTGAAGTTCCTCAAAAAGCATTTATGTCTGTACTTAAGTTGGATGAATAATTTATTAAATTTTTATAAATTTAGATAAATATACTTAAAAGCTAGAGTGATTTTAGAATTATTTCTAAATTAATCTAGTTTTTTTGTGGTATATTTTAATTAAACACATAGAGAATATAAGTAAGAGTATATTAAAGAAAAAATAAAAAAGGTGATATTTATGACTAATATAGAAATTCCTAAAAAAGTGGATTATATAATTAAAGAATTAGAAAAGAATGGTTATGAGGCATATGTAGTTGGAGGATGTGTGAGGGATTGTTTATTAGAAAAAATTCCAAATGACTGGGATATAACAACTAGTGCAAGACCTGAAAAAGTGGTAGAGATATTTGAAAGGACTATTCCAACTGGTATACAACATGGTACTGTAACAGTCATGATTGAACATGAGCCATTTGAAGTGACAACATATAGAATAGATGGAAGTTATAGTGATGGTAGACATCCAGATTCAATAGAATTTACAAATGATATAGTTAAGGATTTGTCAAGAAGAGATTTTACTGTTAATGCAATTGTATACAATTCAAAGACTGGATTAGTTGACCCATTTAATGGTTGTGAGGATATACAAAATAAGTGTATTCGTTGCGTTGGAAATCCAGTAGATAGATTTGAAGAAGATGCACTTAGAATGCTTAGAGCGATTAGATTTTCTGCACAGCTTAATTTTAAAATAGCTGAAGATACTAAACAAAGTATCTACAGAAACGCAGATTTAATAAAATGTGTGTCTATGGAAAGAATTCAAGTAGAATTCAATAAAATGCTAATATCTGATTCATCTAAGTTAAATTTATTAATTTCAACAGGATTATTAAAATTTATAATTCCTGAAATATGTGACTTAGAAGATGTTATTCAAAATAATCCATATCATATTTATAATGTTGGAAAACATACATTGATAGCTACTGAAGTAATTGAAGATGAATTATATCTAAAGCTTACAATGTTATTTCATGATTTGGGTAAAAAAATTACTAAAACGACAGATAAAAATGGAATTGACCATTTTTATAGTCACAGTAGGGAGTCTGTCAAAATAGCAAAGCAAATTTTGAAGAGACTTAAGTATGATAATTATACTATTAATAAAGTTTTAATATTAATACAATATCATGATTATAGAATAGAACCAAAAAGAAAAATTATTAAAAAGTTATTAAATAAACTTGGAGACGTTGAACTATTTGAAGATTTAATAAAGGTTAATTGGGCTGACACACTTGCTAAAAACCCAAAATATGCAAAACAGAAAATATTAAACCTTATTGAGAGTGAAAAGGAATTTAAACATATAATAAGTCAAAATGAATGCTTTCATATTAAAGACTTAGCTATTAATGGAAACGATTTAATGTCTATAGGTGTTAAACCAGGTAAAGATATAGGGTATCTATTAAATAAGATGCTTGAAATTGTTATTAATAATCCAGAACTAAATGAAAAAGAAATTTTAAAAGGAAAAGTATTAGATATATATACATTTTAAGTTAAAAGATTAAACTTTAATTTAATTAATTTAAGATAGTAAATATAATTTACATTAAAAAAATAGACAGTCTTTATAAGGTTGAAATTATGAAGGTTGGTATTCTATAATTTTAAATGTATAGCAAATTAATATAAAGTTAGTAAGTTAATATAAAAAAAAACTTTGGGAATACTAAAACCATAAATTTATAAAATTAATATTTTATGCACTTATAAAACAGTAAGGAGGGACATCATGCGTACTCAACTACAAAAGACTATTGGTCTTTCAGCAGCTCTTTCTACTGTTGTAGGTATGGTTATAGGTTCAGGAGTTTTTTTTAAGCCACAGGCAATATATACCACAACTAATGGAGCTCCAGGACTAGGTATTATAGCATGGCTTTTAGGTGGATTTATAACAATAACAGCTGGACTTACAGCTACAGAAATATCAGCTGCTATCCCAAAAACTGGTGGTATGATGATTTATATTGAAGAAATATATGGAGAAAAATTAGGATTTTTAACTGGATGGATGCAAACTGTATTATTTTTTCCAGGTACGTCAGCAGCATTAGGGGTAATATTTGCTCAACAAGCATCTGAACTTTTAAATATGAGTCCAAACAATATGTCAGTTGTGCTTCCAATAGCAATTGGAGTAATACTGTTTTTATCATTACTTAATATAATAGGTTCATCATTGGGAGGAAAAGTTCAGACAGTAGCTACTATTGGAAAAATGATACCATTAGCTCTAATAATAATATTTGGATTTATTAAAGGCCAAAGTAGTGAGATATTAAATCCATTTGTAGGTGATGGAGTTAATGTATCAAGCGCACTTGGACAAGTATTAATAGCAACGTTGTTTGCATATGATGGATGGATAAATGTCGGTGCTATCTCAGGAGAGATGAAATCTCCAGAAAAAGATTTACCAAGAGCAATAGTTGGTGGGCTATCATTAGTTATGGCAATATATATTATAATAAATGTAGCATATCTTTGGGTTGTGCCAGCAAGTGAATTAGCAACTGTTACTTCACCAGCAACATTAGTTGCAAAAAAATTATTTGGAAATTTAGGTGGAAAAGTAATAACTGTGGGTATATTAATATCAGTGTTTGGTACATTAAATGGATATTTATTAACAGGGTCAAGAATACCATATACATTAGCTGAAAAAGGAACTTTGCCTGCTTCTAAGGTTTTATTAAAAGTAAATTCTGGTGGGTCTCCTGTAAATTCAATACTGCTCATAACTGTATTAGCATGTATATATGCTTTATCTGGTCAATTTAATCTTTTGACAGATTTAACTATATTTTCAATATGGGTATTTTACGTATTGACTTTTGTTGGAGTTATAAGGCTTAGAAGAGAACAACCAAATTTACACAGACCGTATAAAGTTCCTTTATATCCAATAATACCAATTATAGCTATATTAGGTGGATTATTTGTAATAATAAATCAAATACTGACTTCAACAGCAGTATCTTTAGGTGGTATATTTATAACCCTACTTGGATTACCAGTTTATTATTATATGAAGAAAAAATAGTCATTTATTTTAAGTTGAAAAATTTGGATAAAAGTAAAAATCTACTTTTATCCAAATTTTTTATGATATTACATAGTGAAGATGCTTTATATGTTATTTGATGAGTTATTTTGTTTGATTTATAATTTAATAACTGATGCTTTAAGATAATTTTAAGAAATGAGGAATATAAAATGTTAGGACTTTATATACATATCCCATTTTGTGTGAAAAAATGTAAGTATTGTGATTTTAATTCTTATAAAATGGACCTAGATTCAAAAAAAAGATATATAGAAGATTTGAAAATAGAAATGGAGTTATACAGTAATAAATTAAATAGAGATGATAAATACAAAAATAAAGAAGATTTCAATTTAGACAAAAACGATATAATAACAAGTATATTTATAGGTGGAGGAACACCTAGTATTTTAACATCTGAAGAAATAAGAGAAGTAGTTGTAAGTGTAAAAGAAAAATTCAATATAGACAAAAACGCAGAAATAACCATAGAATGCAATCCTGGCACACTGACACTAGAAAAATTAGAAACTATGAAAGAAGTTGGTATCAATAGACTTAGCATAGGGTTACAAGCTGTCCAAGAAAAGCATTTGAACTTTATAGGAAGAATACATAGTTATAAAGAATTTGAGAAAAACTATATGGACGCACTGAGTGTAGGATTTAAAAATATTAATATAGACTTAATGTATAGTCTTCCCAATCAAACACTATGTGATTGGAAGGAAACTCTTGAAAAAGTTACAGGTTTAAATCCAACACATATATCAGCATATTCTCTTATATTAGAAGAAGGTACTGAACTGTATAATATGTATGAAAATAATCAATTTGACCTTATAGATGAAAATATAGATATAGAAATGTATGAGTATACAATAAACTATTTAAAATCAAAAGGATACAATCAATATGAAATATCAAATTACTCACAAGAAGGCTATAATTGTAAACATAATATTTTATATTGGGAATGTGAACACTATATAGGTCTTGGAGCAGGAGCTTCTGGTTATATTGATAATAATAGATATAATAATTTAGAATCTTTAGAGGATTATCATTTAAGTCTGATTAAAGGAGAGAAGCCAATACAAGATAGTGAAAATCTTTCTATAAAAGATATGATAGAAGAAAAGATATTTATGGGTCTTAGAATGAATAAGGGAATAAAATTTAAAGATTTTGAAAAAAATTTTGGAATAGATTTTAGAAAAAAATACAGTAAGCAGATAGAAATGTTACTAGCTAGAGACCTTATAAACCAAAGCTTTGAGGGAATACAATTAACTCAAAAGGGAAGAGAAATATCTAATAGTATATTTATAGAATTTATGGAATGATTTTTAGGGTGTTGACAAAATAAATTTATAATGGTATATAATATATATAATCTTTTTAGCACTCGAACTTAGTGAGTGCTAACAGCTAGGAGGTATAATAATATGGAATTAAATGAAAGAAAATTAAATATCCTCAAAGCTATAGTTAAAGATTATATAGAAACAGCTGAAGCTATAGGTTCTAGAACAATATCTAAAAGGCATGATTTAGGTGTTAGTGCTGCCACCATAAGAAATGAAATGGCTGACCTTGAAGAATTAGGATATTTAATTCAGCCACATACTTCTGCGGGTAGAGTTCCATCTGAAAAAGGCTATAAGTTATATGTAAACTCTCTTATGAGTAAAAGTGAATTAGATGATAATGATAAGATTCTTATTGAACAATGTATGAATCATAACATAAATCATATAAAAGAATTAATTCATGAAACGTCTAAGCTATTATCTCAATTAACTAACTACACAACTGTAGCAGTTACTAAGAGTTTAATAAATCAAAGCGTCATAAAGCATATACAGTTAGTTGCTATGCATGACAATAATATTTTACTTATAGTTGTAACAGATAAAGGGGACTTAAAAAAAGCTAACCTTACAACTAATGTATATTTAGATCAATCTAAGTTAAATTTGATTTCTGATAATCTTACAAAGAAGCTCTTAGGAAAAAGTATAACAGATTTAGATGATAATCTGATTGCTTTTATTAAATATGAAATAAGTGAGTACTCAGGGTTTATAGATGAACTTTTAAATGCCCTAAACTCAAATATGGAAGAAGAAGATTTTTCTCTATCATTAAATGGAGCCACTAATATATTTAGTTATCCAGAATTCAATGATGTGTTAAAAGCAAAGTCATTTTTAAATATGTTAGAAAGAAAGGAAACAATAGCTGACATAATTAAATCAAAGGGAATACAAAAAGAAAATCTAAATATAATAATTGGTAGTGATAATGATTGTAAATTGGCACAGGATTGTAGTATAGTTACAGCAACTTATAATGTAGACAGAGACTTAGTTGGGCGAATAAGCTTCATAGGGCCTACAAGAATGGATTACGCTAGAATTTACTCTATAATAAATTATATGAGTTTATTAATTAATAGAAAGTAAAGAAATTTTAAATTGAGGGGTGTAAAGTCTTGGATAAAAAAAATGAGCAACAAGAAGTAAAAGAAGAAAATGATACTTCTATTAACCAAGAATCTGAAACTCAAGTAGAGTTAGAAGATGAAGTTGTTAATGAAGAATGTGAAGAGTCAAGCGAAAAAACTGATGAAGAAAAAGCTGATGATGAAAATGTAACAGATATAAATTCTAAATTAGCAGAAAAAAAATTAAAAGATGAAGTAGATGAATTAAATGACAAATATCAAAGACTTCAAGCCGAATATGCAAACTATAGAAGAAGAACTCAACAAGAAAAAGAAACAATTGGTGTGTTTGCAAATGAGAAAATAATAACTGAGTTAATACCAGTTATAGATAGTATGGAAAGAGCCTTAGATGCATGTGAAGATAAGGAAGATACTATGTATAAGGGTATAAGCCTTGTACATAAACAATTAATAGATACTCTAGTAAAATTTGGAGTAGAAGAAATAGAAGCAGAATCTAAGGAATTTGACCCAAACTTACATCTAGCAGTTATGCAAGAGAGTGTAGATGGAGTAGAAGCAAATCAAATAGTGATGGTACTTCAAAAAGGATATAAGCTAGGAACTAAAGTTATAAGACCTTCAATGGTTAAGGTTTCTTGCTAAGTATATAAATTAAGGCTAAGATATTTAGCCTAATATAAAATACACAAATAAGTAAAATTTAATTATACAATTACTCAAGGAGGATTTTTAGTCATGGGAAAAATAATAGGAATAGATTTAGGAACAACAAATTCATGTGTTGCAGTATTAGAAGGTGGAGAAGCACAAATAATAGCAAATAATGAAGGTATGAGAACTACTCCATCAGTAGTGGCATTTACAAAAGATGGTGAAAGAATAGTTGGAGAACCTGCAAAAAGACAAGCAGTTACAAATGCAGATAAAACAATAACTTCAATAAAAACTCACATGGGAACTGATTACAAAGTGAATATAGATGGAAAATCATATACTCCACAAGAAATATCAGCAATAATATTACAAAAATTAAAATCAGATGCAGAAAGTTACTTAGGACAAACAGTAACAGAAGCAGTTATAACAGTTCCAGCGTACTTTACAGATGCTCAAAGACAAGCTACTAAAGATGCTGGTAGAATAGCAGGGCTAGATGTTAAGAGAATAATAAACGAGCCAACAGCAGCAGCTCTTGCTTATGGTATGGATAAATTAGACCAAGAAAAGAAAATATTAGTATTTGACTTAGGTGGAGGAACTTTTGATGTATCTATACTTGAAATAGGTGATGGTACTTTTGAAGTTTTAGCTACAGCTGGTAACAATAGATTAGGTGGAGATGACTTCGACCAAATAGTAATAGACTATTTAGCAGATGAATTCAAAAAAGCTGAAGGTGTAGATTTAAGAAATGATAAAATGGCTCTTCAAAGATTGAAAGAAGCAGCAGAAAAGGCTAAGAAAGAATTATCATCAACAATGAATTCAAACATAAACTTACCTTTCATAACTGCTACAGCAGAAGGTCCAAAGCATTTAAATATAGATTTATCAAGAGCTAAATTTGAAGAATTAACTAGAGGTTTAGTTGAAAAAACTATGGAACCAACTAAGAGAGCTTTACAAGATGCAGGACTTTCTACAAGTGAAATAGATGATGTATTACTAGTTGGTGGTTCTACAAGAATACCAGCAGTTCAAGATGCTGTTAAGAAATTTATAGGAAAAGATCCTCATAAAGGTATAAACCCAGATGAATGTGTTGCAGCAGGAGCTTCTATACAAGCAGGAGTTTTAGCAGGAGATGTTAAAGACTTATTATTACTAGACGTTACTCCATTATCTCTTGGTATAGAAACTATGGGTAATGTAATGACTAAGATAATAGAAAGAAACACTACAATACCAACTAAGAAATCTCAAGTATTCTCAACTGCTGCTGATAACCAAACAGCTGTTGATATACATGTACTTCAAGGTGAAAGAAGTATGGCTTATGACAATACAACTTTAGGAAGATTCCAATTAACTGATATACCACCAGCACAAAGGGGAATACCTCAAATAGAAGTTACATTTGATATAGATGCAAATGGTATAGTTAATGTTTCAGCTAAAGATTTAGGTACAGGAAAAGAACAAAAAATAACTATAACATCAAATACTAATTTATCAGAAGCAGATATAGAACAAAAAATAAAAGAAGCTGAGATGAATGCTGAAGCTGACAAACAGAAAAAAGAGAAAATAGAAGCATTTAACCAAGCTGAATCTACTATATATCAAACTGAAAAAACTTTAAATGAACTTGGAGATAAAATAAGTGCAAGTGATAAAGAAGATATAGAAAAAGCAATAGCAGACTTAAAAGTTGTAAAAGATAATCAAGATGCTACAGCAGAAGAACTTAAGAAAGCTACAGAAGAAGTAATGACTAAGTTCCAAAAAGTATCTCAAGAAATGTACCAAAAGGCAGCTCAAGAACAACAAGCAGCACAAGGTGCAGAGCAAGCTCAAGATAATGGACCTAAAGATGACAATGTAGTAGATGCTGACTTTAAAGAAGTAGATGAAGATAAATAAGCTATATAATATAACATCAAATGATAATTGAAGAATAGATTATTTATGAAAATCATATAGATATTAAAGATATATGGACAATATACATCATAAAGAATATAATATATCATAGATTATATAACTTAAAGTAGAATATAAGAATTAATGATAGCTTGTAGTTTATTATTCTACAAGCTATCGTTTTGTAAAATGAAGGTGGTGTCAATTTTTGAGTACAAAAAGGGATTATTATGAAGTCTTAGGTATCAGTAAAGGTGCAGAAGCTCAAGAGATAAAAAAAGCTTACAGAAAGTTAGCAATGAAGTACCATCCAGATAGAAACCCTGGTGATGAAGAGGCTGAAGAAAAGTTTAAAGAAATAAATGAAGCTTATGAAGTACTTTCAGATGATACAAAGAGAAAGACTTATGACCAATTTGGACATGATGGGCTAAATGGTCAAGGAGGCTTTGGAGGCCAAGGTGGATTTAATGGCCAAGGCTTTGGTGGATTTGAAGATATGTTTGGAGATATATTTGGTGACATGTTTGGAGGGGGCTTCGGAGGTGGAAGACAAAGAAGAAGAGGTCCACAACGTGGTGCAGATATAAGACAAAATGTTACTATATCTTTTGAAGAAGCTGCATTTGGTAAAAAAATGTCTATAAAGCTAAATAGAAGTGAAGAATGTGATGAGTGTGATGGAACTGGAGCAAAACCAGGAACATCAAAGAAAACTTGTTCAACTTGTAATGGAACTGGTCAAGTTAGAACTGTTCAAAGAACTCCATTTGGAAATATAGCAAGCTCAAGACCTTGTAGTACTTGTAATGGAACTGGAGAAGTAATTGAATCTCCTTGTAGCAAATGTCATGGAACTGGAAACACAAGAAAAGTTAAGACTATAGAAGTAGATATACCTGCAGGTATAGATGATGGTCAAATGATAAAACTTGCTGGTCAAGGTGAAGTGGGAGAAAAAGGTGCTCCAAGAGGAGACTTATACATTGTAGTTAATGTAAAATCTCATCCATTGTTTACTAGAGATGGAAATGATATTTACTTTGAGATGCCAATTACATTTGTTCAAGCAACTTTAGGTGATGAAATAGAAGTACCTACTTTGGATGGAAAAGTTAAGTATAGTGTGCCAGAAGGAACACAAACTGGAACTGTATTTAGACTTAAAGAAAAAGGAATTCCTAGAATTAGAGGTAATTCAAGAGGAGACCAATATGTCAAAGTTGTAGTCGAGATTCCTAAAAAATTAAATGATAAGCAAAAAGATCTGTTAAGAGAATTTGCGAAGGAGTGCGGGTCGAACGTCCACGAAAAGAAAAAAACATTCGGACAGAAAATAGAAGATATGTTTAAGAAAAAGTAGTTAAAATAGCCAATATAATGTAATCATATTCTTTAGAATCTAAATTATTTAGTTATAAGATTTTGAATTAATATAATATGATTTTTATATTGGCTATTTTTAATATATAAAAATAGTTTTTATTTAAAAAATAAAACTGAATATAAATAATTTTCTGAAAAAATGCTTGTCCCTACATATCTAATATGCTATAATATAATCAAATAAGAGAAAGGGGTGATTCCAGTGGGAACGGATGTGGCACAGCCAAATGATGAAGAAAACTCAATTATAATCTATGAAATAAAGTTAGATGTTTTTAGTGCTATATTAAGTACTGGAAAAACTCAAAAGCTGGGATAATTATTGGAATTGCCTAGACTTAAAATTTTGGTAGTAAAATAGTCATATTGTATAGCCAAAGCATCTAAGTTTTAAAGTTATTTGTAAGAATTAAAACTTTTACAAATTGCATATTTGCTTATAATTTAGTTAGAAAAATTTACGTAAAAAATTGCTTTTGATATGTGCATATGTAAAGAAATATGTATATATGATTAGGTAATAGGCTAGATATGTATGTAAAGAAATATGTATTTAGTAAAATATATGTATATGTAAAGAAATATATATATTATGTGTATAAAATTTTTAGTATAGATTGGTGAATAATAAAAGCAACTTATTATGTTATGGAAAACTAATTTATGTTTGTAAAAAATATATTTAAGATTTGGTTGATATATAGTTGCAAAAATATTGTTTAGTACGAAAAAATAAGTCGAGATAAAAGTTTAAAATAATTGATTTAAATATAGTTTGTTTTGACATCTAATAAATTGAAATAATTTATAAAAATAGACATCTTCTCATAGTGAAAATATACTATGGGAAGGTGTTTTTATTTTGTATTAAAGATATTATTAAAGATTTGCATGGTTTTACATTTTAATATAATATAGACATGATAATATATATATATTAATAAAATTTAAAAGAGAAAGGTGAGAAAGATGTATTATATAGGTGTAGACATTGGAGGAACAGGCATACAAGCAGGTGTGGTTGATAATCAAGGAAAGATACTTTTTAGAACAGAATGTAAAACTGTGGTTGAAAAGGGATTTGAAGGAATACTAGATGATATAAAAATAATGATTGATAAATTGTTAGAAGAAAACAATCTAAAGATGAAAGAGATAAAGTCTATTGGATTTGGAGTACCTGGGTTTATAAATAAAAAAGGTTTAGTAACTTGTGTAAACTTAAAATGGGATGGAGAAAGTTTTGAGAATGAACTAAAAAGAAGGTTTCCAAATGTTGAAATTCATGGAGAAAATGATGCAACAGTAGCAGCACTTGGAGAATCAAAGTTTGGAAGTATGAAAGGTGCAGATGTTGGAGTTTTATATACTTTAGGAACTGGAGTAGGTGGAGGAATAGTAATTAATCAAAAAGTTTTTTCTGGAGCCCATGGATTAGGCTCAGAAATAGGGCATCAAGTAATAGGAGAAAACTATTTTGATTGCAATTGTGGAAATAATGGTTGTGTGGAAACTTTTTGTTCAGCAACTGCCATTATAAAATATTCTCAAAAACTTATACAAGAAGGTAGAAAAAGTATGATTTTAGATTTAGCAGAAGGAGATTTAAAAAAAATAAATGCAAAGATGGTGTTTGATGCATATAGAGAAAATGACACAGTTGCAATTGAAGTAATAACTAGATTTAAAACTTATTTAGCAAAAACATTTGCAAATACAATAAATACATTAGACCCAGAAGTGATATCAATTGGTGGAGGAGTTTCTAAAGCAAGTGATATAATACTTGATGGGATTGAAGAATTGGTAAGAAAGTTTGTTTTATACAAAAAAGAAGATATAGCAAAAATTGTATGTGCAACCCTAGGTTCAGATGCAGGAATTATAGGAGCAGCTTTTTTATAAGATAAATGAATCAAAAATATTGGGGGCATGATATATGAGTAAGATAAATGCTAAAAGAACTCTTTTTTTAGTGGCTATAGGCTCAGGAACTATGCTGAATCCTCTTAATTCATCTATGATTTCACTTGCATTACATAGTATACAAAACGATTTTAATATTAGTTTTACAACTGTGTCTTGGATGGTTTCAGCCTTTTATTTAGCTAGTGCTATTGCACAGCCAGTTTCAGGAAAGATTGGAGATTTAATAGGTAGAAAAGTTTTATTTTTAAGTGGTTTAATACTCGTAAGTTTTTCAGCATTTATGGTACCATTTACTCAATCATTCTTTATATTGATTTTTATAAGAGTAATTCAAGCTATTGGAACAAGTACATTGTATCCATCTGGAGTTGCTCTTATACAAAATAATATAAAGGAAAGACAATCTTCTGCATTAGCAGTTTTAACTATTTTTGCTTCAACTACAGCAGGATTAGGTCCAACTTTAGGCGGAGTATTGCTTGATTTAGGTGGATGGCATGCTATATTTCTTGTAAATATACCAATTGTTATGGTTGCCATTTGTCTAGGATATTTTTTATTTCCAAAAGAAATAAAAAAGAAAAAAAGTATAAAAGAGACTTTTAAGAATGTTTTATCAAGATTAGATGTTGTTGGTATAGTTTTATTTTCAATTGCAATGATTTTTATATTACTATTCTTATTATCAGTTAAGGAGTCTTTTAATTTAGAGCAATTTGTATTAGGATTAATTTTGATGTGCATTTTTATTTGGCATGAACTGAGAACGAGATTACCCTTTATAGATATTAAACTTTTTATGAGTAATCCTAAGTTATCAAAGGTATATTTACAGTTTATTATATTAAACTTCTTCAATTATATCTTATTTTTTGGTCTTCCAAGTTATTTTCAAGATGCACTACATTACAGTGCTAGGTCAACTGGTCTATTTATGTTGTTCATGTCTGGTATAGGAATTTTCATATCTCCATTGACTGGAAAATGGATAGACAAATCTGGAACTAGAGTACCTCTTATAGTGTCATCAATTTTTATGTTGATTAGTGCAATACTTCTTTCATTAATCTTTATTCAAATACCAGTAATAGGTAAGGGGATAATTTTATCATTAGCAGGTGTTAGTTATGGAGTTGGTAATGTAGCATTACAATCTTCAATGTTTAAAGAAAGTCCTCCTGAGAGCATAGGTACAGCCTCTGGCCTGTTTCAAACTAGTCGTTATTTAGGTTCAATTTTTGCTACTGTACTACTTGGAATGGTATTTGAAGCAACTATAACATCAAGTCAATTTAAAATTTTAGGATATGTTATGGTGATTTTAGGTACAATAAGTTTTTTGCTAAACTTTGTTTTTACAAAACAATTAAAGCAGGCGAAATAATGTATTAAAGAAACAATAGATTCAATAAGATTAAAGATATTATTTATAAAAAAGGATATCTTATCAAATATTTACAAGTTTAAAGGAGAGAATATTTGATAAATAACATTTGATAAAGTATATAGTATTTTAACTTAAAATCAAGCAGAAATGTGAGTTAGCATTTCTACTTGATTTAGCAGTTAATTTTTTTTATATAGAAAATAAGATTTTACACTTAGATAAAAAATCATTGCATTTTCAAAGTTTTTTAAATCAAGGTTGAGTATTTCATTAATTTTTTCCAACCTATATACCAGTGTATTTCTATGTAAAAACATATCACTAGATGTTTTAGAGATGTTTAAGTCATTATTTATAAATTTTATTCCTGTAGATAGAAGTTCTTCATCAATGGATTTTATCTTGTTAAAGTCTATCAGTCTATTAAGTACATCGTCTTTGTTAATTAAGTCTAAAGTTTTATACCTAATAAGGTCAAATAAATTTAAAAATTTATCCTTAGCATTATCTTTTACAATATAAGATAGTAAATCAGAGCATAACTGCAATCTAAAATTAAAATCAGATTTGTTATCTAACTCACCAAGATAGAAAATATAAGTACTTTGATAAGTTTCAGTTTCAATTATATTTTGTGTAGTTACATTAATGTCTAAGTTATACTTAGAGTTTACTACAAAAAAACTACTATGTTGAATTGTATTTATATCATCATATAAGTTATAAAAAATACCTTTTAGATATTCAAAATCTATATGTGGCTGATAAATTAAATAAAAGTGACCATTTAGATTATCTAAGTTATTTTCATCTAAAAAATCAATAACATAAACAGTATCATTAAAAGTAACTAAATGACTATTGGCATCTAAACTTTGATTTTTATAAGGGTAAATATTTATTTTTTTATTGAGTTGTTTTTCAAAAAAACTTTTCAAGTCTTCCATAAAGTCTCCTTAGAAATAAGATTATACTATTATCTTATAGCTAAGTCAGTTTCTTTGTCAAATAAGTGTACTCTATTATTATCAACTGAAAGAGTTAAATTATCACCAACATCAACTCTATTTTTGCTGTCAAATCGAATTGTTATTGTATTTACATCTAATTTTAAATGAGCATAGGTCTCTGCTCCCATAAGTTCTTTTATTTCAACTGTTGATTTAAAGCAAGTATCTTGATTAGATTTAACAAAAGTATCTTCTATATGTATATCTTCTGGTCTAATACCCATAATAACTTCTTTTTTAATATAGTTGTCTTTTATTAAATCATAGTGTTTTTCTCTATTTAATTTTATCTTAATGTATTCGTTTTTAGCATATATTTCTTCATTCTCTTCTATTAATGTAACATTAATAAAGTTCATCTGTGGAGCTCCAATAAATCCTGCAACAAACACATTAGCTGGATAGTCGTATACATCTTGTGGAGTTGCAATCTGTTGTACCACTCCGTCTTTCATTACTACTATTCTGTCAGCCATAGTCATAGCTTCAACTTGGTCATGTGTTACATAGATGAATGTAGTTCCAAGCTGTTGATGTAACTTAGTTATTTCTGTTCTCATGGCAGTTCTAAGTTTTGCGTCCAAGTTAGATAAAGGTTCATCCATTAAGAATACCTTAGGATTTCTAACTATTGCACGTCCTAGAGCAACTCTTTGTCTTTGTCCACCAGACAATGTTTTAGGTTTTTTATCTAAAAGAGGGACTAAATCCAATATTTTAGCGGCTTCTTTAACTTTTTTATCTATTTCATCTTTTGGCATTTTTCTAAGTTTAAGTGCAAATGCCATGTTTTCATAAACAGATAAGTGAGGATATAAAGCATAATTTTGAAAAACCATTGCTATGTCTCTATCTTTTGGTTCTATATCATTGACAAGTTTATCTCCTATATATAATTCTCCAGAAGATATTTCTTCAAGACCAGCAATCATTCTAAGCGTTGTCGATTTACCACAACCAGATGGTCCCACTAAAACTATAAATTCCTTATCTTTAATATCTATATTTATATTTTTTACTGCATTAAATCCATTAGAATAAAGTTTTGATATATCTTTTAATATTACTTCTGACATTGTAATTCTCCTTAATAATTTAAAATTTAATTATATAATATCAGATGATTTTATTGTAGGAAACATATAAAATAACCAAAAATTTTTGTTTAAAATGTATATCTTGCTAATTTGTATATAATAAATATAATGTGAACTATTTAAAATGTATTAAGGGAAAAGCATAATCAAATAAAGTGCTAAAAATAAGTTAGACAATTTATTATAAATTAAGTAAATTAACTATAATGTAGATATAAACTAATAAAAAATTTATAAAACAAAAAAGTATGATATTTGTGATATAATAAAAGTTATGGAAAAATAGGAAAATTAATATAGAAAAGAGAGGTAAACTTATGAATAATTGGATAGAAGTAACTATAAAAACAACAACAGAGGCAGTTGAGCCAATAACAAATATACTATATGAACAAGGTGCTGGAGGGGCTGTAATAGAAGACCCAAAAGATTTCTTATTTCAAAAGAAAAATGAATTAGATTGGGATTATGTAGAAGAAGAAGTATTTAAAAAGAATGAAGAAGATGGTGTACTGATAAAGACTTATGTGTCAGAAGAAAAAAATGTGATGGAATTTGTCGAAATAATAAAGCAAAAAGTTTTAGGACTAAGAGATTTTGGTATAGATATAGGTGAAGGAAGTGTGTCATTAGACCAAGTAAATGAAGCTGATTGGGCAAATGCATGGAAAGCATACTATAAACCAACAAAAGTAGGTCAAAAGGTAGTAGTAAAACCTACATGGGAAGATTACGATATGCAAGAAGGGGATTTGATAATAGAGCTTGACCCTGGTATGGCTTTTGGTACAGGAACACATGAGACTACTAGTATGTGTATTAGAGAATTAGAGAAATATGTAAATAAAGATTCTAAAGTATTTGATATTGGTTGTGGTAGCGGAATTCTTGCAATAGCAGCAGCTAAATTAGGGGCAAAAGAGGTTGTAGCTGTAGATTTAGACGAAGTTGCAGTGAAAGTTGCAAAAGAAAATGTGCTTGAAAATAAAGTTGAAGAGAATGTATCTGTAATGCATGGGAATTTAACAGATGTAATAAAAGATAAAGCTGATGTTGTAGTTGCAAATATAATCGCTGATATAATAAAAATACTTGCAAAAGATGTACAAAATTTTATGAAAGAAGATGCTATATTTATATCTTCAGGTATAATTTTGGACAAAGTAGAGGAAGTTAAAGAAAGCTTAATCGAAAATGGATTTGAAATAGTTGAGGTTCAAAAACTAGGTGAATGGTCAGCGATAGTTTCTAAACTTAAAAAGTAAAAGGCTGGGTGGAATATAATGGATAGATTCTTTGTTGAAAAAAATAATATAAATTTACAAGACAAAGCCTGCATTATAGAAGGTGAAGATGTAAAACATATTTCAAAAGTTTTAAGGTGTAAACTAGGAGAAAAACTTGAGATATGTGATAAAGATAATAATGAGTATATTTGCGAGATAACAAATATAGAAAAAAATATGGTTAATTTAAAAATTTTAGAAGAAGTTGATATAAATAGAGAATCTAAACTTAAGGTAAAATTATATCAAGGTCTTCCAAAAGCTCCAAAGATGGAGATGATACTTCAAAAACTAACTGAAGTTGGTGTAGATGAAATAATATTAGTTCAAACTAAGAGAAGTGTTGCTAAAGTTGATGATAAAAAAGAAGATAAAAAATTTGAACGTTGGGAAAGAATAATTTATGAAGCCGCAAAGCAAAGTAAAAGAGGTAAAATTCCAAATTTAAGAGGTGTTTTAAGTTTTAAAGAAGCTTTAGAAGATATGAAAAAAAATGATGTAAATATTTGTCCTTATGAGAACGAAAGAACTGTCTCAATAAAACAGGCACTTAAAAATTGTGATTCTAATATAGATAGAGTTGGAATTTTTGTAGGTCCAGAGGGTGGTTTTGCTGAGGAAGAAATAGAGCAAGTTCAAAAAGATAATTGCAGTACTGTATCATTAGGACCTAGAATATTGAGAACTGAGACAGCTTCTGTTGTAGCATCAACAATAGCTTTGTATGAGCTGAGTGATTTAGGAGGAGAATAATAAATTGAAAAAAGTAGCTTTTTATACACTTGGGTGTAAAGTCAATCAATACGAAACTGAAGCTATGCTAGAACTATTTGAAAAAGATGGATATGAACAAGTTAATAGTGAAGAATATGCAGACGTTTATGTTATAAATACATGTACCGTAACTCATATGAGTGATAGAAAATCTCGTCAATATATAAGACGAGTTAAAAAGAAAAATCCAGATGCAATAATAGCCGTTGTGGGATGTTATTCACAAGTATCGCCAGAAGAAATTTTGGATATAGAAGAAGTAAACCTAGTCATGGGTACAAATGATAGAAGGAAGATTGTTGAAGAGATTAGAAGGATAGATGCAAGTAAAAAAGTTAGCACAGTTGATGATATAATGAAGGTAAAAGCATTTGAAGAAATAGAAATTAGTCAAACTAATGGAAAGACTAGAGCATTTATGAAAATTCAAGATGGATGCGACAGATTTTGTACCTACTGTATCATTCCTTATGCCCGAGGACGTGTTAGAAGTAGGGATATTGATAGTATAGTTGATGAAGTGAAAAAATTGGCTAAAAATGGCTATAAAGAGGTGGTATTAACAGGAATACATGTAGCCTCTTATGGAAAAGATTTAAAAGATAAGGATATTAAACTTCTTGATGTAATAAAACAAATAAATGAAATAGATGCAATAGAAAGAATTAGACTTAGCTCTGTTGAACCGATTTTGTTTACTGATGAATTTGTGAATGAAGTTTTAAAGATGGAGAAGGTTTGTCCTCATTATCATCTATCTCTTCAAAGTGGATGTGATGAAACTCTAAAAAGAATGAATAGAAGATATACAACTGAAGAGTATAAGACTATTGTGGATAGATTAAGAGATAAAATACCAAATGTAGCAATAACTACAGATGTAATAGTAGGTTTTCCAGGAGAAACTAATGAGGAATTTAAACAAACATACAATTTCTTAAAAGATATAGAGCTTTCACAAATGCATATTTTTAAATATTCGCCAAGAAAAGGAACTCCAGCTGCAACTATGGAAAATCAAATTGACCCTCAAATGAAACACTTTAGAAGTGAACAACTTTTAAATTTAAGTAAAGAAAACTTTAGTAAATTTGCAACTAAATTTATTGGTAGTGAATTAGAAGTCTTATTTGAACAAAATATAGAGGGCAATAAGTTTGAAGGACTGACTTCAAATTATATAAGAGTTGTTGTTGAAAGTGACAAAAACATACAAGGTCAGATATTAAAAGTAAAAATAAATGATGTAAAAAATGAATATGTAGAAGGAATTTTGCTATAACATGTAGAAATTATAATATTTATAAGATAGGAGGTGGAAGGAAATGGATTGTATATTTTGTAAAATAGCGAACGGAGAAATACCTTCAACTAAAGTTTATGAAGATGAAAGAGTATTGGCATTTAATGATTTGAACCCAGTTGCTCCATATCATATATTAGTTGTACCTAAAAAACATTATGATAGTGTAATTGATATTCCTGATATAGAAATGGATATTGTGTCACATATTCATGTTGTTATTAATAAAATAGCTAAAGAGAAAGGTTTTGACCAAACTGGATTCAGAATCATAAATAATTGTGGAAGCGATGGAGGGCAAGAAGTTAAGCATTTGCACTATCATATTTTAGCAGGTAAAAAGCTTCCTAATTACGAAGCAGAACAAAACTAAACTAAATTATTGAAAAATTGAGTTCCTTCTTGATAAAAATACTTGATAAAAGTAAAAATTTAGTTTATAATAAACAAAGTGTTAGGTTGTAATGCATATTATGCAAAAAGAACATAGTTACAGTCCCAGCATAATTGCGCTATTGGAGGGAGGGAAAAAGAAATGTCAGAAGTAAGAGTTAGAGAAAATGAAACATTAGACAGCGCTTTAAGAAGATTTAAGCGTCAATGTGCAATGTCTGGCATCATGTCAGAAGTAAGAAAAAGAGAGCACTATGATAAGCCAAGCGTTAAGCGTAAGAAAAAAGCTGAAGCAGCAAGAAGAAAAAACGCTAAAAAATAGTAGTAAATAAGAATAAAGAGGTGAAGGGGATGTCCCTTAAGCAAAAGTTACAAGAGGATTTGAAATCTTCGATGAAAAACAAAGATACAGTGAGAAAATCTGTAGTAACTTTAATAAGAGCTTCCATAAAGCAGTATGAAGTTGATAATAGAACTGAACTTGATGAAGATGGAATTATCGATGTAATAGCAAAACAATTAAAGCAACGTAGAGATGCATTAGTTGAATTTGAAAAAGCTGGAAGAGAAGACTTAGTAAAAGAAACAGAAGCTGAAATTGAAGTTTTAAAAGAGTACCTACCTCAACAATTAAGCGAAGAAGAGTTAGAAGAAATTGTAAAATGTACTATATCTGAAGTAGGGGCAACATCTATGAAGGATATGGGAAAAATAATGTCAGTTATTCAACCAAAAGTTAAGGGTAGAGCTGACGGAAAACTTATAAATAAGTTGGTAAAACAAAACTTACAATAGATTGATATAGCCTAGAGAGAAATCTCTAGGCTTTTTATAATTTTTGAGAATAACAAGTCATATCTGAGCATATCTATAATCAAAGAAAATTTTGAAAGAAGGGGAAAAATTTGATTATATCGGTAAAGGAAATTAGAAATTTTTTGATAAACATATCAATACCATTAATAATAGGTTATTTAAGTAGTATTTTGACCATGTTGATTAGTGGAACAGATATTTCAACGTACTATCTACAACTTACAAAACCAAGCTTTGCACCACCAGCTTTTATCTTCCCTATTGTTTGGACTATATTGTACATATTGATGGGTATATCTTCATACCTAATATTAAAAAAAGGTTACAACTTGCCTAAAGTAAGAGATGCAGTGTTTTATTATGGATTACAACTTGCATTAAATTTTGTCTGGAGTATACTATTTTTTGGATTTGGACTTAGATTTACAGCTTTAATAGACATAATAATAATGATTATGGTTTCTATAATAGTTATTTTAAAATTTTCTAAAATAGATAAGAGAGCTGGATATATAAATTTGGTTTATTTGATATGGCTGGTTTATGCTGGATTTTTGAATTATTTTATATGGTTTATTAATAAATAGAATGTAAAGGTTTTGTAAATTACCCCGTACTTTTAATAATATCATATCAAATAAAAAATGAATAGACTATTAAAAATAATCATTTTCATATACAATTATATTAATTTAAATATAATAAATGTATCAAAAATATATTTAAAGATTAACATATTAAAGTATTAGAATTGGAAAGGCTCGAAGGGAGAGGTTTTTATGCAAATAATAGTATCTGGAAGACAAATGAAATTAACTGACGGAATAAAAGGATACGTAGATGGAAAATTAAGTAGGTTAGAAAAATACCTTGATCCTGAATCAGAAGTGAAAGTAACAGTAAGTGCGAAAAAGGATAGACAGAAAGTGGAGGTTACAATAATTCCTATTAATGGTCAAATAATAAGGGCAGAAGACGTAGAAGAAGATTTATATGCAGCAATTGACATTGTTTGTGACAAATTAAGTAGACAAGTTGTAAAGTATAAGACTAAGGTTAAAGACAAAGTTCAAAATAATAAAAGCATAAGATTTGAAAATATTGACTTTATAGATAATAGTAGCGAATTTAATGATTATGACTATGATGATGAGGAAGATGAAAATATAGTTATAGAGAGAAGAAAGAAATTTAATGTAAAACCTATGAGTTCAGAAGAGGCAATTCTTCAAATGGAGTTGGTAGGACACAACTTCTATATGTTTAGAAATCAAGATAACTTTGAAATAAATATAGTATATAAGCGTAAAGCAGGTGGATATGGTTTAATAGAGCAAGACTAATAAAAAAATTGTATACTTTTTATATTTTATATACAAAAAAGTAAAAAGGTAATCATGTTGATTTTTATCAATATGATTACCTTTTTCTTGTTTAAATAATATATTAAATATTAGGTATTTACTGTCTAAAAAAATTTAAAACTACTCCATGATAGTATCAATAAAGTGCATAAATACCTATTTTAAGCATAAAATTAATTAAGGGGGTAATGCTTATGTTAGAAATATCCACTGATTTACAAGTAAATCAACCAGTTGTTACTGTTACAAGTAATACTTTTATGAGTATAGAAAATTATCTATCAATACTAGAATATGAAGTTGATTTAATAAAAATAAAGACTAAGGTAAAAACAATTAAAATATCTGGGGATAAACTTTCGCTTAAGTATATTACTGACAGTGAGATAGGTATAAAGGGAATTATATACAATGTGGAGTATGTTGATTAGGAGGAGATACACTTGATAAGTTTTATAAGGGGATACTATGTTATAGTTGTGGAAGGAGTAGGGCTTGAACAATTTTTAAATCATCTTATAAGAAATGGAATAAATGTTTACAATGTAACTAGAATAAAAAATACTAAAATCGAGTTTAATATAAATAGACAAGATATAAAAGAATTTAAGAATATTTATAGAGGAAGTAAGTTTGATATTAAGGTAAAACAAAAAACAGGAGTTCCTTTTATTATTAAAAGAATTTATAAGCACAAAGGTATGTGGATTTGTGCTATTGTTTCTTTACTTTTATTGATGTCAACATCACAATTTGTAACGGATGTATATATACAATCTCCAGAAGGTATAAAAAAAGAAACTCTTAGAAGTGAACTTTATAAAGTTGGAGTAAGACCAGGAGTATACAAAAAGAGTATTGACAGAAAAGAAGTTAGGGACCATATGATGTCAAAATTTAATGATGTCGCATATTTATCTATTAATGTAAAAGGAACCAATATATTTGTTACTGTTACAAAAAAGGCTGAATCCTTAAAATCTACAGACCAATCAAATTATTGTAATGTAATTGCTTTAAAAAATGGTATAATAGAAAAGGTAATCCCTAGAAGTGGTAAGTCTGTTGTTAAATCTGGAGATATAGTCCAAAAGGGCGCTGTTTTACTAAATGGTGCTAATACAAAATCAATACCCGAAGTATGGGCAAGTACTTTTTATGAATCTACTAAAAAGGCAAGCTATGTAGATACTGTAAATAAAAAAACTGGAGAAAAGAAAAAGGTACACACAATAAGTTTTTATGATAAAGAATTTACAATTAGAAAAAATATAAAATATAAAAATTATGTTGTTGAAAATAAAGAAAAAAGACTTTCAATGGGAGATTATACTTTCCCTATAAAAATAAAGACGAGTACTTTTTATGAAACCAAAAAAGTTGAAGTGAAAAAGAACAAAGAAGAGTTGAAAAAAGAATTATCTGAAAAAGCTTTAAAAGAATTAGAATACATAATACCAGCTTCGGCTAGAATAATAGATGTAAAACATAGCTATAAGGTTAATAAAAATATGTTAGAATATTTAATAACAGTTCAAACTAGTGAAAATATAGCTAAAATTTATCCTCTTAGTAAAGCAGAGGCAGAAAGATTTATAAAGGAAGATAGTAAACCAAAAGAGGGAGAAGAGGAAGTTCCTTCTAATCCACAAAAAAGACCAATAAATGATATAAGAAATGAGTTTAATGAGGATAATAAAGATAATAACGACCAAAATAATTCTGATGGAAATAATAGTAATCAAAATAGTAACAATAGTCAAAATAATAATAGTAACAACAATTAATAAAATTTAACCTAAAACTTGAGGAGGATTAATTCAATTGATAATACAAAAAAAATTTACAATAGCAGATGGCAATTTTGAAAGAGAGTTATTTGGCAACTTTGATGAAAATGTAAAATTGATAGAGAAAACTTTAAATATAGATGTAATACTTAGAGAAGGCAATATAATTTTAATAGGAGAAGAAAAAAATGTAGATTCTGCATTAAAACTTATGAATGAATTGCATCAAACTGTATCAAATGGTAAGCATTTAGATAAACAAAGCATTTCTTATTCATTATCTCTTTTACTTGAAGGTAGTGAGCAAAAGATAAAAGAACTTGAAGGTACAATTGTTATAACTCAAAGAGGTAAAGCTGTTCAACCTAAAACTTTAGGGCAAAAAGAGTATATAAAGCTTATAGAAAATAATGATATAACTTTTGGTGTTGGCCCTGCTGGAACAGGAAAGACTTATCTTGCTGTGGCTATGGCAGTGAAAGCTTTTAAAAGAGATGAAGTTAGTAGAATTATACTTACAAGACCAGCAGTGGAAGCTGGAGAAAGTTTAGGATTTTTACCAGGAGATTTAAAAGATAAAGTAGACCCATATTTAAGACCATTATATGATGCATTATTTGAAATGTTGGGTGCTGATAAGTTTAATAAGTATTTAGAAAGAGGTACTATAGAAGTTGCACCACTTGCATTTATGAGAGGTAGAACTCTTGATAATTCTTTTATAATATTAGATGAAGCTCAAAATACAACTTCTGAGCAAATGAAAATGTTTTTAACTAGATTAGGATTTGGTTCTAAGGCTGTAGTTACAGGTGATATAACACAAACAGATTTGCCTCAAAATAAAAAAAGTGGTCTTATACAAGCTACAGAGATTCTTAAGGGCGTTCAAGGGATAGGCTCTATAATGTTAACAGACAGAGACGTTGTAAGACATGAGCTAGTACAGAGAATAATAAGAGCTTATGAGAAGCATGATAAAAAAGAAGAATTTAAAAAAGAAGAGCGCAAAAAAATGAAAATACAGGAAAAGACTTTCAAAAGAAAGTAAAAGTGTAGTAATATAGATGTATAGCATTATTAATGAATAAAAAGTAGGTGTAATTAATGGATTTGATATTAGATGATAGACAAGATAAATTAGAAGTAAATGAAGAACTAATAGAAAAAATAAAAGATATAATTTTAGAGTGTTTGGATTATGAAGGATATGATGATAATTATGAAGTGAGTCTTTCTTTTGTAGATAATAAAGAGATTCATGAATTAAATAGAGAATATAGAGGAGTTGATAGACCAACTGATGTTTTATCATTTCCTCTTTTAAGTGATGATTTTGAAGATGTTGAATTGGAAGAAGAATCTTTAGGAGATATAGTAGTATCTCTTGAAAGAGCTTTAGAGCAAAGCATAGAATATAATCATAGCTTTGAAAGAGAAGTATGTTTTTTAATATGTCATAGTATGTTTCATCTTTTAGGGTATGACCATGATACAGATGAAAATACAAAAGAAATGAGAGAAAAAGAAGAATACATATTAAATAAGTTAAACATAACAAGGGAGTAATTCTTATGAAAACAGGAAAAACTCGTCAAGGTATAATTAAAGCTTTTAATGCAGCTATAGAAGGAATATTATATACATTTAAATTTGAAAGGAATATGAAAATACATTACTTAGGCTCAGTTGCTGTGCTTATAATAAGTTTATTTTTTAACTTTTCAAAATTGGAAATGATAATGTTACTGATGTCTATATGTTTAGTTGTAGTTGCTGAGATGTTTAATACAGCTATAGAAAAAGCAGTAGACCTGGTAACTGATGAATATCATGTACTTGCAAAAATAGCAAAAGATGTTGCAGCAGGTGGTGTACTAGTAGCAGCATTAAACTCAGTAGTAGTTGGATATATTTTATTTTATGATAAATTGACAGATATATCTGGAATGTTAATTTACAAGATAAGAGAATCAGAATTACATATAACCTTGATATGCATATTATTGGTTCTTATAGCTGTAGTAGTAGTAAAAGCATTGACTTCAACAGGGACACCTTTAAAAGGAGGTATGCCAAGTGGTCATGCTGCTTTAGCATTTGCTATAGCAACTGCAATTACACTTATGACAGAAAGAGTAGTTGCATCTACTCTTGCATATATAATGGCTGTATTGGTTGCTCAAAGTAGGATTGAGGGAAAAATACATACATTCTGGGAAACCATAGCAGGAGCTTTGTTAGGCGTGTTAATAGCAGTATTAGTATTTCAGCTTGGAATGTTTTATAATTAAAATGAATGTACATAAAATATTTAACAATGAAACAAATCTGTTACAATTAAATTTTTATGATATAATGTAGAGTATTAAATAAAAATAAATTCTAATAAGTGTATACAGGAGGAGATGTTGTGGACAACATAGAATTGTTAAAGTTGGCAGAAGATGCTAGACAACATTCTTATGCTCCTTACTCAAGTTTTAGAGTGGGTGCAGCTCTTTTGACTAAGAGTGGAAAAGTTTATACTGGATGTAATATAGAATGTGCATCATTAGGTGGAACAAATTGCGCAGAAAGAACAGCTATTTTTAAAGCTATATCAGAAGGTGATAAGGATATATATAAAATAGCAATAGCAAGTGATAACTCAGAAAATAATGAACAAACATATCCTTGTGGAATATGTAGACAAGTAATTATAGAGTTTGGTTCTGATATAAAAATAATAACAGGATATACTAAAGGAGAGGTGTTTGAGCATGATATAAAAGATTTGCTACCAAACTATTTCTCTGGAAATGATTTAAAATAAATTAAAAAACTAAAATAAATTTAAAGCAATTAAATACAAGAAGATAAAAGTTAGGAGACAGTTAATGTTCAAATCAGGATTTGTCAGTATAGTAGGTAGACCAAATGTAGGGAAATCTACTTTAATGAATAATGTAGTAGGGGAAAAGATAGCTATAATGAGTGATAAACCTCAGACTACAAGAAATACAATACAAGCAGTCTATACAGATGAAGAAACTCAAATAGTATTTTTAGATACACCAGGTATTCACAAACCTAAAAATAAATTAGGTGAATTCATGGTAAAGGCAGCAACAGAAGCTTTTAAAAATGTAGATTTAATATTATTTGTAGTTGATGATTCTAAAAAAATAGGTCCTGGAGACAGAAAAATAATAGAGGATTTAAAATCTGTTAAGACACCAATAATTCTAGTTGTAAATAAAATAGACCAACTAGGTCAAAAAGATGAATTATTTGATATAATAAAAATGTATGATAGAGAAGGTATTTTCAAAGAGATAGTACCAATATCAGCGTTAAAAGGAAAAAATACAGATACTCTAATAAAAGTTATACAAAATTACTTAGAAGAAGGACCAAAGTATTTTCCAGATTATATGATTACAGATCAACCAGAGAGAGTATTAATAGCAGAACTTATAAGAGAAAAAGTTCTTCATTATCTTAATGATGAAATACCTCATGGTGTAGCTGTTGAAATTGAAAAAATGAAAGCAAGAAATGATAAAGAAATAGTAGATGTATCTGCTGTAATATATTGTGAAAGAGATTCACATAAGGGAATAATAATAGGAAAGAATGGTAGGAAACTAAAAGGAATAGGTAAATCAGCAAGACAAGATATAGAATTACTTTTAGGTTCACAAATAAATCTCCAGTTATGGGTTAAGGTTAAAGAAAATTGGAGAAATTTACAAAATTATATAAATAATTTTGGATATAATGATAAATAAAGGTGGGTTATATGGATAGGAAACTGGATGCTTCCCAAGATTTATTATATGAAGTAAAATCATTAATTGATAATAATAAAGTATTGGAGTTAAGAGAATTAATAGAGGAATATCATATAATTGATATATTCGATATAATGGAAAATTTAGAGGAAGACATGAAAATTCAACTGTTTGAAGTACTTCCTCTAGATATGGCATCTTCTATATTAGAAGAAGGTAGTGTAGAGTTTTTTATTAGTATTTTATCTAAGTTAGATGTAGAACATGCAAAAAACATACTTGAACTTATGTCTCTTGGAGACATGGCAGATAAACTTAGTGAACTTGAAGAAGAAGAAAGAGAACATATAATAAATCTTTTAAATCAAGAAAACGCTGACTATGTAAAAGAATTATTATTCTATGATGAAGACTCTGCAGGTGGAACAATGACCACTGGATATATTTCTATAAATAAAGATATGACAGCTCTTGAGGCAATAGAACATATGAGAGAAGAAGCTGATGAAGCTGAGACTATTTATTATATATATGTAGTTGATGATGAAGAAAAGCTAGTTGGAGTATTATCTTTAAGAGAGCTAATAATAGCGAGAGATGCAAATATAGTAGAAGATTTAATGAGTGAAAATATAATTTCTGTTTATGTAGATGAAGATAGAGAAGAAGCGGTTAGGTTAGTATCGAAATACAATTTAATAGCAATTCCAGTAGTAGATAGACAAGAAAAGTTAAAAGGGATAATAACAGTAGATGATATAATAGATGTTATGGAAGAAGAAGCAACTGAAGATATGTATAAATTTGCAGGAAGTTCAGAGCATGAAAGAGAAGTTGCTGAAAAGGAAAATCCTACATTGAAAGAGCAGACAATATCAGCTCTTAGAGGTAGACTGCCATGGTTAATTATTACATTAATTGGAGGTCTATTGGCTTCTCTAATACTTTCTAATTTAGATTATATAATGAACCCTATATATGCTCCACTGGTATTTTTTATACCTGTAGTAATAGGTATGGGTGGTAATATTGGAACACAATCATCTTCTGTTACAGTAATAACACTGTCTAATAAAGATTTGAATTTTAGCAATGTGGTAAGAGAAGGTATTGTAGGAATTATTACAGGTCTTTTGTGTAGTATAATAACAGGTATTGTAATTTACTTTGTTATGAAAAAATTAGACATTGTATTAATTGTTTCAATATCATTATTTATAAATATGGTTTTGGGTGCAACAATAGGTGCATTTATGCCTGTTTTATTAAAAAAGATGGATGCAGATCCATCTACAGTTTCATCACCAATTATATCTACAGCTCTTGATATAACTGGTATAGCAGTTTATTTTATAATAACGACAGCGTTATTGTCAAAAATTGTTTAATAACTTTATGTATGATTTATCCTCTTCTTACTAAAAATATAAGTATAAATGTAAGAAGGGGGTTTTTTAAAAATGAACAATATCAGTTGGGAAGTTTTTAAAAAAACAGGCAGTATAGATGCATATCTATACTTCTGTGATTGCAAAAACCTAAGTGAAGAAGTCGAAGAAGTAAGGGAGAAAAAAGAAGACGATGATAATCCTGAACACCCAGGGGATAGTACTTAAAGCTATAAGGTACAAGGAAAGTGATATAATACTTACTCTGTTTACGAGAAAGCTTGGAAAAGTATCTGCAATAGCAAAAGGAGCTAAAAAAAATAAGAGCTCTTTACTTTCATCATCACAGTTATTTTCTTATAGCAATTTTACTTTAAAAAAACAAGGAAATATGTACAAGGTTACTCAAAGTGAAATCATAAAGAGTTTTTATAATATATCCTACGATATAGAGGCATTTTCTTATGCTACATATATTACAAAATTAGTTGAAAATTCTATACTTGAAAATCAGACTAATAATAGGTTATTTATATTACTTGCACAGACGCTGTATTTATATACACAAGAAAATACAGATAATAGATTTGTAACAGCTGCATTTGAGTTAAAGTTCTTGGACTATATAGGATTTAAACCAATAGTAAATAAATGTATTAATTGCGGAAGTAAAATTTTGCAAAATTCTATGTTTAATGTTTATGAAGGTGGTATACTATGTAGTAAGTGTAATACACTTTTTGATAATAATATAAAACTGGATTTAACAACTGTTAGTCTCATGGAATATGTATTAAGGAATGATATTTTAACATGTAGCAAAGCTAAAGTATCAAAATATATAATACATGAACTCGAAAATATACTAGAAAAATATTTGAAAGTTTATGTTGATAATATTAATCTAAAATCATTACACGTATTGCAAAGTGTAAAAAACAATAAGGGAGTGGATAATAATGAGTAGTAATATAACTATTGAAATGGTTGATTCAGTCTTTGAAAGAGTTCCAGGAGCAACTTATGCAGAAGCAAAAGAAGCATTAGTGGAATGTAATGGAGATGTAATTGAGGCAGTAATATATTTAGAAAATAAAAAGAATACTTGTAATTGTAAAGCTAAATCTGCTAAAGAAACTATGGAAGAAGTATTTGGTAAAGATGGAGAAAATATAAAATATCAATTAAAAGAACTTCTTAAAAA
This sequence comes from Clostridioides sp. ES-S-0123-01, assembly GCF_020658415.1. NCBI lineage: Bacteria > Bacillati > Bacillota > Clostridia > Peptostreptococcales > Peptostreptococcaceae > Clostridioides > Clostridioides sp. ES-S-0123-01. The sequence continues at coordinate 268,659 of NZ_JACVWD010000004.1, forward strand.
AAGTAGTGTTGTAAGAGTAATAGTTGAAAAAGATGGAAAAACTATGATGAATATTCCTTTAACAGTAGGAGTTGTTGGATTAGCTTTTGTACCATTAGCTACTCTAGTTGGTTTATCAGCTGCTGTTATAAGTAAATATCGTATAAAAGTTCAAAATGAAGAAGATGGTGAAGTTGTAGACTTAGGTGAATTAAATGAAGAAAAACTTCATGTTTTGAAGAATATGATAACTAATGCAGCCAAAGATGTAAAAGATGTAGTAGTTGATAAAAAAGAAGATGATAAAGATGTAACTGCTGATCTAATGAAAGAAGAATCTGAAAAGAATAATGAAAACGAAGACGAAAATAAATAGATATAAAGTGACTTTTAAAAAATGAAAAGAAGATAATTATAAGAATTATCACTAACATTGACAAATTTTATAGAATTTGATATTCTAAAAGTTGTAGAAGAACTATTAAAATAGCCTTTCGTGTAGACGAGAGGCTTTATTGTTATAGGAGGGATTTTTATGAATTTTCAAGAAATGATACTGGCATTGCAAAAATACTGGTCAAAGCAAGGTTGTATCATGATGCAACCTTACGATGTTGAAAAAGGTGCTGGAACTATGAATCCTAATACTTTTTTAAGATCATTAGGACCTGAGCCTTGGCAAGTATGCTATGTAGAGCCTTCAAGAAGACCAGCAGATGGAAGATATGGTGAAAACCCAAACAGATTATATCAACATCATCAATTCCAAGTTATACTAAAGCCATCTCCAGATAATATACAAGAATTGTATTTAGAGAGCTTAAAAGAAATTGGAATTGACCCAAGTGAACATGACATAAGATTTGTTGAAGACAACTGGGAAGCTGCCACAGTTGGTGCTTGGGGACTTGGATGGGAAGTTTGGTTAGATGGTATGGAAATAACTCAATTTACATACTTCCAACAAGTAGGTAATATTGAATGTGAGCTTGAGACAGGAGAAATTACATATGGGTTAGAAAGATTAGCTATGTACATTCAAGAAGTTGATAGTGTTTATGATTTAAAATGGAATGATAAAATAACTTATGGCGAAGTGTTTAATAAAGCTGAGTATGAAAATTCAGTGTATGCGTTTGAATTATGTGATGCAGATATGTTGTTTAATCTGTTTGATATATATGAAAAAGAAGCATTAAGACTTATGGAAAGTGGTCTTGTAATACCTTCATATGATTATGTATTAAAATGTTCTCATGCATTTAATACATTGGATGCAAGAGGAGCAATAGGTGTTAGTCAAAGAGCTTCATTTATAGGTAGAGTTAGAAATATGGCAAAAACTGTTGCAGAAACTTTTGTAAAACAAAGAGAAGAAATGGGATTCCCTCTTTTAAAGGACGGTGACAAATAATGAAAAATTATCTTTTATTTGAAATCGGTGTTGAAGAAATGCCATCAAGATTTATGGGTAGTACACTAGAACAATTAAAAAACAATCTTAATAAATTATTTGAGGAAAATAGAATATCTTTTAATAAAATAGATGCCTATGGAACACCAAGAAGATTGACTTTAGTAGTTGAAGGTTTAAGTGATAAGCAAAGTGATTTAGAAGAAGAAATAAAAGGTCCAGCTAAGAAGATTGCTGTTGATGAAGACAATAATTTCACAAAACCAGCTTTAGGATTTATAAAAAGTAAAGGATTAAGCGAATCTGATATATATTTTAAACAAGTTGGAAAAGATGAATATATTTTTGCTACTATAAAGCAAGCTGGGAAAGACACTTCAGAAGTGTTAAAAGAGATATTACCAGAAACTATAAAATCTGTAGTATTTCCAAAAGCTATGCGTTGGGGAGGAAAAAACCTAAAATTTGCAAGACCTATAAGATGGATAGTTACATTGTTAAATGATAAGGTATTAGAATTTGATTTAGAAGGAATAATATCTTCTAATGTAACAAAAGGGCATAGATTCTTAGGAGAAAGTACAATAGAAGTTAATTCTATAGAAGAATATTTTGAAAAATTAGAGAAAAATTATATAGTTTTAGACCAAAATAAGAGAAAAGAAATTATAAGAAAACAATGTATAGAAGTAGCCAATTCTTTAGGTGGCGAAGTTGAGTTTGATGAAGATTTACTTGAAGAAGTAACTTACTTAGTTGAATATCCAACTGCTTTTTATGGCGAATTTAATACAGATTATATAAAACTACCAAAAGAAGTTGTCATAACTCCTATGAAACAACATCAAAGATATTTCCCAGTTCTTAAAGAAGGAAAACTGTTACCTAACTTTATAGCTGTTAGAAATGGAGATTCTTACAGAATAGATAATGTTAAAGCTGGAAATGAAAAAGTTTTAGAAGCAAGACTTGCTGATGCTTTATTTTTCTATAGAGAAGATACTAAGAGAAACTTAGAAAGCTACATAGAAAAATTAAAAACTGTTGTTTTCCAAGTAAAATTGGGTACTATTTATGACAAAACTTTAAGACTTGAAAAACTAAGCGCTGATATACTTGATAGTTTAGGGTTAGCAGATGAAAAGGCAGACACTATGAGAGCTGCTAAATTATCTAAAGCAGATTTAGTTACTGGAATGGTAGGAGAATTTGATGAATTACAAGGTTTTATGGGAAAAGAATATGCGAAGGTTGGAGGAGAAAATGATGTTGTAAGTGAAGCTATTTTTGAACATTATTTACCAAGATTTGCAGGAGATATTCTTCCTAAAACTAATGCAGGGGTAGCTTTATCAATAGCTGATAAATTAGATTCAATAGCAGGATTTTTTGCTATAGGAATACAACCAACAGGTTCTCAAGACCCATATGCTTTAAGAAGACAAGCTTTAGGTATACTTAGTATACTTATGGATAGAAAAGTAGCTGTAGACTTAAAAGTACTTATTGAACATGCTTTAGATAATTATTCTAACTTAGATTTTAATAAAGAAGATGTTGTTGAACAAATAATGAACTTCTTTAATGAAAGAGTAAAAAATCTATTTAAAGATTTAGGTATAAGATATGATGTTGTTGATGCTGTTTTAAGTTCTGATATAAATGATATTTCTGATATGCATATGAGAGCTTTAGAGCTTAATAATTGGCTAGAAAAAGATGAATTAGTGGAAATGCTTACTGCATTTAATAGAGTTTCTACTTTGGCTCAGAAAGCAGAATGTGATAAGGTTGATGAAAGTCTATTAAAAGAAGATGCTGAAATTAAGCTTTATAATGAATTTAAGCAAGTAAAAGTAAGAGTAAAAGAATTATTAAAAGATAAGAAATACGGTACTGCTTTAGATGAGTTTGCATCTTTAAGACCTGTAGTTGATAACCTATTTGATTCAGTTATGGTTATGGATAATGATGAAGCAATTAAAAATAACAGACTTGGTCTACTTAAACAAATATATGATACTATGTTAGAAATTTGTGATTTATCTAAAATAGTTTATAAATAGTATAAAAACATAAACGATTGTAAAAAATGAGATAGTTATAAGCTATCTCATTTTTTATAATCATTTATGTTAAGTCATATTTTATACTTATCAATTATTTTATTTAATAAATCATCATTTGAATCTATCCATTCATAAAAATTTTCTGATGAAACCTCAGCTATTTCATAAAGCATTTTAGGAATGTCACTAGCCTTAAAATCTCCTAGAGATTTTCCTAGTCTAGTCTTACCTATTTCAAAACTACCTCCAACAAATAATTCAAATGCATCAGTAGATACTCCATTGACATTTTTCTTTTTACCACATAATCCTATGCTACCAATTTGGTGAACACCACATGAATTTAGACATTCTGAAATATACAGTTTAGGAGCTTTACTTAAAACTTCTTCATTGTTTTGTAATCTAAAATAATCTATTATCTCATGTAATATTTTTTGGCTATTTTGTATACCCATCTGACAAATAGGAACACCTATGCAGGAGATACTCTGTTCTAATTGAGAGTTACAACTAATAGTCTTGCTTATTTCTAATATCCTTTTTGCCTCATTTCCATCTAAATTTAGAATGTACAAGCCTTCTGTCATACCTAATCTAATCATAGGATTTTTAATATTATCTAACTCTTGAAGTAAAAATTTTAAATCTTTAGTAGATAATAGACCTCCAATTGGATGTATATATACAGTATATAAGCCAGATTGTTTTTGATGGATTAATCTAGAGTCATGTAAATCTATCTTAATTCCAGGTTTAGAATAGTCAATTTGTTCAACATTAAGTTCAAGATTACCTTTTTCTTTTTCTAATTTATAGTATTCTTTAAATTTTTCTAAAAACATATTTTCTCCAAGCGTTTCAACCATATATCTAACCCTAGCTTTATTTTTATTTTCATAATTACCATAAGCCATAAAGAATTTAATCATTCCTTCTACACAATATAATGCATCTTTAGGTTTTATAACTTCATCAAGTTCTAAAGCAACTTTAGGTTGTTTACCTAAACCTCCACCTAAGAAAACTCTAAAATATGGTTTGCCATTTTTTAGAGTAGCTACAAATCCTAAGTCTTGTATACTACAATGGGCAGAATCTGTGTAACAACTAGAATAGGAAACTTTTAGTTTCCTAGGTAAGTGATATGTAGTAGCATTTTTGATAAAATATTTATCAGTAGCAACTGCATAAGGGGTAACATCAAAAGCTTCGTCAGGGTCAACTCCTGATAATGGAGATAAGCCTACATTTCTAGGATAGTTACCACCACCGCCTCTAGTGAAGATATCATTTTTTATTCCCTCTTCCATAATATCAACTATAGAGTCTATAGACAAGTCATGTAATTGTATAGCTTGTCTAGTTGTTAAGTGTATCTTATCTAGCTTATGTTTGGTAGCCATTTGGTAAATTTTTTTAAGTTGAGATTTCGACAATACCCCAGCAGATACTCGAAGTCTTATCATAAATGATTTTTTGTCTCTTTGAGCATAAACTCCATATCCACCAGAAAATCCTTTGTATTGCATTTTATTTATTTCTCCATTTAATAATTTTAAAGAATATTCTTTAAAATTATCTAGTTCATTTAACAATGTCTCTTTTAAATTATCCATTATTTCACCTCATTATTAGACTTGTATAAAAATAAATATGCTGTATAATTATATATATATTATTATCTAGAGTTGGTAAAAATATAACAGTAGAGTACTATTAAAAGTCAAAATAAGGAACATATACTTAGTAGGACTCTTTATTTTGTTAAATAAGTATAATATTTTTGTTTTATAAAATATAATTAAGATAAATAGATAATTTTGTAATTTTAATATATAATATTTAGTATAGTGTTGAATAAACGCTTAATATTCGCAGGAGGAGTACTTGTATATGGGAGAAATAATAAATGCATTAGATAGAGCCCTAGACATAATTTTGCTATTATATCATGAAAAGAGAGAAATGGGAATAACTGAAATAAGTAAGATTATGGGAGTATATAAGAGTACTATACATAGAACTTTAGTAACTCTTGAAAACAAAGGTTTTGTTATACAAAACACTGAGAATGGTAAGTATTGGTTGGGAATAAATTTATACGCAATAGGTATGGTTGTGGGAGAACAGATGTCATTGACTGAAATAGTAAAACCATATACGAAAAAATTAAATCAAGAATTTAACGAAGTAGTGAATGTGTCTATACTAGAAGAAAGAGCTCAAGATTCTCCAAGAAGCATCATAATACATAAAGAATATGGTTCAAATCAATTACTCTCAGTAAATCCATCAGTTGGTTCTAGTAGCGAATGTTATTGTTCAGCGGTTGGAAAATGTCTTATGGCATTTAATGATTCTATAGATTTTGAAAAATACAGAAAAACTCCAATACACAAATATACAGAACATACAATTGATAATTGGGATGATATGATGATTTTTTTGGCAAAAATAAAAGAGCAAGGATATGCTCTAGATGACCAAGAACTAGAACATGGTTTAACTTGTATTGGAGCACCTATTTTGGATAAAAACAATAAAGCTATAGCAGCAATAAGTCTATCAGGTCCTACTATAAGGATGCGAGAAGGAGACTTTGAATATAAAATTAAAAGGGTTATAGAAACTGCAAAGAGCATATCTGAACTTTTTAGATAATTTTAAGAAATAAATTTGAATAATAAAAAGAGACTAAATTTAAATTGTTATTTGTAAATACCAGTTTAGATAGGGTCTCTTTTTTATTGAATATAAAAATTAAATATTTTTAAAATTGAAAAAATTATTGAAATATATAAGCGAATGTGATATCTTTTAATTAAGCAATACAAAACAGAACAGTGTTCTAAAGAATAGAACAATAATAAAATATATATAATAAACCCACATGAGTATTATATATTTAAAATTAGGTAAAAAAATTACTACATAAGAGGGGAGATTTGAAAAATGGAAAAAGTCAAGTTGAGTGTTGAAAGATGTAAGGGGTGTTATCTTTGTATTGAAGCTTGCAAAAAAGAAGCAATAAGTCTTTCTGATTACACAAATAAAAAAGGCTTTGTAACAGTCAAAGTCGATGAAGAAAAGTGTGTTCAATGTGGCGCTTGTTATACAATGTGTCCTGATTTAGTATTTGAGATATTATAAATAACTTTTTATTGGAAGGGAGAAAACGTATGCAAAGTTTATTAATTAAGGGAAATGAAGCCTTAGCAGAAGGAGCTATACGTGGTGGATGTAGATTTTATGCAGGTTATCCAATAACACCACAATCAGAAATATTAGAAATGATGGCTTGGAGACAAAAAGAGGTTGGAGGAGTATTTATTCAAGGTGAATCTGAAATAGCCAGCGTAAATATGGTTATGGGGGCAAGTGCACTTGGAGCAAGAGCTATGACATCTTCATCTGGACCTGGATTTTCATTAAAACAAGAAGGAATTGCATATTGGGTATCAGCTGGTTTACCAGCAGTTGTAGCATGTGTACAGAGATATGGTATAGGAGATGGATTTATAGGAGCTGGTCAAGATAATTACTGGCAAGCTGTAAAAGGTGGAGGAAATGGAGATTATCATTTAATTGTATTAGCACCTAATAGTGTTCAAGAAAATATGGATATGGCATATGAGTCTTTTGAATTAGCTGAAAAATATATGCATCCAGTACTTATACTTTCTGATGCTACAATAGGTCAAATGGTAGAACCTTGTATAGCACCACCAATGAAAGAATATGATAAGGATAAAGCTCCATGGGCAGCAAAAGGAACTCCTGTTGGAGAAAAAAATAAAGTAATAACTGATATAACATATTTTGAGGACCAAGATACATGGCAAAAAGGTTATATAGAAAAAATGAGAAAAGTTCAAGAAAATGAACAAAGATGGGAAGAAATAGAGATAGAAGATGCAGATGTGGTATTTGTTGCATATGGAATTTCTTCAAGAATAGCAGAAGGCGCAGTTAGAGATGCAAGAGCAAGAGGCATAAAACTTGGATTAATAAGACCAAAAACATTGTGGCCTTACCCAAGAAAAGCTTTTAAAAAATTAAAAGATTCATTAAAAGGGCTTGTAACAGTTGAAATGAATATGATGGCACAAATGAAGGAAGATGTAATTATAGCATGTAATAATAGATTCCCAGTATATTCAGTAGCAACAGCTCAATATATGGCAGAAGTAAATCAATTAATAGATTTTGCTCAAGAGATTATAGATGGAAAAGCTAAGCAAGAGGAGGTATTTTAATTATGGCTAAAAAAGCACCAGCAATAATGATGTGTGAAAATATGTTCTGTGGAGGCTGTGGACACTCTATAGTCGATAGAACTATTGGAGAAGTATTAACAGAAATGAATATATGTCAAGATACGATTATATGCTCAGATATAGGATGTAATCATATGTTTCAATTTAGTATGAATGTAGATGTTGTTGTTCCTCCTCATGGTAAAATGGGTGCAGCTATGGCAGCTATGAAAAGAGTTAGACCAGATAAATATATATTTACAATAGCTGGAGATGGTGGAGCTTATGCAATAGGGCTTGGAGAAACTATGTCAGCTGCTACTAGAAATGATAATGTAATATTTTTAGTTATGAATAATAATATGTTTGCAATGACAGGTGGGCAAATGGCTCCAACTACTGTACAAGGTCAACATACAGCTTCTACTCCAGCAGGTAGAACATATGAAGACCATGGCTCAACATTTGATGTTGTAAAAGTTATGGGAAATTTAGATATAGCATATTTGGCAAGAGGAACAATAACTAACCCTAAAGAAATAAATACAACAAAAAGATATATCAAAAAAGCACTTGAAAAACAAAAAGATAAAAAGGGCTTTTGCTTAATAGAAATACTTGTACCATGTCCAACAAACTGGGGATTAAAGCCAGTAGATGCTATGAAGAGAATAGAAAACGAACTTGTTCCAAAGTATCCACTTGGAGAATTTATTGATTAGGGAGGAAATAATATGTTAAATGAAATTATATGTGCTGGTTTTGGAGGACAGGGAGTTCTTACAGCAGGAAAAATTATAATGTATGTTGCATATAAGGCAGAAAAGAAGATTACATGGTTCCCATCTTATGGAAATGAGATGAGAGGAGGAAGTGCAAATTGTAATGTTGTTGTAAGTGATGAAAAAATTGCAAATCCTTGTGTAAAAAATCCAGATATCTTATTGGGAATGAATAGTGTATCAGTAGATAAGTATGAGAGTTTAATGAAAGCAAATGGTTATATGTTTGTCAATGAATCACTAGTAAATAAGGATAGAAAATATAGAGAAGATATTAATGTTATAAAAGTACCTGTTACTGAAATAGCTCAAAATTTAGGTAATGAAAAATCTGCTAATATTTGTATGTTAGGTGCTATGGTGAAGAAATTAGATTTATTCACAAAAGAAGAATTTGAAAGTGGTATGTGTGAATACTTTGAAAATCAAGGTAAAGGAAAGTTTAATGCCAAAAATGTAGAAGCATTTGAAGCTGGATATGACTATGAGTGAATATTTTAAATATTTAAAATTATTATTGAAATACTCATTTTTATGTGTTAGTATTTAATTAATAAAATATAGAACGTCGTTCTGAGTGATAGGACGACAAAAATTTTAAAAAATTAACAGAACGACGTTCTACAGTATGAAACCGAGGAGGCGTTGAAGTGAAAATTTTAGTAATTAATCCTGGTGGTACATCTACAAAGATTTCTGTATTTCAAGATAAAGATGAAGTTTTGAAAAAAAATATAACTCATACAAGAGAAGATTTAAAAAAATTTTCCAAGGTATTTGATGAATATGATTATAGAAAGCAATTAATAGTGGATGTTTTAAGTAGTGAAAATCATGATATAAATTCTTTTGATGCAGTAGTGGGTCGTGGTGGACTTATGAAGGCTATAAAAGGTGGTACCTATATTGTAAGTAAAGAAATGATTGAGGACATGAGAAATGAAATAAATGGAGAACATGCATCAAACTTAGGTGCCTTGTTAGCTAAGACTATAGCAGATGAAATAGGAGTTCAATCATTTGTAGTAGACCCAGTTTCTGTAGATGAATTTGATGATGTATCAAGGATTACAGGTATATCAGATATAGAAAAAGCTAGCTGGCTACATGCACTAAATCATAAGGCTGTATCAAGAAAAATAGCACAAAAACTAGGTGGAAAATATGAAGATTATAACTTTATTGTAGCTCATCTAGGTTCTGGAATATCAATTGTAGCACATAAAAAAGGAAAAATGATAGATGGAAGTGGTGGAAGGTCTGATGGTCCATTTTCGCCAGAAAGAAGTGGAGGATTACTTGCATATCCTCTTATAGAATTATGCTACTCAGGAAAATATACTCACGATGAAATGGTTGCAAAAGTAAGCTCAATTGGGGGTATGTACGATTATTTAGGAACAAAAGATATGATAGAAATTGAAAATAGAATTAAAGATGGTGATGAAAAAGCTAAACTTATAATGGATGCATTCATCTATCAAACAGCTAAAGAAATTTCTATGTATGGAGCATCACTTTCTGGAGATATAGATAGAATTATTTTAACAGGGGGAATATCGCATTCGGAAATGGTGATTAAAGGAATAATGGAAAAAGTTTCATATTTAGCACCAGTAGAGATAGTGGCAGGTGAGATGGAAATGGAAGCACTTGCTCTTGGAGCTCTTAGAGTACTTAATGGAGAAGAAATGGCAAAAACTTATTAATATTTAGGAGAAAAAATATGTTAAAAGATTTTAATAATTTATTAGAAGAAGCTAAAAAGCTTAAACCTGTTATTGTAAGTGTTGCTGTTGCAGAAGATGAAGAAGTGTTAAAAGCTGTAAAATCAGCAACAGATTTAAATCTTATAAAACCAATTCTCGTAGGCAATAAAGATAAAATAGAAAATATATCAAAAGAGATTGGACTAAAGGGATATGAAATAATAGGGTGTCAAAATCCTGATGAATCAGTTAAAAAAGCTGTAGAAGTAGTTAAAAATAAGGATGCTAAAGTTCTTATGAAGGGGTTAGTAAATACAAGTGTTTATATGAGAGCTATATTAAATAAAGAGTTTGGTCTTAGAACAGGAAGACTTTTAAGTTTACTTGCAGTATATGAATTGCCTCAATACCACAAACTTCTTTATTGTACAGATAGTGGTATAAATGTATCTCCAAATTTAAATCAAAAAAAAGATATATTGATAAATTCACTTCTTACTATGAAGAGTATAGGTATGGAAAATCCTAAAACTGCGATACTTACTGCAAATGAAATGGTAGACCCCAAAATACAATCTACAGTAGATGCTAATTCACTTGTAGATATGGTAAAATTAGGAGAAATACCAAATTGTATAGTAGAAGGTCCAATAGCCTTTGATGTTGCATTTGATGCATATGCAGCAAAGCATAAAGGTATCGAAAGTAATATTGCTGGCGATGTTGACTTACTTGTATTTCCAAATATAGAGGCAGGAAACATATTAGGAAAGTCATGGCTTAGATTCAATAAAGCTAAGTGGGCAGGGATTGTTTTGGGGGCAACAAATCCAATAATTTTAGGTTCACGCTCTGATACAGCCGAAATTAAAATAAATTCAATAGCACTAGCCTGCTTAGCATCACAATAAGAAATTATTTAAAAGGGGATGAATTATTATGAAATATGCAAAAAGAATGGATATGGTAAAGGCTTCAGCTATAAGAGACTCTCAAAAGAAGATAGCTCAAAAAGTGGCAAGTGGTGGAACTGTTATATCTTTTGCAGCAGGACTTCCTGACCCAAACTTATTTCCAATAAAAGAAATAAGTGAAGTAACTAAGCAAGTACTTGATGAAAGAGGAAAATTTGCTTTAGCTTATGGACCTACTAAAGGTGAAGATGAGTTGTTAGAAATAATAGCTAAGAGAATGAAAGAAGAAGAAAATATTGAAACAAAACCAGAAAATATTATAATAACTACTGGTTCACAACAAGGTATAGCTCTTAGTGCTATGATTTTATTAGAAAAAGGAGATATAGTAGTTACAGAAAATCCAAGTTACTTAGGTGCAATAAATGCATTTAGACCTTATGAATGTGATTTTTTAGGAGTAGATACAGATGAAGAAGGAATGGTAACAGAAGATTTAGATAAATTATTATCTGAAAATTCAAACATAAAGGTGATATATGTAATACCAACATTCCAAAATCCTACAGGAAAAACATGGTCTTTACAAAGAAGAAAAGATTTTATGGAAGTTGTAAACAAGTATGATGTCATAGTAATAGAAGATAATCCTTATGGAGAAATAAGATTTACACAAGAACCACTACCTACACTTAAATCACTTGATACTAAAGATAAAGTACTATATCTAGGGTCATTTTCAAAAGTGTTATGTCCAGGATTTAGAGTTGCTTGGATGTGTGGGAATATAGATATTATAGATAAAGCAGAACTTTTAAAGCAAGGTATCGATTTACAATCAAATCAATTTTCTCAAGTACAGGTAATAGAATACTTAAAGAAGTATAATTTAAATGAACATGTAGAAAAAATAAGAGCTGAGTATAAAAAAAGATGTTTCTTGATGTTAGAAACTATGAAAAAATATTTTCCAGAAGAAGCAAAATATACAGAACCAGATGGAGGTATGTTTATATGGGTTGAACTTCCTGAAAGTATAAATGTAGATAATTTACTAGATAAAGCTATTGATGCTGGAGTTGCCTATGTTTCTGGAGAATCATTCTTTGCAAATAATGGTCCAAAAAATACTATGAGACTTAATTATACAACAATGTCAGAAGAGCAAATAGTTGAAGGGATTAAAATACTTGCAGAAGTTATAAAAAAAGAACTCAATTATGCTTGTGAATAAATATTAAAAGTGAGGGCTTAATTATGGGAGAAAAAGGGAACGGGATAAAGTTTGGAAAGTTAATGATTCAACTTGTTATCATAGCTATATGTTGGGAATTAGTTTATATTATACCATTTATCCAATACACATTGTATGATCCAATTTTAAAAGCATTACAGTGTTCAAATACTCAACTAGGTTTTCTACTTACAATTTATGGATTAGGTAATATATTTGGAGCTCCTATAGGAGGATGGTTAGCAGATAGATTTGATTATAGAAAGATAATTTTAGGCTCTGTATTTCTTAATGGAATAGTATCATTTTTATTTGCATTTAACATGAACTATACATTTGCTGTCATAACTTGGGTAGGTTGTGCAATTACATCATTAGTTATGAACTACCCTTCTATGGTAAAGATACTTAGAGTTATAGGAAAAGAAAATCAAGGTAAAGTTTATGGATTTAATGAAGCTATGGTTGGAGTTTCTGGAGTAGTAATGGGAGCTATATTCTTATATATTTATACATTATTTTCAACTCCTGTTTTAGGTATGAGATGGGTAATGATATCTTTAGGAATATTATCTATAGTAATGTGTCCAGTATTATGGTTTGTAATTAAAGATGTAGATATTAGTGAAGAAAAAGAAGAAGGTAAAAGTGAAAAAATGGCTGCTAGTGACTTTATGGTAGTTTTAAAATCACCAAATACTTGGTTAGTAGGTATAAGTATATTCTGTGTATATTCATTTACAGTTACAATGTCTTACTTTACACCTTATATAACATCAGTACTTGGAGGTTCAGTTGCACTATCTGGAGCATTGGCTATAATAAGACAACATGGATTAAAATTATTTGGTGCTCCATTTGGAGGGTACTGTGCAGACAAAGTAAAATCACCTACTAAAGTGCTTTTACCAATATATGTACTTGGTATAGTAGTAATAGTTTTATTCTTAGTATTGCCTTCATCAACGCCAATGACTTTATTTATAGCATTAACATTTGTAGTAGGTATATTAGGTTATATGGGAAAAGGTATATACTATGCAGTTCAAGAGGAAGTAAATGTGCCAGTTAAATATTCAGCTACTACTATAGGTATAGCAGCAGCTTTAGGCTTTTCACCAGATGTATTCCAATTTGCATTAATAGGGCATTGGATAGATACTTATGGTAATAAAGGGTACACATATACATTTATATTCCAAATAGCTATTTTAGTAATAGGAATATTATCTTGTTTATATATATTAAAAGTTAAAAAGAAAAGATTAGAGAAGTTAAAAGCTTAAAAGTTTCATTTAATAAGAGAGTATTTTTTTCAGTATAATCTACTGACATAAATACTGTATAAAAAGTAATACTAAATTAAAACTTATAGTTATATTTGATGAATAAAGTGTGAAAAAATTAAAATGTTATCAAGTGTTTTTAGTATAGTTTTAGCATAAAGTTACCCCTAAAAGTATAAGATTGAGTAGCAATTATCACCTATTTGTATATTTACATAAGTTTGTTTAATATAAATTTTACATGGATTTTAGTAATAGATGATATTTGCACTCAATTTTATATCTAATGATAAATAAGAAAATTATGAAATCTAACTATATATTATCTAGCTACATATTAATAGTGTACTATTTATGTAGTAGTATTGGGCTTTTCCTTATATGTATTTCAATTTATATTGTTTGATTGTCTGTCAAGCACATATCGTTAAAAAATTTATACACTTATGTTCATGTATCAATTGATATTCTTAATTTTGGTAATAATTGTTGGAGTTTACATATTAAAAGATAGAAATAAGGTAAATAAAATAAAAAATGAGTCTATAAGATATGTTGAGTTAAATAAAGTTTATACAAAATATTAGTACATAGCTGTTTAAATTATTGTCTATAAATTAAAATGAATGGTGGTGAGTTGAGTGACCGATTTAGTTAACACCATTAATGGAATTGTTTGGTCACCTGTATTAGTTGCAATGTGCTTATGCATAGGATTGTATTTTTCATTGAAATTAAAATTTTTCCAAATAAAAGACATAAAAGAAATGTTTACCCTTTTACTTGAAGGAGATAGTTCTCAGGTTGGTATATCATCATTTCAAGGATTTGCTACATCAATGGCTGGAAGAATTGGAACTGGTAATATAGCTGGTGTGGCTGTAGCAATAGCAATGGGAGGGCCAGGAGCATTAGTATGGATGTGTATAATGGCTACCTTAGGCTCGGCGACTGCATTTGTAGAATCTACTCTAGCTCAAATATACAAAGATGAACATGATGGTCAGTACAGAGGTGGTCCTCCGTATTACTTTGAAAAAGGTCTTGGATGGAAAAGATGTTCAATTTTATTTTCAGTAGTTGCAATCATAAGTTATACATTTTTCATGCCTGGGACGCAATCAAATACTCTATACTTAGCAATGAATCAAGCATTTGGATTTTCAAGAATGACAATTGCAGTTACATCTTCTATTGCATTAGGAATAATAATTTTTGGAGGAATTAAAAGAATTGGTTTATTTGCTGAAAAGGTAGTACCTATAATGGGTGGAGCATATCTTATCATGACAATAGTGATAATCATAGTAAATATAAATTTAGTTCCAGGAGCTATTATAACTATGTTTAAATCTGCATTCGGATTTGGTTCAATGTTTGGAGGAATGTTAGGTGCAGCAATATCTTGGGGAGTTAAAAGAGGTATATATTCAAATGAAGCAGGTGAAGGTTCTGGAACTTATGGTGCAGCAGCAGCAGAAGTAAGTCATCCAGCTAAACAAGGATTAGTTCAAGCTTTCTCTGTTTATGTGGATACATTATTAATATGTATGGCTACAGGTATTATGATTATAATAACAGGAAAATACAATGTTACAGGAGTTTTAACTGTATTACCAGGTGTAGAGCCAGGTCCACAATATGTGCAGAGTGCAATAAATACATTACATCCTCAACTAGGTGATATTTTTATAGCAATAGTTTTATTATTATTTACCTTCACAACATTATTAGCATTCTCATATATGATGGAGACCAATGTATCTTATTTGGTAACTAGAATTAAAGCACAAAAACATGAAAAGCATATAATAAATGTCTGTAGATTTATGCTTATAATATGTGCAGCAATGTGTTGTTTTATAGAACCACTTACAAGTTGGGCATTAGGTGATATATGTATAGGCGTTTTAACATATATAAACTTAATTGCTATCTTTACACTTCAAAGGCCAGCTATAAAAGCATATTATGATTACCTAAGACAGAAAAAATTAGGAATAAAAAGAGCTGATAGAAATTTTAATCCTGTTGAATTGGATATAAAAAATGCTGAATTTTGGGAAAATAGATGCTTAAAAGAGAACGAGCAGAAGTTAAATTGAATTAATGATTTTTATAGTATTTTATATAGACGTTTTAATTGGACTTTCAAAATAGATATTAAAGTTATGTAAACTCAATATAATAAATTATAAATTTTTAATGCATATGTTTATATTTTTACTTATTAGTTATTTGGTTTATACATGTAGAAATACATATTTATATTCAAAACTGTTATTTTAAAGGTTAGTATATATAGTAAGATTATTTATTTTAATAGATAAAATAATGGATAGAAAAATTTGTACTGTTGAATAAGTCACTAGGTTTTACTATAAGTGTAGAAATAGTTTTAATGTAATAAATATAAGTTTGTTTTATCTTATATGAATAAATATATAAATTAATTTTAATGGGAGGTAAGATTGATATGAAAGAAAAAATAATACAAGTTGCGGATTTAAAGAAAGAAAAAATTTTGGAGCTATGTCAATCTTTGTATGATGAACCAGAAATTGCCCTACAAGAGTATAAATCTGCTAAAAAAATATCAAAATTTCTAAGAGAAGAAGGTTTTGAGGTTGAGGAAAATTTGGCAGGTATGGCAACAGCTTTTAAAGCAACAAAGAAAAATGGCGATGGTCCAAGAATAGCATTTATAGCAGAATACGATGCTCTTCCAGGTAATGGTCATGCATGTGGCCATCATTTGATAGCTTCCATGGGAGTTGGAGCTGGAATAACTCTTGCAAGTATACTAGATACTTACAAAGGAGAGGTAAGTATAATTGGGACACCAGCTGAAGAAACTGGGGATGGAAAACCTTACTTGATAGAACATGGCGTATTTGATGGTTATGATGCTGCAATGATGATACACCCAAACTCAAAAACTTGTGTAACTCCAGAAATTATAGCAATAGGAGGATTAGATTTTATATTTACTGGGAAAGCATCCCACGCAGGAGCTAAACCATATAATGGAATAAATGCTTTGGATGCAGTAGTGTTATTATATAATAATGTAAATGCATTGAGACAACAATTGGTAGATGGAACTAGAATACATGGTATCATACTAGAAGCAGGAACTGCTGCAAATGTAATACCTGACATGGGGAAAGTAAGACTAGAAATACGAGCAAAAGAGCAAGACTACTTTGACGAGGTGGTTGAAAAAGTAAAAAATTGTGCTAGAGGAGCTGCAATAGCTACTGGCTGTGAACTTGAATTTTACCATTTTGAGCCAACTTGCCAAGGCTTAAATGCAAACAAGGTTTTAACAGGTATCTTTACAAACATTATGGAGGAATTTGGTATATATGATGACGATGAGCAGGTATTATTAGGTTCGACAGATATGGGAAATCTTAGTCAAATTATGCCATGTATACATCCTTTGATAAAATTCTCTGAAAATGGTGAAGAACTACATACAAAAGAATTTTTAGAAGCAGCTATAAAGCCATATGCAAAAGATAGAGTAATTGATGGAATAAAAGTATTAGCTTTGACAGGATTACGTTTATTTGAAGAACCAGAATTACTAAAAAAAATGAAAGAAGAGTAAATTCTAACAAAGGGGATTAGGCTATGACTAATAAGAGTAAAATCAAAAAGAAAAAATTAGCATTCCCGGATGCATATGTTTTGATGATAGGTTTAATTATATTTGCAGCCATAATGACCTACATTGTTCCTTCTGGAACATATAATAGAGTTGAAGATTTAAATACTGGAAATATGATTGTGCAAGCTGGAAGTTTTACATATGGAGAACAACATCCTGTCAGTATAATGGATGTATTCAGAGCTATACCAAGCGGGCTTGGAAAAAATTCTGTAACAGTTTTTTTTGTACTTATTATTGGAGGTGCATTTGGTATAGTAAATTCTACTGGCTCACTAGATGCCCTAATTGGTAGAGTTATCTCCAAAAGTAAAGGAAGTAAAAAAGGTGAGATTATAATTACATGTCTAGTATTGACTTTTGGACTAGCTGGTGGAGTTGTAGGAATGTATGAAGAATGTATTGCATTCTTACCTATATTGATGACCTTATGTATTGCTTTGGGATATGATGCATTAGTTGCTTCAGGAATTTTATTGTTAGGGCTTGCATCAGGTTATGGTTCAGCTACTATTAATCCTTTTACAGTAGGATTAGCACAAGGTATTTCAGGTTTACCACTTTTTTCAGGTATGTGGTTTAGATGGATATTTTGGATTTGTACAATGATTTTACTTTCTACATATATAATTTTTTATTGTAAAAAGATAAAAAAAGACCCAAGTAAAAGTTTAGTGTCAGACATTGATTATAGTCACTGGCAAATTGATGAGTCTTCTGTCGGGGATAAGTTATCTTCTGGAAATATTAGAGTATTAGTTACATTCTTTGGAGGAATACTGGTTCTGATGATATTGATTGTAAAATTTTCTTTAGGAATGTCGGATTTATCAGCTTATTTCTTTGCTCTAGGAATTTTATGTGGAATAGTCTATGGTATGAATCCAAATAAAATTGCCTCTGGATTTGTAAAAGGGATGCAAGAGATGGTCTATCCAGCTATTTTGATAGGATTTGCATCTAGTATAGTAGTTATATTAGAACAAGGAGTAATTTTAGATTCAATAGTTCATGGATTGTCATTAGTGTTAAATTATGTTCCTAGGATTTTTAGTGGAGGAGCAATGATGATTATGCAATCTGTAATCAATTTCTTTATACCTTCAGGTACAGGTCAAGCTATGGTAACTATGCCACTTATGGCTCCACTTGCAGATGTTATTGAGATACCTAGACAAGTTGCAGTTTTAGCTTACCAAATGGGTGATGGATTTGCAAATGGAATAGTACCAACGCTAGGCGTTCTTATGGCTGGAATATCTATTGCTCATATCCCTTATACAAGATGGTTTAAATTTGCATCAAAGATAATACTTATGGAATTAGCTTTAGGATTTATATTTTTGATGATTGCAGTACAGATTAATTTAGGTCCTTTTTAAAGTGTTAAAAAATACATTTATATAATTTTAAAATAAAATATATTGGGATTGAACATATTAAATTATAAAATTTATAATATAATAAATTACATTTAAGTATAGTCTCTAAAATAAAAGGTGAACTTTATATAGTTCACCTTTTTGATTTACTTTTTTAATTTATAAAAAAAGTTTTTAAAAAGACTTGACCTGAAGTTAACTTAAGGTTGTATATTAAAAAAAGATAATTATAAGGAGTGTGATGCTTATGACAATTAAAGAAGCCTCAAAACGTACTGGAATATCAGTCGATAATTTGCGTTATTATGAAAGGATTGGTTTGATTCCACCTATTCCTAAAAATAAATCTGGAATTCGTGATTATGATGAACGCGCTATTCATTGGATTGAGTTTGTGATGAAGTTTAAAAAAGCAGGTGCTTCTTTAGAAGCTATTATTGAATATGTACGACTTGCATGCTCTGATGATGATACAAAGGAAGTACGTAGAGAAATATTGGTGGAAGTAAAGGAAGATTTGACTACACAGATTAGTAAACTTCAAGAATGTTTAGATGTTGTTGAGTATAAAATTGAAAATTACTATAACCTGTGTGACCCTGTAACACAAAAAATGGTTAAGGAGTGGAAAGAAAAGCATGAATATAAAAAATAATGCTTGACCTTAAGTTGAGTTAAGGGAATACAATATAAAAAATAAAATAAAAGAGGTAATTATATATGAAAAAAGATTTAGGTTCTGTAATAGGATTATATCCTACACCATTAGTAGTAGTTGGAGTAGTAATTAATGAAAGACCTAACTGGATGTTAGTAGGACATTTAGGTATTATTGGACATGACCATATTATGGTAAGTTTAGCAAAATCACATTATACGAATAAAGGAATTAAAGAAAGCAAAGTGCTTTCTGTAAATATTGTAGATGAGTATATGTTGTCAAAAGCAGATTATGTTGGTTGTGTAAGTGGAAGTAAAATTGATAAATCAAAAGTATTTGAATACGAAATAGGTGATGAAGGTGCACCACTAATAAAAGAATCAAAACTAAACATGGAATGTTATGTGGATGATATTTATGAAACAAATGGATTTGAAAATTTTATCTTAAAAATAAGTCATACATATGCAGCCGAAGAAATTTTAAATGAAGAAAGCAAAATCGATTATGATAAATTAAAACCAATTTTATTTGAAATGCCTGGATATACATATTTAAAAACAGGAAATACATTTGCTAAATGTATGACACTTAGAAAGAATGAAGGGGAATGATTATAATGCACTAGTAAAACAAGCCCAACAAGAAATACAAAAAGGTATTATGCCTAGTATTAAAAAAACATCATATGATTTAAATGATATAGAAACTTAAATAATCCTATATAAATCTGGTACTTATTAGACCTTTTAGATTTGTTAACTTATCATAGCAAAAAATATCATGAAAGGTTATAGCTCTGATGATAAAATTAAATACAAGATATATGTAGGAGGAAATAATATGGAGACCTTAAAAGTAAGAACTTTCGAATTATGTGGTACAAATTATGAAATAGGGTATGAGTTAGGAAAATCAATTGTAAATATACCAGAGTTGATAGGTGAACAAATTAATAAATCTAATGTTTTAACTAAAGAAGAAGAAAATCATATGGTGGAGTTATTTGATAAATATTGTCCAGGGCTTAATGAAGAATTACAAGGTTTTGCTGATGCTATTAATGTAAATCAGAATCAAATTTTATACTATACTATGACATATCTTAGACCAGGTTGTAGTCAAGTTGCATTAGCACCAGAATTAACTGAAAATGGTCATGTACTATTTGCACGTAATTTTGACTTTTCACACAAGATGGAGGATTTTGTATTATGCAGAACTAAGGTAGCTGGTAAATACGCACATATTGGGACTACAGTAATGCAGTTTGGTAGAACTGAGGGAATGAATGAATGTGGTTTAGGTGTGAGTCAGTCATCTTGTGGTTTACCTGTAGGTAATTCAGAGGGACTGAGAAAGCCAGCTGTTGTAGGTTTACAATTTTGGGCTGTTATTAGATATTTGTTGGAAAACTGTAAGGATGTAGAGGAAGCATTGGTATATATAGAAGACATGCCAATAGCATATAATATTAATTTATTGATTGCAGATAAGTCTGGAAATATTGCACTTGTAGAAACTTTAGATGGAAGAAAAGACATAAATAGAATAAATAAGGCAGAAAGTGAAAGGGAATCATTTTTGCATTCTACAAATCATGTCCATATTGAGGAACTTCATAAACTAGAACCACAATCAATGAGCAATTCTATTCATAGATATAAATTAATTAAAGAGTATATAGAAAGTTCTAAAAAGATTGGAGAGAAAGATTTAATTAATTTATTGACTTCAAAATATCCACAAGGTCTATCTTGTAATTATTATAATGATTTTTTTGGAACTTTAAAAAGTATAGTTATGGACCTAACTATGGGAAAATTTAATATTTTATGGGGTGGATTGGAAGACAATGGTTGGAATAGTTACTATTTAAATGATAACTTTAAGCATACAACACAACTTGTAAATATAAATATAGAGAAATCACCATCAGATTTTTTTAAATTAATTGAATAAGAAATACTCTGATTATCCTATGTAGTTATATATACAAAATAAAATGAAAGTGCTACATAATGTTGAATTGTTTATGATATTTTAGTATAGTAAACAAAATAGTGTTACTTAAAATATTATAATACTTGAGAATATTAAAGAGAATAGGGGGATAATCTTGGATTATTTAAAGTATTTTGAAAAATCTATAATATATATTGAAAATAACTTAAAAGAAGATATAAGTGTAAATGATGTAGCAAAAGAATCTGGATATTCTTATTATCATTTAACACGTTTATTTAAATTTATGTTTGGTGAGAGTGTAGGAAGTTATATAAAAAAAAGAAGATTAGTTAATAGTTCTAAAGAACTTTTATACAGTGATAAAAAGGTACTAGATATAGCAATTGATAGTGGTTTTGAATCTTCAGAAGCATTTAGTAGAGCATTTAAATCTATATACAAGGTCAGTCCCATAGAATATAGAAAAAATAGAATAGATGTATTTGTTGGAAAGAAGAAAAAACTAGAATTAGATTTTATGAAACATTTAGTTGAAAATGTAACAATCAAACCAGTTATAAAAGAGATAGATTCAATAAAAGTAATTGGTATAAAAGAAAAAGTAACACTAGAAGATGAGTCATTACCTAGTTTGTGGGAAAAATTTAGAGAAGTATACAATATGGTGCCAAACACTTTGCCATCAAACAGAGCATTTGGAATTTGTGAAGCAACTCCACAAATACATCTACTTAGTGAAACTATGGAATTTAACGAAATAATAGGGCTTGAAGTTAGTAGCTATGAAAATATACCAAGTTTATTTGTTTCAAAAAATATTGATGGAGGAAAATACGCTGTATTCACTCATACTGGTAGCTTGGACAAGCTAGATAAAACTTATGAATATATATGGGGAACTTGGTTCTTAAGCACAAAGGAAAAAATTGATATAAGAGATGATTTCGAGATATATGATGAAAGATTTTTAGGACCTGATAATGTAGATTCACAGATTGATATTTGTATACCTATAAAATAACTGTAGATAAAACTAAAAATAAGCTGAAATAGAAAGTAGATGCTCAGAAAAGAGCATCTATTTTTTTATTTATAGTAGCTATCGACAATTTCGATAATAAAATAAATAAAAACAAGTTCTTAAATTTCTAAGAAAAATTTAAAATATAGTCATAATAAAATTTGTATATTTCTGAAAATTCTAATTAGTACAACTTTTTCCTTTGCAAAGTTGAAAAAAGATGTATTAATTTATCAAAAATATTATATTAAAATGATATTAATCAAAGAAAAACATTTATAATAATAGTATATCTTACAGAAAAAGGATACAATTTGTAGAATTAAAGCTAGTCAATAAAATTAAAAATTTAAAGAAATTATAGGGAGGTTATAATCTTATGGAAAACGTTATTACAGGTCTAAGTAAAGGTGCAGAGTGGTTTATTGGTTTATTTCAAAAGGGAGGAGAACAATTTGTAGGTCTTATATCAGGGACTCTTCCAACATTAATCGTTTTAATGGTAGCTATTAACTCATTGATTAAAATAGTTGGTGAAGAAAGAGTAAATAAATGGGCTTCTAAACTTGGAAGAAATGCTTTTACAAGATATACTTTGCTTCCATTAGTGTCAGTATTTTTCTTAGGAAATCCTATGTGTTATACATTTGGTAGATTTCTAAAAGAGGAACATAAAGCAGGATTTTATGATGCAGCTGTTTCATTTGTACATCCAATTACAGGACTTTTCCCACATGCAAATGCAGGAGAACTTTTTGTATGGCTAGGTATATCAGCAGGTTTAACTACATTAGGTAAGGAAACAACTACATTAGCATTATGGTATTTTATAGTTGGTCTAATTGTGATTTTTATAAGAGGTGTAGTAACAGAAAAAATGTACGCATTTTTAACAAGAAAAAATAAAGCAACAAATAAGGCTTAGGAGGGGTTTAAAATGGATGAAAATAGAGTATTAAAGATAGAAAAGGGAACTTCTGGTTGGGGAGGACCTTTATACATAAAAAAAGAAGCAACTAGAAATAAAATATTGTCAATGACTGCTGGTGGTATTCATGAAGTGACATTAAAAATAAAAGAATTATTGGATTGTGAGGTTATAGATGGATTTAAAACTGGGATTCCTGATGAAGAGGTGGCAGTAGTTATTATTGATT
Source organism: Clostridioides sp. ES-S-0123-01 (assembly GCF_020658415.1). Taxonomy (NCBI): domain Bacteria; kingdom Bacillati; phylum Bacillota; class Clostridia; order Peptostreptococcales; family Peptostreptococcaceae; genus Clostridioides; species Clostridioides sp. ES-S-0123-01. The sequence goes on from NZ_JACVWD010000004.1 coordinate 292,170, forward strand.
GTGGTGGAACAGCAAGGTGTGGGGTTTATCCAAAGAAGAAAATACCTACAATTAATGTAAATCCAGTGGGAAAAACAGGGCCTTTAGCAAAATTTATAACTGAAGAATACTATGTATCAGATGTTAATATTAATTGCATAAGTATTTTAGATGGTGAAGAAACACAAAAAAAATCTCAAGAAAATAAAAATGAAAGTCAAAGTTCTATTAGAAAGCCTGATAATTATAATGAAGTAAAATCAAAAGCTCAAGAAGAATATGCGAAGAAAAACATAATACTTTCTATTGGGCAAGGAGCAGGACAAGTAGTATCAAAGTTTTATGATGCGGGTAGAGATACCATCCAAATGATAATGAATAATGTAATACCATTTATGGCATTTGTAAGTATGCTTATGGGAATTATTTTGGCATCTGGGTTAGGTGATTGGATTGCAAAGGTAATATCGCCACTTGCAGGAAACATTGGTGGTTTGTTAGTTATATCAATAATTTGTACACTTCCATTTTTATCACCTATATTAGGCCCTGGAGCAGTTATAGCACAGGTAGTAGGTACTCTTGTAGGAACACAAATTGGTCTTGGTGCAATACCAGCATATTTAGCACTTCCTGCTTTATTTGCAATAAATGGGCAAGCTGGCTGTGACTTTGTCCCAGTAGGATTAAGTTTAGGAGAAGCAGAACCAGAAACCGTGGAATATGGCGTACCAGCATTATTTTACTCTCGTTTAATAACTGGGCCAATATCTGTAATTATTGCGTATGGCGTTGCAATATTTGCATTAAGATAGTATTTTATGTTGTTATGAGATTTAAACTTAATTAATAAAATTGTAAATGTAAACTTAAGCTAGTCAAAATTTTAGTTAATGAAAGACTAGCTTTTGTAGTATTAATTAGGAGTGATTATTGATTTGGATTAATACTAAATTTTCCTCTAGCAAAGTGAAATTTTATGTATTAATTTGGTTTCAAGTTTGTACTAGAATGAAATCAAGGAGGAGATGCAAAATGAATGTAACTGAGAAAATTCCTTCTATTGACCGTAAAATATTCAAGATATTGATTATGTGTAGTAAAAAAGAGTTTGTAAGTATTGATTCAATAGCAGACGAATTGAATGTTACAACCAGAAGTGTCAGAACATATATAAAGCAATTGAATAAAGATTTAGGAAGTAACATAGCAATAATAAAATATATAAAAGGTCAAGGCTATAAACTAGAGATAAAAGATAAGCAAATACTCAATAAGATTATTGATGTGAATAAAAAAAGTGTATTTTCATTAAATTCAAAGGAAGAGAGGGCAGAGTTTATACTAAATTATTTGATAGAACTAGATGGATTTATTACACTGGATAGTCTAGCAGATGAGATGTGTATAGGAAGAACTACGCTAGTAAATGACTTTCAATATGTAGAAAAGGTATTAAATTCTTATAATTTGAATTTAGTAAAAAAGCAAAATACAGGAATGAAATTGCATGGTAGTGAACTTGATATTAGGTTACTTATATTAAATCAGTTGTATAAAGATTCAAGAAAAGATTTAAATAATTCTAAGTACTTTAAATGTATCAAAAAAGAAGAAATTGCAAGTTTAGAAGAAGAATTATTGACTTTATTTAAAAATAATAATTTTTATGTTACAGATGAAATGCTCAGAGAAGTTTTTAATTACATAGTAGTTTTGATGTATAGAGTAAAAGAACAGAAGATAGTAAAAGAGTATGATGTAAAATTTGATTTACTTAAGTCATATGATGAGTATCTTATTGCTGGGGAAATAAAGAATATTTTATCAGAAAAATTTGAATATATTTTAAATGATGAAGAAATTATTTATTTAACTATACCATTAGTAAGTGGAAATGCACCAGCATCAGAATGTGCTTTAAATAGTAGTAGAATAAATAAAAATATTGATGATTTAATGGAAAGCATATTCAATCAGATATATGTTGATATGGGTATTTTTATAAATGAGGATGAGTTAAGGGTAGGACTTGGATATCATCTTAGTTTTACACTGAACAGGCTATTATTTAATATAAAATTAAAAAATGTATTGTTAGAAGAAATCAAACAAAACTATATACTTCCATTTAAGCTGGCACAAATAGCAGGAAAAGTAATAGAGAAAAAATATAATCTAGAAGTTTCTGAGGATGAAATTGGTTATATAGCAATTCATTTTAGTGGATACTTAGAAAGAAATAGTAGTAGATTTTATTCAATTAGGAAAATAGCAATTATATGTGGGACAGGTCTTGGAACAGCAAAACTATTAAAAATAAGAGTTGAAAAATTGATAGGAAATAATCCTAAAATTGATACTCTTTCAAGTTTTAATTTGAGAAACATTAATTTAGATGAATACGATATAGTTTTTACAACTATTGATTTAGATACATCAAATATAAATACAATAGTATTAAAAATCAATACAATATTTGATGAAAATAAATTGAGGGAACAATTAAAGACCGTATTATGTTTAAGAGAAGGCAACATAGATACTACTGATTCTCCAAATTTACTAATAAATAATTTGTTAAATGAAAATAAATTTATGATATTAAATGAAAAAACGATACTTGATTCATTAGAAAAAATGATGGACAATCTTATGGATTTGGGATGTATTGATGATAATTTTAGAAAAAATATAATCAAAAGAGAAGAAAAATCTCCTACAGTTTTTGATAAAGGTTTATTATTTCCTCATGCTGTAAATGAAAAGTCAGATAAATTTTTAATGGCAGTTGGGGTTTTAGAAGAGCCAATATTTTATGCAAATAGAAGTATAAAAATAATACTTATGACAATGTTTCCATGTGAGGATAAGGTGGATTCAGATTTATTGGTAAAGATTTATGAAGAAGTTTTAAAGATAGGACAAAATGTAAAATTAACAAATAAGATAAGTAAATGTAGAAGCTTTGTAGAATTTAAAAAAGTATTGATTGAGAATATTATATAGGTTTTGTATAGGACTAAAAAAACAAATTAATTTATGAAAGGTGTGTAAATATGAAACTACTTATAATTTTATTTGTTGTTTATGTTTTAAATACTTTGTTTGTAATGAATCAGAATAAACTATATTTCAAAGCCTTAAATAAAGCTAAAAAAATGGGCGATATAGTGTCTACAGGAAAAAAGAAAAGTTATTTTTCTAAAGGAAGTATAGCTATTATATCTTCAGATTCAGAGGGATTTATAAAGTGTGGAGAAATTTTAAAAGGTCGCACAGTGATGGCTAAGTTTAAAGAGATTGAAGATATAAAAGGATTGGACATATATAGTGCAGAGCAAAAATTTAAAGATGAAGAAAGTATTGTACAAGCTATAAAATTTATAAAAGAAAAAATAAATGTTTCTTTTAATTAATCTAATATAAATTATCAGGAGGGATATCATGAAGTATGAAGTTAAGATAAGTGGGATAGGCAGTTTAGTTGAAGAATTAATAAATGAAAGCAACTGTCTTATTATATACGATGAAACTATTAATGATGAAGATTTGAAAGATATATCTGTAATTCATTCAATATCAACATTAAAAAGTAATGTTGAAATAGGGGATACACTTACAATAGGAAATCGAGATTATTGTATAGTTTCAGTTGGTGATATTGCTCAAAATACTCTTAGAGAAATTGGTCACTGTACAATTAAATTTGATGGAGAAGATAAAGTAAATTTACCTGGAGAAATACATGTAGAAATTGGAAAACCAGATATAAAGATTGGAGATTTAATAACTATTTATTAATTTGAAAAATAAAATTATTATAACAGGAGGAATTGATATGTTAGATTTAAACAGAAAACTTGCAAAGCTAGAAGAAGAAGGTAAAAAAATAAAAGTAGCTCTTATAGGTGCTGGTCATATGGGTAATGGAATGGTAAGTCAAATGGCAAATATGAAAGGAATGGAAGCATCTATTGTTGTAGATATAAATCTAGAATTAGCTCGTAAAGCATTTACTGATGCAGGTATAGAAGAAGAAATCATAGATAATGTAACAAATGAAACAGATGCAGAATTAAAATTACAAGAAGGAAAAGTATTAACATGTAATGACTTTCTTGTGGCTTGCAAAACAAAGTCAATAGATGTAGTTATAGATGCAACAGGAGGTATTGCAATTGGTGCAGAAATAGCACTAAATGCTATTTTAAATAAAAAACATATAGTAATGTTAAACGCTGAAACTGATTGTGTTGTTGGTCCAATACTTAAAAAATTAGCAGATGACGCAGGAGTAATATTTACAGGTTCTGCAGGAGATGAACCAGGGGCAGTAATGGGTCTATTTGATTTTGCAGATGCAATGGGATTTGAAGTTAGAGTAGTAGGTAAAGGTAAAAACAATAAACTAGATTTAGACTGTAATCCTGATACTGTAAAAGAAGAAGCAGAAAGAAAAGGAGCTTCACCTCATATGATAGCTTCTTTTAAAGAAGGTACTAAAACAATGGTAGAAATGGCTTTAATGTGTAATGCAACTGGATTTGTACCTGATGTAAGAGGTGGGCATGGTATTGAAGCTACAGTTAATGAAGTACCTAAGAAATATGCATTAAAAAGCGAGGGTGGAGTATTAGATAATTATGGTGTAGTTGATTTTGTAAATGGTATAGCACCTGGTGTTTTCGTTGTAGTTGCTCATAAATTAAAAGCAGTTAATGATGAATTAAAATACTTAAGTATGGGTGATGGACCTAATTACATATTATATAGACCATATCATTTATGCAGTTTAGAAACTCCTTTATCAGCAGCAATGGCAGTTTTAGAGCATAAGGCTACAATAGTGCCTAAAGCTGGATTAGTTGCAGAAGTTATGACTATAGCTAAGAAAGACTTGAAAAAAGGTGAGTATATGGATGGATATGGTGCATATACATGCTATGGCACTATAGAAAAATATGATGTTGCAAAAGAAATGAATGCTGTACCTATTGGTTTAATCAGTAAAAAGACTAAAGTTATTAAAGATATTAAAAAGGGTGAAGTTATAACATATGATATGGTAGAGATAGAAAAAGATACTACTTTATATCATTTAAGACAATTACAAGAAAAAATATTTGGATAAAATTTATTGTATAATAATATAATATAGATGTTATTTAAAAGAGGGTTGATGGTTATTTTAAAATCAGCCCTTTTAAATTTTTTTATATTTTTTGAGAGAGTGTTTTGATAAATCTTATTTTATAGTTTGTTTACAGTTAAAAATCTTACTAGTAGGTTTAATTTAAATTAATTCTGCAATTTTATATTCATATTTAAGATAATATAATTAAAAATTTTAATATAAAATGAATTAAAATAGCCAATTATGTATTATAATATTAACTGTAATACTAATATAGTTCTATTAATTAAAGAAATATCCCCCATTAATATACAATAAATATCTTTAAGCAAAAGAACTTGGTAAAAAATATATCGTATTCAATAAAAAATCTGTTTACAGAATGGTATATATAGTTATATAATATACTATATAAGATACGAAAAGATAAAAAGTATAGCACAATGAAAGAAGGTGATTATTATTCAGCTTAATGAAAGACAACTAAAAATAATAGATATAGTTAAGGAAAATGAACCAATAACGAGTGAAAGTATTGCCTCCAGCTTGAATGTGACTCGTGCTACACTTAGATCTGATTTAGCTATATTAACAATGACAGGAATACTAGACGCAAGACCAAAAGTTGGATATTTTTATTCAGGAGTTAGTGAAATTAATTTAATTGGTAAAAGTATAAAAGAAAAAACAGTAGAAGATATAATGAGCATGCCTGTACTAGCTAAGAAAGACGAAAGTATATATGATGTAATAGTCACTATGTTTTTATCTGATGTAGGGAGTATAGTTATTATAGATGAAAATGAAGAATTATGTGGAGTTGTTTCTAGAAAGGACTTATTAAAAGCAACTATAGGAGGTTCTGATATAAATAAGATGCCAATAGGTATGATAATGACAAGAACTCCAAATGTAGTTACTTTGACTAAGGGAGCAAGTGTTTTATTAGCTTCAAAAAAAATAATAGAACATGAAGTAGATTCGATTCCAATTGTTGAATATAAAGAAGAAGACAAAAACCATATGAGAGTTGTTGGGAGAATATCAAAAACCAACATAACTAAGCTATTTTTAGAAATAGTTGACAATTAAGGAGGTATGCTGGTGAAAAACCTAATTATATATGCAGTATCAGACTCAGTAGGGGAGACTGCACAACAAGTTGCAAAAGCATGTATGTCACAATTTTATGTAAATGAAACTTATGAAATAAAAAGATTTCCATATATGATTAATAAGGGAGTATTACTTGAAACACTAGAAAATGCAAAAGCTGAAAACGCTTTGATTGTATATACATTAGTTGATGAAGAGCTATGCAGTATTGTTGAAAGATATTGCGAAAGAGAAGGTCTTAGTTGTATAGATTTGATGACAGATATATTAAGGGAAATAAGTAAAAGAACTGGAAGAAAACCAAAAAGAGAAGCTGGTATAATCAGAAAATTAGATGAATCTTACTTTAAGAGAGTTGAGGCTATAGAATTTGCAGTAAAATATGATGATGGAAAGGACCCTAGAGGAGTTCTTCAAGCAGACATAATTTTAGTGGGAATATCAAGAACATCTAAAACTCCTTTAAGTATGTATTTAGCTAATAAAAATATAAAAGTAGCTAATGTACCATTAGTTCCAGAAATACCAATTCCTAAAGAAGTATTTGAAATAGAAACTAAGAAGATAATAGGTCTTACTAATTCACCTGAAAAGTTGAATGAAATAAGAACTCAAAGATTAAAAGCTTTAGGGCTATCTAGTAAAGCTAATTATGCTAACTTAGAAAGAATACTTCAAGAATTAGACTATTCAGAAGAAATAATGAAGAAAATTGGATGCCCAGTAATAAATGTTTCAAATAAAGCAATTGAAGAAACTGCAGGTATAATTTTAGACATAATGAAGGAAAATGGTCTAAAAATATATAAAGAAATAGAAATTTAATAAAATGTTTAATAATAAAAATGATATAAATTAAAATAAAAAAGATTAATGGGGGATTTAACAATGGAAACTAAGTATGTTTATAGTTTTGGTGAAGGAAGCAAAGACATGAAATCTTTACTAGGAGGTAAAGGTGCCAATTTAGCAGAAATGACTAAGATAGGCTTACCTGTCCCTCCTGGATTCACTATAACAACAGAGGCATGTAATGACTACTATGTTAATAATGAAAGTATAAGAGCAGAAATAATAAAAGAAATAGAAGCACATCTAGCTACTTTAGAAAAAGATTTAAACAAAACATTAGGATGCAATAAAAATCCACTACTAGTATCAGTTCGTTCTGGTGCAGTATTCTCTATGCCAGGAATGATGGATACAATACTTAACTTAGGTCTTAATGACAATAGTGTTATTGGTCTAGCAGAAGCTACACAAAATGAAAGATTTGCATATGATAGTTACAGAAGATTCATACAAATGTTTTCTGATGTTGCTATGGAAGTGCCAAAATACAAATTTGAAAATGTACTAGATAGAGTAAAAGAAGCAAAAGGATACACAGTTGATACAGAACTTACAACTGATGACTTAAAAGAAATAGTAAAAGAATTTAAAGCAATATACAAAAAAGAAATAAAAAGTGATTTTCCACAAGACCCAAAAGAGCAATTAATGCTTGCTATAGAGGCAGTGTTTAGATCATGGAATAACCCTCGTGCAATCGTATACCGTAGATTAAATGATATAGCTCATAATTTAGGAACAGCAGTAAATATTCAATCAATGGTATTTGGTAATATGGGAGAAACTAGTGGTACAGGTGTTGCATTTACTAGAAATCCAGCTACAGGAGAAAATAAATTATTTGGTGAATTCTTAATGAATGCTCAAGGTGAAGATGTTGTTGCAGGTATAAGAACTCCTCAAAATATATCAACTCTTGCTGAAGTAATGCCAGCTGTATTTGATGAATTCGTAAAAATTACTCATATACTTGAAGGTCACTATAAAGATATGCAAGATATAGAGTTTACTATAGAAAATGAAAGATTATATATATTACAAACTAGAAATGGTAAAAGAACAGCAGCAGCAGCAATAAATGTAGTAGTTGATTTAGTTGAAGCTGGAATAATAGATGAAAAAGAAGCTATAATGAGAATTGAGCCTAATCAATTAGACCAGTTATTACATCCAAAATTTGAAGATAAAGCTTTAAAAGAAGCTAAAGTTATAGCAAAAGGTTTACCAGCATCACCAGGTGCAGCAAGTGGTAGAGTTTACTTCAATGCTGATGATGTAGTAAAAGCAAATGAAAAGGGAGAAAAAGTAGTTTTAGTTAGACTAGAAACATCTCCAGAAGATATAGAAGGTATGGTTAAGGCTGAAGGAATTCTTACAGCTAGAGGTGGAATGACATCACATGCAGCAGTTGTTGCTAGAGGTATGGGTAAATGTTGTGTTGCTGGATGTGGAGAAATAAAAGTTGATGAGTTTAATAAAGAAGTAAGAGCTCTTGATGATATAGTTATAAAAGAAGGAGAGTACATTTCTATAGATGGTTCTACAGGAAATGTTTACTTAGGAGATGTTAAGAAAACAGAAGTTTCTTTAACTGGAAACTTTGAAAAATTAATGCAATGGGTAGATAAGCATAAATGTATGATGGTTAGAACTAACGCAGATAATCCTAGAGATGCTCGTGCAGCTATAGAATTTGGTGCTGAAGGTATAGGTCTATGTAGAACTGAGCATATGTTCTTTGATGAAGACAGATTACCAGCAGTTAGAGAAATGATATTGTCTAATACAGTAGAGCAAAGAGAAAAAGCTCTTGAAAAAATATTACCAATGCAAAGAGAAGATTTTGTAGAGTTATTCAAAGTTATGGATGGAAAGCCAGTTAATATAAGATTACTAGATCCACCACTACATGAATTCTTACCTCATGATGATGAAACTATAGAAGAACTTTCAAAAACTATGGGAATAAAAGTAAGTGATATTAAGAAGAGAATAGTTGATTTAGATGAATTTAACCCAATGCTTGGGCACAGAGGATGTAGACTTGCAATAACTTATCCTGAAATATGTGTAATGCAATCTAAGGCAATAATACAAGGTGCTATAGAAGCAATAAGAGCAGGTGTTAAAGTTTCTCCAGAAATAATGGTTCCATTAATTGGAGAAGTAAATGAGTTAAAGATAATAAGAAAAATGATAGTAGAAACTGTTGATGCTATAATCAAAGAAGAAGGAGTAGAAGTTCCTTATACTGTAGGTACTATGATAGAAATACCTAGAGCTTGTTTAACAGCTGATGAAATAGCACAAGAAGCAGACTTCTTCAGTTTTGGTACTAATGACTTAACTCAAATGGCATTTGGATATTCAAGAGATGATGCTGGTAAATTCTTAGGTCAATATGTAGATGAAGAAATATTAGAAAAAGACCCATTCCAAGTACTAGACCAAAATGGTGTTGGTAAGTTAGTTAAGATGGGAGTTAAATTAGGTAGAGAAGTTAAACCAGAATTAAAACTAGGAATATGTGGAGAACATGGTGGAGAACCATCTTCAGTAGAGTTCTGTTATAATGTAGGACTTAACTATGTATCTTGTTCACCATTTAGAGTGCCAATTGCTAGACTTGCAGCAGCTCAAGCATCTATAAAAAACCCTAGATAATAATATATTATAAATATATATAATTAAACTAAAATATTATATCTCCTATATATCAATGTATCAAATAGAGTATTTGTAAATTGAGTATAGGGGATTTTTATTTTATATTATTATAAAAAAACTAATTTATATTATAGTAGGTGAAACGTATTTAATTATGTTGCATACATTATTGTAAGAGAGAAATTTCAACCAATAATTAAATTGAGTTTACTGGAGGGGATAAAGTTGACAAAGTGTCCTAAATGTGGAAAAGAAGTATCATCACGTCCAGGTAGTATATGCCCACGATGTGGATTTAAAGTAGTAGAAGAGAGTCTTAAAATGAGATGCCCAGAACCTAGCTGTAGAGCATTAGTATCTAGGAAGTTGGACTATTGTCCTAAATGTGGATGTAAGCTGAAAGGATATAATATTTCAGAATTTGTTAATATGGTCAGATGTAAAATAGATGAAACATTTGATAAGAAGTAATTAAATTAAGCTTTAGACTTTATTTTGTAGTGAAGAATATATGTGTTCTTAGAATCAATAATATTTTAGTAAATAGAAAAAGAGTTGAACTAATAATAAGCCAACTCTTTTTCTATTTTATTGAGCAAATTTATTTTAGTAAATAAATGCTTTTATACAACAGTATTATTTTTTGCCTCCATCGCTAAGTATCCATGGCTTTTCTATACCATTTTTTAATGAATTATAGTTTACAATAAGTGTATCATAGCTATTTTTAGCATCTTCATTGCTTACTACTTGTTTTTTATAGTCAGTTAGAGTAATCAATCCTAAGTCATATCTTAGCTTAGTATTTTTTAATTGTTTTTCCGATAATTCAAGCTGTTTTTTAGTTGTTCCAATTGTATCTTCTAAAGCAAGTAATTGTGCATAGCTATCAATCAAGCCTTTTTTTAGAGCTTTTTTACTATCCTCTAGTGTAACTAAGCCATTTTCAGTATTATATTTTTGTTGAAGATAATTTGCATATGTAGTAAGTCCAGATGCATAAGTCTGTCTTTCAAGATTGTATGCTTCAACTGCTTTTTCATATTGCTCATAATCTTTATCATATTTCTTCTTAAGAACTTCATATTCAGCATCAGTTAAACTACCTTGTTCTGGTTTTGTAGGAGCAACTGGTCTTGTAAGATTAGGTCTATCTGGTAAATCTGCCTTATTTTCATCGTCATCATTAAAACTTTCTTCTGTACGTTCTAAAATCAATTGGTCATACTTTAAGTATTCATTAACCTTACCTTCCATGTATGAATCAACTGAACCACCTACTCTAAAAGACTCAAAACGGTATTCTTTATCTAATTGATAGTTGTCTAAATTTATATTAGTCAACAACTTAAAATAATCTTGATTATTTTTTAGTTCTTGAAGTTTAGATTTTTGAGTATTTTGTAGCGTCTGAAGTTCAAGCTCAGCTGACTCAGTTTCCAATGATGTCACTAGACCTAAATCCTTTTTTAGCTTCATATCTTTAATTTCTTTAGTTTTTATCTCAAGATTATTTTTTATTTTATCTAACTCATTTTCTCTTGATACTAAATCATTATACTTATTAGTAATATCATTTGCTATTTGGTCTTCCATAAAATATTTTGCCTGTTCGCTTTGATTTTTAAGAAGTCCAATTTGGTCATATGGAAATGAGTTGTCACTTCCAGTAAAACTATCAAATTCATCCTGTACTTCTAGTTTTTCTTTTAACATTTTTATTTCTTCTGATTTCATTTTTAATTTTTCACTATTTTTAATTGCTGCACTGACAGCATCTCTAGCAGTTAAAAGTTCTTTTTCAGCCGTTCTTTTAGTCGAGTCACTTAAGGTAGCATTATCAACTTTATTTATAGAAGAAGTATTATCATTTGCATAGGCTGGCATTAAATTAGCTGTTATTATACCAACACCACATCCAATTGCAATTATTTTACTAACTTTTTTCTTCAATACAATCGCCCTCCATTTATATTTAAATTTTAGCTTTTAATTTTGGTTTCTTAAATATTTTTCCTTTTATATCTCCTATTTTATCTGTTATTTTACCAAATATTTTAGGCATCCTATCTGAAAACTTATTTTCCCACTTATCAAATATTAAATATATAGTAGGGATAAGTACTAGTGTTATTAGTGTAGATACAGTAAGCCCACCCATTATAACTACGGCTAGTGGTTGCATTGTTTCTCCACCTTCACCAAGAGATAATGCTGTTGGTAACATACCTAGAATTGTTGTTGCAGTTGTCATTAAAACGGGTCTTAGTCTCGCAGCACAACCAATTGAAACCAATCCAATTAAATCATTACTACTATTTGCTTTTCTAAGTTGTTCTATGTAGTCAATAAGAACTATACCATTGTTAACAACGATACCGATAAGTAAGATTATACCTAACATACCTACAGTACTTAAACTTTGACCAGTTACCAAAAGAGAAAGTACAACTCCAACAAATGCAAATGGCACACAGAACATTATTATAAATGGTTTACTAAATGATTCAAATTGAGCTACCATTACCATATAAACAAGTGCTATGGCTATAACCATTGAGAATCCAAGACTGGCCATAGATTCATTCATCATTTCTGTTTCTCCACCAACACCAATAGAGTAGTCTTTAGGGATTAGCATCTTATTAGTTTTTTCTAATGCTAATTTTGTAGCTGTACCAGCATCTAAATTATCAAGTGTTGCAGTTATATTTACAGAAAAATCACCATCAGTTCTTGATATGGACTGTAAACCATCTACCATTTTTATATCCGAGAAAGCTCCAAGAGGTACTTCATTTCCAGTTGTAGAATTTACTTTTAACTGTTTTATATCTTCTAGATTATCGATACTATCTGCTTTAAACTTTAGATTTACATCGACTTTGTAGTCATCAATAGTAGCAGTAGTAACTGAATCACCATTTATTGCAGTACGCAATAATCCTGCAATTTCTGCTGTATTTACACCGTATTCTTGAGCTCTATGTTTGTCTATTGTAAATTGAGCTTCTTGTGTTGTATCTGTAAGGGAAGTCTCTACATTTCTAAATCCTTTTATAGAACTGAATTCTTTTTCAACTTCTTTTCCTAATATCTTTAATACATCCAAATCAGGGCCCTTCATCTCTAATGTGAAGTCTGCTCCTGAAGTTCCACCCATAACACTACTATTTTGACTTACATTTATTTTACAATCTGGAACAGTAGCAACTCTATCAATTATTTCTTTTTCTATTTCATCGGTAGTTCTTTTTCTATTTTTTTGAGATTCCAATTCAATTGCTATACTTGCACTATTATTATTTGAGTCTGATGTCAAACTTGTTATCAATGTCTTGATTTCTGGAATATCTGAAACTTTTTTCTCTGTCATAGACACATAATAATCATTAGCTTCTAAGCTAAGACCCTTTGGAAGTTCTATAGAAATAGCCAATTCTCCTTTATCTGCTGCAGGCATAAAGTCCATACCTATAAAGCTCATTCCGAATAGAGAAGCTACAAATATAAGTAAACTTGATATTACTACTAATTTCTGATGTCTCAAGCATACACTTAGTAATCTTTTATATCCTTCACTTACCTTATCAAATATAGGGCTATCTTTTTCTTTCATTTTTTCACTACTTTTACCTCTACTTAGTTTTGCAAATACACTAGGAACAAGAGTAATTGCACCTATAAAAGAGAAGGCTAGAGAAGCTATAAGTGTTTTACCTAAAGCCCCAAATGTTATTTTGGCTATACCTTCTGTAAACATAATAGGTAAGAATATAGCTATAGTAGTCAATGTTGATGCTAGTATTGCATTGGTGACAGTTCGTGTACCTTCAATAGCACAATCATCAATGCTCAAACGACCACTTTTCCTGTATTTAAATATGTTTTCAATTACAACTGTAGCATTATCAACGACCATACCAACTGAAATTACCAATGAACTTGCAGTGATAAGGTTTAAACTTTCGCCTGTAAAATAGAGAACAGCTATTGCTCCTATTATAGAAATTGGTATTGCCACTGCAACAACTAATGAAGCTCTTACACTTTTTAAGAAAGCAAATATTACTACAAATGCAATAACTGCACTTATAAGTAAATTGCTCATTACACTGTTTATTGATTCGCTTATGTAAGCACTTGTATCATTGGCAATTTTAATTTTAAATTGTGGATTTTCTTTATTCAATTCATCTACATATTTATATGCATCTTGCATAACTTTTACAGTATTTGCATCTTGTTGCTTAGAAATATCTATTACTAAACTGCTTTTTCCATTGTATCTATAAATACTATCTTTGTCTGCAAATCCATAATCTACACTACAAAGAGTATCTAAGTTAACAGTGTTTCCTCCTTTTACAGGAATTTGAATCTGTTTTATATCATCCAAAGATTCTAATTTATCAATTGATCTTAAGACTATCTTATCTTCACCTTGAGTAATTGAACCATAAGGGAATGTTTTATTACTAGATGATAAAATACCTTTTATAGTTGATAAACTAACTCCATAATTTGAAAGAACTGATGGGTCAGCTATTACATTAACTTGAGCTTTTTCTCCACCTTTAATGTCTGCTGATGTAGTACCATCTATAGATTCTATTTTAGGCTGAATTACATCTTCAGCGTATTTTCTTAGTGCTTGTGCATTATTATTTCCACCAGATATAACAAGCTGACCTATAGCTTGTGCATTCATATCTAATTTTAGTACTGTTGGCTTAGCTGCATCATCTGGTAAACTAGTTTGTAATGCATCTACTTTAGATCTAACATCGTTCATTATTTCATCTAGGTTGGTTCCAAATTCAAATTGAGCTACGACCATAGAAACACTTTCTTGTGAACTTGATATAGTTGAGCTTACATTTGAAACAGATGATAAACTTTCATCAACTTTTTGGCTAACTTGTTCGTCAACGTCTTGAGGACCTGCACCTGTCCAAGTAGTCATAACCATTACAACAGGTATTTCTATATCAGGCATTAGATTTATTGACATTTTTTTATATCCAATACCACCAAAAACTATTAATACTAAGAAGACCATTATGATTGTGAGAGGACGCTTAACGGAAGTATGTGTTAAATTCATAATACTATTTCTCCTTTTCTACAGGAAATATCTTAGTTCCATCAGAAATAAGACTTATACCCCCAATAACCACTGTATCTTTTTCACTTACACCACTTTTGATTGCTATTTTATCCTCTGTTACAATTCCAGTTTGAACTAATGTTTTCTTTGCTATGTTATCTTTAGTTGCTATGTATACATATTTTTTTCCCTTTTCTTCAAATATTGCTTTTTTAGGTACTGTAACAGCTCCATTTTCTTTTTCAACGCTTAAGTTTACTTGTGCAGACATTCCTGCTTTAAATTTGTTGTTAGTATTAGTAACAAGTATTTTAACAGGATATAAAGATGTCTGAGGGTCAACTACTGAAGGAACATAATCTATCTTTCCTAAAACTCTTTGGTCTTCAATAACAACATCTACATTACCATCCTTTTTAAATTTAGCTATATCTGCTTCTGCTACATTTAAGCCTACTTCTAATATATTAGGATTAGAAATCACAAAAGCTGGTTGTGATTGTGTTATCATCTCTTTTGAGTCAAAGTTTTTGGCTGTGATTGTTCCATCCACTGGAGCTTTTAATGTCAGCTTATCTAAGTTACTCATTGCTAAGTTATATGATACTTGAGCTTGGTCAAGTTGTTTTTTAGCAAGTGATTTAGCTTGAGGTATACTTTTTGAAGTTGCTGTATTGTATGCTCTTTGTGCAGAATCTAGTTGTTGTTTTGATTGTTCTAAAGCAACTTCTATTTTTTTAAATTGGTCTAAACTAATTACTTCCTGCTCATAAAGAACCTTGTTATTGTCATAATTTCTTTGGGATTCATCATATTGAAGTTTTGCGCTATCAAGAGCTGTTTTTGCTTGATTCACTTGAGCTTCTAATGCACCCCCAGTAGTACTTGCATAACTTGCTTTTGCTAAATCTAGTGATGCTTTAGACTGTTTTACACTGTTTTCTAAATCTTCACTAGTTATACTCAATAAATCATCACCTTTTCTTACATTTTGGCCAAGTTTCACATAAACTTCTTGAACTGTGCCAGCAGTTTGAGCAGTAACTGATGTCTCATCTTTAACTTTTGTAGTTCCTGAGAAAGCATTTGTATTTTCTATTTCTCCACCTACTGCCTTTTGAACAGAGACTGCTATAGGTTTTTCTGGTTCAGGTTCATCTGTTTTTCCACATCCAACTAAGAACAGTGAACTACACATTAAAAAAACTACTAAATATCTTTTCATATCTCCTCCTATTATATTTTACACTAGCTTGTTGTAGAATTTAAAGTGTCTTATAATTTAAGTTTAGTTTTAGGCTAATTAAAAAACTTCCCTTTTTTGGCATTTTATAATTCTCTAATTTGATTATAAATTTATAATTATTATGAGTCAATAACTTTTTCTTGTTTTAAATTTATTAATAGTTTATAATTTATACTATAATAAGTAATGAATATTTTATTACAGTATTTATTGAAGGGATGTTACAAATATGGATAACGATAATATACTTAAAATAGCAGACTCTTTTTTAGACTTTTTATTTGTACTTCAAAATAATATATTCAAAGAAAACGATTTGTTAAAAAAATTTCAAAACAACTCAGATATGATGAAAGAGTATTTTGGAGAGTGTCCAATGGCTCCATCACATGCAAAGGTAATTCTTTATCTTATGACATCAAATTCATCATCAATTTCTCAAATAGCTTCTAATTTAGGAATACTAAAATCAAATATGACACCAATTATTGATAGATTGGTAGAGCATAATTTAGTAAATAAATTTCCTGACCCAAAAGACAGAAGAGTTCTTAGAGTTGAATTGACAGATAAAGCATTTGAATTATTTGATATTGTACAATCTATTCTTAAAGAGTCTATAGTAAAGAAACTATCAAATCTTTCTGATGAGGAACTAACTTTATTAGATGAACATACACTTAAACTATCAGAAATAGTAAAAAAATTAGTTTAAATGTACATATGAGAAGTTATTATATAAAGTTAAATTTTTACACAAAGCAGAAATAGCAGTAGTATAATATATTTAATATTATACTACTGCTATTTCTGCTTTTATGAATATTATTTAATTCTCAAATTCTATTTTCCAGTTGAAGTAGCCAGTATCTGGATTTTTATTATATTTTAATGTAGCATCAAACTTGTTTCCATTTTTAGAAGTTAAAGATTTTACTTTTGTCTCACCTTTTTTTAAAATATTTTTGACCATAGTTTTATTAACTTTCTTTTTGTAGAGGCTTAAGTATTTGTCATTTTTCCAAATAACGAACTTACACTCTTTATGATTTTTACAAGCAAATCCTTTATCAAACTCAAGAACATCACCTTGACAAATAGGACATTTACCAAGAGACGTATTTTCATTATTGGTTTTATTTTCTTTTTTGATATCTGTATCTTTTGATACAGCAATTTCCTTTTCAGAATCAGTTAAACTTTTTTTGGAACTATTTTTTGAATCCTTTGCTTTTACCTTAGTAAATTTTTTAGTTTTTGAATCAAAAGTATAAGCCTCTGTATTTATATTTTTTGAAGCATCCTGTTTTATAATATTAACATTTTGATATATAAAACTAATAATATGAGTAAGATATTCTTTTCTAGTGTATTTACCTTTTTGAATATCACTTAAACTTTTTTCAAGTTTACCAGTGTAATCTACATCAAATAAGTCCTTAACAGGAAAAATTTCAACTAAATTTTTTCCAAGGTCTGTTATAAAGTAAGATTTGCCTTTTTTCTTTACATAGCCCACTTGACTTATTTTTTTTAGTACATCAGCACGTGTGGCTGATGTTCCTATTGAATACCCTGAAAGTACAGTTGTGTCTTCTTCAGGTACATTTTTACCACAATTTTTCATAGCTTTTAAAAGTGTATCTTCAGTATATGATTTAGGTGGTGTTGTTTGTTTGGTTAATGGCTTTATCTCTAAGACATCAACAATATCATCCTTGTTTACAAATGGAAGTAAATCGTTTTTTTCTTCCTTATTATACACCTCAAGGTATCCCTTTGATTTAAGTACTTTTCCTTTTGTTAAAAAAGTGCAATCATCTACTTTAGTCTTAATTTCTGTATTCTCATATTCAGCAGGAGGCATAAAATTTGCTACAAATCTATCTTTTATAGCATCATAAACCAATTGTTCATCTTTAGATAAATTTTTTGGTATTATGTAAGTAGGAATTATAGCACTATGTGAATCTACTTTGGATGAATCAAAGACCCTTTTTGTTTTGGAGAATTTAATTTTATTTTCATATTCAAGACCGACTTTTAATTTTTCTAAAGTTTGAGAAGCCTTTGAAGTTAAACTTTCTTCTAAAAAAATAGAATCGGTTCTTGGATAAGTTATATACCCACCTTTACCATTACCCTCATAAAGAGATTGACATACATTTAAAACTTTATCAGAGGTAAAATTAGAGTACTTAGAAGTTATATATCCTTGAAGTGATGTTAAACTAAAAAGTTTTGGTGCATACTCTTTTGACATAGTAACTTTTTTATCTAGTATTTTACCAGTTTGAGATGTAATTGAAGCTATGACTTTATTTGCATCTTCAAGTGTGTCAAATTTACTTTCTTTACCTTTAATATATTTACCTTTATATTCACCATTTTCAGCTTTAAAATGACCTTCTACTTCATAATAAGTTTTGGGAACAAAATTCAGTATTTCCATATCCCTATCATAGACTAATTTGACTGTTGGAAGAATTACTCTACCTATATTTAATAATTTCCCATTTCCATATTTTAATGTAGCAACGGAAGTGAAGTTTATTCCAATTAACCAATCAGTAATAAGTCTTGTATATCCAGCAGCTTGAAGATTTCTCATTTCATCTTCATCTTTTAAGTTTTTTATACCTCTCGTAATGTCTTCTGGAGTCCATTCATTTACCAAAATTCTTTTTACTGGTTTCTTATTTTTTGCAAGTAAAAATATTAAAAATGCTATAAGTTCTCCCTCTCTGTCATTATCAGTGGCATTTATTACATATTCCACATCTTTTCTGTTTAAAAGTTTTTTTACAGTATTGAATTGTTTGGTTTTAGAACTATCAATTTTGAATTTAAACTTATTTTCAGGCACAAATGGAAAGTTATTCATTTTCCAAGAGCCAGAATACTTATCTTTATCATAATCTTTCATATCATATAATGATACTAAGTGTCCAACTGCATAAGTAATTATATAGTCATTTCCTTCAAAGTAACCATCTTGTCTAGTCTTTGCACCTAAAAACGATGCTATAGTTTTTGCAACAGATGGTTTCTCAGCAAGTACAAGTTTCATAAAAAATCCTCCTTTAAAACACTAATAATTATATTACCATAAAAAAATAAAAAACTTCAAGAGGCTGAAATTTAAGTTATAATATTTATAGGAAATTGAAAGGAGATATAAAATGTACAATTTAAAAGTAAAAAAATTAAATGACGACGCTATAATACCTAATTTTGCTCACAAAGGTGATGCTGGTATGGATTTGTATTCTATAGAGGAGGTTGTAATACCTTCTGGAGAGACTAAACTTATTAAAACTGGAATATGTATAGAACTTCCTGTTATGACAGAAGCGCAAGTAAGACCTAGAAGTGGACTTGCTTTAAAACATTCAATTACTGTGTTAAATACACCAGGAACTATTGATGAGGGATATAGAGGAGAGCTTAAAATCATATTAATAAATCATGGAAAAAATGATTTTAAAGTTGAAAAACATATGAAGATTGCTCAAATGGTAGTAAAACCTATATATGAGATTAATATAGAAGAAGTTAAAGAATTAAGTGATTCCGAAAGAGGAAAAGGTGGATTTGGTTCAACAGGGTTATAAAAGTTACAAAAAAGTTAAAAAATATAAAATTGTTTAATAAGATATAGTTTGGCTATATAACTGAGTTTTAACCTCTCTATGATTAAAAAATATTTATGGTAATTTATGGTATAGAATTATTACTATAGACAAATAGTTACAAATTTGTAATAATATTAATATAAAAGAAATAATTGATATTTAAAAATAGTGTCAATTATTTCTTTTATGTTAGAAATAAAAAATAAATCTACTAGAAAAGAGGAGATGAGTGGAAAGTTATGAATTTTAATCAAAAGAGAGTAGCAGCCAGTATAATGGCCACAGCGATAATAATGCCTACAATGGGGAATTTAGCATATGCTAATGAGTCTGAAATAGAAAGTTCAACTGTAGAAAGTAGAACAATAACAGGGAATGCAGTAAATTTTAGAAAAGGACCAGGTACAAATAATGCATCTATAGGAAAGTTCTACAAAGGTGATAAAGTTGAGTACATAGGAAAAGATGGTTCTTGGGTAAAAGTTAAATATAATGGGAATACAGGTTATGTGCATGAAAAATATTTATCAATAAATAGCCTAGGAAATAGTAATGAAAGTAATGATGCTTCAGTAAAATCAACAAAAGTTGTTACAGCAAAGGGATTAAATTTTAGAACAGGTCCAAGTACAGGAAGTTCTAAAATATCTACTTTGGGATATGGTACTGAAGTTGGATACATATCTGAGTCAAATGGATGGTCAAAAATAAGTTCTAATGGTAGAGTCGGTTATGTTTCAAGTAAATACTTAGGAACTAACTTAAGTGATTCTGCAAATGGAAATGATGGAAGCAGTTCAAGTGATATTGTAAAGGATACAAAAGTTGTAACAGCAAAATCATTAAACCTTAGAACAGGACCAGGAACAGGACACTCTAAAGTGGCTACATTAAGTTATGGTACTGAAGTTGGAAGTATCTCAGAAGATGGTGGATGGACAAAAGTAAATCATGATGACCAAACAGGATATGTATCAAGTCAATATCTTGCAGAAAAAGGTTCTGTTGATACTTCAACTCCATCCGATTCAACTAATTCTCCAAGTCAGGGAGCTGATAGTGTAATAGGCTTTGCAAAGACACTACTTGGAAAACCATATGTATGGGGAGCAGAAGGTCCAAATAGTTTTGACTGTTCTGGATTCACACAATATGTTATGAAAAAATCTGCTGGAGTTAGTATACCAAGAGTATCTAGAGACCAAAGTAAGTATGGAGCATATGTAAATAGAGGAGACCTTAGAAGCGGAGATTTAATATTCTTTGATACACAAGGTTCAAATAATGGCTCTGTAAGTCATGTTGGAATATATATGGGAAATGGAGAGATGATACACGCATCTTCAGGTTCATCAAAAAAGGTAACAATATCTAATATAAATAGTAGTTACTATTCAAGTAGATATGTAAATGCAAGAAGAGTTTTATAATCATTTAAACTTAATGATAAAACTTTATAAATAGATATTTCTTTATTGCTTATAAAATAAAAGCAGGTATGGTGTCAATAGTATTGTAGATTACTATCTATTATTACTGTTGATTTAGTACCTGCTTTTTGTTGTTTATTTATTCTATCTGCGTATAGAAAATGGACAGTTCTTTATAGTTTTTTATATTTTTAAGCTAATTTAAGCGAAAAAGTAAGTTAGTAAATTAGTAAATAATTGTAGTTTTATATATAAAGAAGAATTTTAGAATATTTTTTGACATTCCTCTAATTCATAAGCATCCATTAAAGCTTCACCAAATCTTTGATAGTGAATTATTTCTCTTTGACCTAAGAATTTTAGTACGTTTATAACATCAACATCATCTGTTAAGTTTATAAGTTGATAATATGTTGCAAGTGCTTTTTGTTCAGCAGCCATATCTTCATGTAAATCAGTTACAGGATTTGACATAACTGCGATAGGTCTTACATCAAATGGAACCCCATTTGAATCTGTTGGATAAATTCCATATCCATTTTGTGCATAGTTTGAGCCAAGACCAGCAGCTTTTAATTCTTCTGGGCTTACATCAGAAGTTAACTGATAAACCATAGTACATATAAGCTCAACGTGAGCTAGTTCTTCTGTACCAATATCTGTTAAAAGTGCACGCATATTACCAGTAGGCATTGTATATCTTTGACTTAAATATCTTAAAGATGCAGCAAGCTCTCCATTTGGTCCTCCAAATTGAGTTATAAGAAACTTAGCCATTCTTGGGTCACAAGTTTTTATATTAACTGGGTGTTGTAAAGTTTTTTGATATATCCACATGAATTTTCAATCCTCCAATACTTGATGTCTAATAATTAAATTCTCTGTCCCAAGGCCAAGGTTGCTCAGCCCATTGCCAAGGGCATCTACTTGGAGCATACCCAAAGTTAGTTAAAGGACCATATTTATTTTCGTAAGCGTATCTAGCCTGTGCAAATTGGTTACATAATGAATTGTAAGTGTTGATAGCATTTTTATCATCAGGATGAGTGTCTAAATATAAGTTCATATCAACACATGCAAAAGATGTTTCCTGAATTTTTCTCATAAGTTCAGCTCTAGATGAATCTTTCATTATCTTCTACCTCCTCTTAATTTTTTTGGCTTAGCATATAATTCTTTGTTGTACATTTCAGATTCTAATAAATTTAGTTCTGGAAATATAGTTCCAAATTTTAATGCATCAGAAAGGCAGTACATTTCTGTGAAAATTTGATTATTAATATATGGTCTAGCCAAAGATGAACCACAATTTTTTTTAATATCTCTAGTTTTATTTTCCAAGATGAAAACCTCCTTGTTGTAAATAGATAGGTAAGTCTATCTAGTGTATAATATTCATACATTTAAAAATCGTTACTCATAATAAAATATTAAATGAGAAAAATAAAAAAGATAATAAAAGAAAGGCTTTATTTATGTTATTATAAGTTTATGTGTTATTGTAAACTATAAAGTATTTATTAAAATTAAAGTAAAACTATAGTATTTTATAGAAGTAGGTAGACTTTTTTGTAAAATATTATTAACATAAATATACGAGGTGATTAAATGAGTGAGCTATCAGGAAAAGGCTGTGAAATTATAGTTCCTTTTGAGGAAAGACTTTCACTAAGGGATATAGAAAAAAGTATTATAAAAAAATATAGAAAACATTTATGGTCTAAGTTTATAAAGGCAATAAGAGATTATAAACTAGTTGAAGAAGGGGATAAAATAGCTGTAGCAATATCTGGAGGAAAAGATAGTATTCTTATGGCTAAAATGTTTCAAGAATTAAAGAGACATGGACAAGTTAATTTTGATGTTGAATTTATTGCTATGGACCCTGGATATCATGCAAATATAAGGCAATTACTTATAGATAATTGTGAGTATTTAAATATTCCAATACATTTATTTGATTCAAGAATATTTGAAATAGCTGATGAAATTGCAAAAGATTATCCATGTTATATGTGTGCAAGAATGAGAAGAGGAGCATTATATTCAAAAGCAGAAGAATTGGGGTGTAATAAACTTGCATTAGGTCATCATTATGATGATGTAATAGAAACAACTATGCTTAATTTGTTGTGTGCAGGAAATTTTAAAACTATGCTTCCTAAGCTTAATTCCACTAATTTTGAAGGAATAAAAATTATAAGACCACTTTACTATATAAGAGAAGAACACATTATAAGATTTATCCAAAATAGTGGTATATGGCCTTTAAATTGTGCGTGCATGGTTGCTGCTAAAAAAACTGGAAATAAAAGATATGAAATAAAAGATTTAATAAAAAGTTTAGAGCCAAATTTTAAAAATGTAGAAAAATCCATATTTAAAGCAGCAGAAAACGTAAATCTTGATTCGGTACTAGGGTGGCAAAAAGATGGGGAGAAACATTCTTTCTTAGAAAATTATGAATAAAAGTAATTAAAAGAATCACTATAAACAATTGGAAAGGGTGTTTATATTGAAGAGAGTATATATAGATTTTGAGATGAATATGCCAAATTCTAAATCAAAGAGAGATATATTAAATTCAGATATAATTGCAATTGGAGCAGTTATGTATGATGAAAAGACAAAAAATATTGATAAGTTTAAATCTTTAATAAAGCCAGTAAGTAATGCCCAGTTGTATCCTCATATACAAGAGTTGACTCATATATCTTCAGAAGAATTAAAGTATGCACCAAGCTATGAAGAGGTCATGAGAAAGTTTAAAAAGTGGTTAGGCATATTTTCTGAGGTTGAAGGAATATATACTTTTGGTAATTTAGATTTAACATGTTTCAATAACACTGATATGAGAAGTTCTAAAAAAAACAATCATCCAAGGTTCGTAAACAACATTAGAGAGTTATTTGTGGATATAAAAGAGAAATATATAGAGTGTGGTATAAAATGTATGAACTATATATCACTAAAAAATTTACTTGAATTTGCTAACTTAGAGTTTAGTGGAGATGCACATGACCCATTAAATGATGCATATAATTTATTTATTTTGGATGAGGCAATTACAAATAATGTAGATATACAAAATCTTTTAATAATGCTAGATATAATAAGACCTCCATTTAATAACATAAATCCAGATTTAAATGATTGTTTTGATAAATTTAAAGAATCACTTTATAAAAAAGAAGGAAATTATGATATTGTAGATTTTTCTATTGAGATAATAAAAACTGTGAGAATGTACTTATTGACAATTATAAATATAAACATACAAAACATAGAAGTTATAAAAGATATAGATAAAAAATTGGATACTATAGATAAATTAAAGAATATAGAAGATGGATATTTTTATTTATTAGAAGATGTGTATTTTGATATAAAAGATTTATTAGAAGATTTAATGCTTTATAGAGTACATGAAGATGAATACAAAAACGAAATAGAAAATATAATAAAGATGTTTGATGAAGATTTAGATAGTGAGAAAATATATATTGATAAGAATAATAACTTAAATGTTATTAATAAAGTATAAAAAGTTACAATTAATAGAACAAAATTTGGTGATTATGATAGTTTTTGAACAAAACTAGATTTAAATGGAACTAAACTACTATAAAAATATATAAAATAGTAATAAGTGTAGAAAGTATATATGCTTTCTACATTTTTAATATTATAGTATTCTAAATTTAATAAATGTATTATATATTTTATAATTAATATATTTTATTGACATTTTATGATTAAAAAATATAAAAACTACTTCTTGCGAAAGTAATTGATTTGTTGTATTATAATTTACATGAATATGGAAAATAATCTTGAAAGCTGTATTATAAAAGTGCATATATTTAAATTTTTAACAAATGACTTATTTATTAAAAGATGAAGGGTAGGATGATGTTATGGGATTTAAAGAAGTAAAAATTGAAGAACTACAGTTTAATCCATTCACTAAAATTGGTAAAGAGTGGTTACTTATAACAGCAGGAAACTCAGATAAATTTAACACAATGACTGCAAGCTGGGGTGGTGTTGGAGTGTATTGGAGTAAAAATGTTGTAACAACTTACATAAGACCACAGAGATATACAAAAGAGTTTGTAGATAATAATGACACATTTACAATTGCATTTTTTGATGAAAAATACAGAGAAGCTTTAAATATTTGTGGTACTATTTCTGGTAGAGATACAAATAAAGTAGAAAAAGCAGGACTTACACCATATTTTATAGATGATACAGTAGCCTTTGAAGAAGCTAATATGATTATGGTTTGTAAAAAATTATATCATGATACAATGCCACCAGAAAACTTTGATGCTAAAGAAAATGATGAAAAGTGGTATCCAAAGAAAGATTATCATACTATGTATATATCAGAAGTTGTAAAAGTTCTTATAAAAGAATAGATAAAATAAATTAAAAAATATTTTTAATAGTAAATAGGTATTTTCTTTTAATTACTATTAAATAGATATTTTTTTATTAAAAGATGAACTCTGTTTTCTGGGGTTCATCTTTTTTATTTCTTTGTATAAAAATATTTATATGAAGTATTCAAGGATATTTCATACGTATCTATTAATTATCTGTGTTTATTGTACTTAGTTTATTTTAAGAGAGATTCTTTTAAAATGAGATTTACTTAATATATAGTCTTAAAAGTATAAATGCCAACTAATAAAAATATATATTATATTAGGTATTTTAAATAAATTTTTATAGTAAAAGGGTGATTTTTATGGAAAATATAACTAGTTATTTTAGAACAATAGTATGTGTGTTTATATGTTTATCATCTGCATTTATATTTATTCAATTAGCTAGAGTTTTTATTAATAAGAAAAAAACTAGTATAAAAAATAAGTCAAAAAAAGGTTTTCGTTATGATAGAGATTTAATTGAGACAAGGAGAGAAAAAACATATACACAAGATAGAAATAGCGATAAAAATAAGAATATTGATAAGAAATTAAAGGGAGAAAAAGTATTCAAATATGATAATGGAGACTTATATAAAGGTGAGTTTATTGATGGGAAGAAAAATGGATTTGGAACATATATTTTTTCAAGTAAGGAAAGGTATGAAGGGTTATGGAAAGATGATAAGATGCATGGAATAGGTAAATATACTTATAAAGATGGTTCAATATATACAGGGGAATTTAAAGATGGTTTTAAAAATGGTCTAGGAAAATTAACTTATCCAAATAATGATATATATAAAGGTTATTTCTTAGATAATAAGAAAAATGGCAAAGGTGTATTATATAAAAGTGATGGAAATAAGCAGGCAGGAATATGGGAAAATGATGAACAATGTAAAAGTTTAGATTTTAAAGAATTAAGCAATAAAAAATTAAATAATAATGTTTATCAAAATAGATTAAATGATAATAAGATAAAAATTTAATTATTATAGTAAAATAATCTTTATTTATAATGGAATATCTGCTGTATATTTAGTAA
Organism: Clostridioides sp. ES-S-0123-01; assembly: GCF_020658415.1. Lineage (NCBI taxonomy): Bacteria > Bacillati > Bacillota > Clostridia > Peptostreptococcales > Peptostreptococcaceae > Clostridioides > Clostridioides sp. ES-S-0123-01. The sequence continues at coordinate 318,826 of NZ_JACVWD010000004.1, forward strand.
AATTTGTAAAAATTTCATATATCATATAAAATTAAGTATTGATTAGTATATTGCATAAATATAGAATATAAATATATCCATTTGATAATAAGGAGAAGAGATATGAGAGAATATGTAGTTGTAGATTTAGAAACTACAGGATTAGATCCATATAAAGGTTGTGAAATAATAGAGATAGGTGTAACAGAAATAAAAAATGACGAAATTGTAAAAAACTATTCAAGGTTAATAAAACCTAAGGGTATAATTTCTTCATTTATAACAGAATTGACACACATAAGTAATGAAATGGTAGAAAAAGAGGAGTCTTTAGAGTTGGTTTTACCTAGATTTAGAAAATACATAGGTGATAGAACTATAATTGCACATAATGCAAAATTTGATTTAAAGTTTTTAAATTACTATCTTAGAAAGTTGGATTTAGAGCCAATAAATAATTATATATGTACACTAGAATTATTAAAAAAATGTAAAAGTTATAAAGGAAAAAATAAGAAGCTTGAAACAGCTTGTGCTTATTACAATATAGAGAATATAAATGCTCATAGAGCTGATAGTGACACTTTAGCAACTGCAAAGCTATTTTTAAAAATAAAAGATGAATATTAATCGCAAATATAGAGAAAATTAGTGAAAATATCCTTTATAAAATTGACCCTTAAACTTACAATTTTGTTCTTTGATTTATTTTGTGGAACAATGTATAATGTACCTTATATAAAGAAGGGAGACTAAAATGGGTTATTACAATGATGATGATAATAATAAAATAAGACGTAAAAAAGTTAGTAATAATAAAGATAGTAATAAAAAATCTAAACATTCTTATACTTCAACAAGTAAAAAAAATAAAAATTCTCAGACAGCCTCTAGTAAAAGAATGAGTGAAAAGGTAGATTCACAAAATATTATAAAAAGAGATAGTTTTACAAGAGATAATGTAAGACCTTTAAATACAGATTATAGTCAGAGAGATAGACGAAGAGTTGAGTACAAGCAAAGAGATAGAAAATTAAAAAGCAAAAAAAGAAGAAAGCAAAAGAGAATTAAAATAGCTAGAGCATTATTATCTGTTATGTTAGTGGCACTTATTATATTTTCAGTGGCAGGTGCAATTTTTACAGTTTCAGCTATAAAAGGTTCACCTGAAGTCACTAAAAAATTAATTAAGTCTAAATATATAAGTAGTGAGGTTGTCAGTATAAAACAAATGCCAAAGGACTTAAAACAGGCTATAGTTTCAATAGAAGATGAGAGATTTTATAAGCATAAAGGAGTAGATGTTATTTCCTTAGTTAGGTCAGTACTTAATAATGTGTTTACAGACACAACACAAGGTGGAAGTACTATAGACATGCAAGTTTCAAAAAATCTGCTTACAAGTGATGATAAAACTATGAAGAGAAAAATAAGGGATATGTATAATGCAAAGCAGATGAATAAGATTATGAGTAAAGATGAAATCCTTGAAGCGTATCTAAATAATATGTACCTAGGAAAAAATGCATATGGAGCTGCAAAAGGAGCTGAAGTGTATTTTGGTAAAAAAGTTGGAGAGTTAAACCTAGCTGAGTGTGCTATGCTTGCGGGTATGACCAATAATCCTGCGAGGTATATTGACCATGGAGAGGCTAAGAAGAGACAGTTGACTGTGTTGTATAAAATGCATGAACTTGGTTATATAACTGATAAAGAATACAGAATAGCAAAAGCTGATGACACTCCATTTAAGTCAGAAATTGATTAAAAATATAAAGAATGTAGCGTTTTCAAGGTCTTGAATAACTAAAAATGTAACAAAATAGGTGATTTGCCACCCATTTGCCACCATAATTACAATCTGGTGGCAAATTACTTTATAATTCCTTCAAAAATATTCACTGTTTCAGTCTTCATTTTATCAGTTACATGAGAATAAGTGTTCATAGTAGTGGCAATTTTATTATGACCTAGTCTTTTTTGTATATCTTTTATATTTGCTCCTGCTTCAAGAAGCATAGTGGCATGGGTATGTCTTAAGCTATGAAAATTAAAATCTATTCCTAATTCTCTATTTATAGTTCGTGACATGTTTTTTAAGTTATGTAATGTTATTTGAGAACCATTTTTTTGGTACAAACCCAATCTGAATCAAAGTACCTAGGAATTTTGACATAAAGCATAGGATTTTCCTTTATAAATCTGTATGGATGGACAGCCATCTTAAAAGAATTATTTAAAACACCCTTGATTACTCTTATAGTGCCACTAGAATAATTTTCTTTAGATTTATCGTTCAAAAATTTTTGAATAATCATGGGTGTTATAAGTTTTAATCGGTACTTTCCTAAATTTGGTTTTATATGATTTTCTATTGCACGTTTATAATTATTTTGAGTCTGAAATTTACAATTAAGCATTACATATTCTTTGTACCAAAAATCTAAAAAATCGGATACGCTAATATTATTCTCGTCAAAAACATTTCCACAATCTTCATATTCATTTAAAGCTATTCTAAGAGCTGGCTGAGCCTCTTTTTTAGTATCTCCACCTACACGCTCTATTTTCTTTCTTTTTCCTTCTACAATGGCTAATTTAAAGTAACAATACCATTTCTTACCACGTTTTCTTACGCCACCTTTCATAAAGTTTTTCCTCTCAAAATTAAATAATATGGTTAAAGTAAAATACTTCAATTATATTATAATAATTATATATATTATAAAGAATAAGATTATAAGAAAATAATTTATTCTAATGTTATTTAATGTCGTTAATTGAGTAGAAATAGTTTGTACTTTCGACAACATATAATATATGTTTGTTATACAATTTGATTGAGAGACATGAAAAAAGGGGGAGATATTTTGAAATCAAAGAAATTATTATCATTAGGGTTAGCTATGTCAATGTTTGTTGCTGGTTGTCCTGTATCTGCAAATGCACTTGATAAAATTGATAAAATTCAAGGAGCAGATAAATATGAAACTGCTGGGATTATTGCAGATAAACAAAGTTATACTACTGCAATACTTGTAAATGCAGATAGTACTATGGCTGATGGTCTAAGTGCAAGTGGACTTGCAGGAGCTACAAATGCGCCAATTCTTTTAACTAAAAAGAATAACATACCAAATGCAACTCTTAAGAGAGTAGAGAAAGCTAACAAGGTGTATATAATTGGTGGAGAAAGTTCTATTGATAAGGCAACAGAAACCTTTCTAAAAGATAAAGGAATAGAGACTAAAAGACTTCAAGGAAGCAATAGGATTAAGACAAGTTACAATGTAGCAAAAGAAATAAATTCTATTGATAAAGTAAGTGAGGTAATATTAACTAATGCTTTCAAAGGTGAACCAGATGCTATGAGTATTGCTTCTGTGGCTGTTAGAGATAAAGCACCCATAGTATTGACTGATGGGAAAAGTGTACCATTTAATACTACTGGAATAGAAAGTTATGCGATAGGTGGTACTTCATCAATGAGTGATAACTTAGTAAATGATACTAATTCAACTAGATTGGGTGGAGTAGATAGATATGATACTAATAAGAAGATAGTAAATAAGTTCTATAATGGGACAAAAGAATTTTACATAGCAAGTGGAACCGATTTAGTGTATGCGCTTGTTGGTTCTACAATAGCTCAAAATACTCCAATAGCGTTAGTTGATATTGGAAGTAATAAAGATATGCTTAAAAACGCTACAAAAGTAACAGGGATAGGAAATCTAAGTGATAAAATTATGTTAGAGTGTGAAAATACAATTAATAACATTAGCCTTCCAGCCTCAAATAAGAATATAATATGTGGATTAAAGATTGATTTTGATTCGAATCATATAATTTGGAAAGATAAAGGAAGCTATCTTGAATGTTACGATGAAAACCTTGAATATTATACTGAAGAATATAAAGACCCAACTGTTCCTATAAATGTAGAAAATACAAGTACACAAAATTTAGATATAACAAAATTAAAGGTTTATGGAGAAGCTAATTCAACATTATATATGGAGCAATATGCTAAAATAAAAATGGATTTTAATAGTTTTAGTGTATTAAAACCAGGAGAAAAATGTACTATTTATTTAGATATAATTTCATTAGACCCATCAAGAAGTATGTCATTGACATTTTCTTATGTAGGTGATAAAGAAAACTATAAATATGAACAAGGATTGGCAAGTAGAATATTATTTTATAACCAAGATGGAGAAGATTATTTTGAATATAAATAACTATTTGGTATACAAATTAATAGATGTTGAGGATGTCAATATTATTTGTGCCATCATAGAAGAGGACTTTTTATAATGGCGTAGATGGAATAAATTAACTTGTTACAATTTAATTCAAGAATTCAAACAAAAAGATTGTTCGCACAAGTTCTTTTTGTTTGAATATATTTAATCTAATTTATTATGTAATTCTTGTATTTAATAGAACTTCTTTTATGGTACAATAAATATATAGAGATTTTGCAGTGTTCGTTTTTTTTGATGGTTTGTTCGCAGTCGTTGAATTTACTGTACTGTATAGGTTTTTTGTGAAGTGTCAAAAAACACTATTACTCGCTCACTGCAATTTTAAAAGGATTATGTGACTTAAAGTTTTGAAAGTGCTCAATCTATTTTGGGGTTTTATATTAACTATGTGGTATGTAAATTTGTATTTATTGTTATAAAAATACGACAATCATCCTGCGTTTTATATTAACTAAGTAGATAGCATAGTAGTTTAAACTACTATGTTTCCTACAATTAAAATTTAAAAATAAATTATTAATAATGTTAAAAAATTTGTTTTCTATGAGTAATTTAATCAGCGAACTAAAATTCTGATTATAGAAACTATGATATAATAAATATATAAATGTGCAGTGACTGATATTTTGAAAATAAATACTGTAAGGATTGTAAATACTAAGTTATAAGTAATATTTTTTGAATTTATTTTGAGCTTTTACATTAACTAAGTGAAATGTAAATAAGATAATAATAGGAGTGGTTTTCAATGCTGATAAATTATCTTGATAGAGGTTATTTTAAACAAATATATATTATAAGTATTCTTGTAATAATATTTTCAATAATATGTGCATTCAAAGTAACTTTTCTATTCTTATTTCTTGCAGGTTTTTATATTGAACAAACATATAAGTTTTTAATAAAGTATAAAAATAAGCTTTATATTTCAATTACAGATGATGATATTTTGATTGATGATAAATATATTTTTAGAGGTAAAAATACTAAAAATCATATCAAATTTAAAGATATAGTAAGTGTAAATAAACAAGATAATATTATCGAAATTTTTACGAATGAAAACTCTTATTGTGTATATTTGAAAGCTTTAAGCATTGAGAGCGAAAAATATCTAATAAATATATTAAAGTCATTTTGTTGATTTAATGTATTCTAAAAAAATAATATTAATATGCTTTATATTAACTAAGTGGATAGAAGAGTAGTTGAACTGAACCCTACTTAGTAGACAGTTTTTAATAAGATAGTTATTTTTAAGCAGCACGCTTATATTCTATAGGTGTGTTGCTATTTAATTTAGATTGTAATCTATCATAGTTATACCAACGTATATAGCTATGAACAGCAGTTTCTAGATCATCTCTTGAAGTATACGAATTTAAGTAGATCTCTTCACTTTTAAGATGACCAAAGAAATTTTCCATATAGGCATTATCATAACAATTTCCTCTTCTAGACATACTTTGAGTAATATTATTTATTTTCAAGATATTTTTATAATCCCAGCAAGTGTAGTGAAACCCTTAATCACTATGAATTAATAGTGACTTCTTATCTGAATCAGAAAGGTTATTTATAGCCTTAGTAACTGTATCTAGTATAAATTTAACATCTAAAGTAGAACTCATTTCATATGAAATGAGTTCATTATTGTATAAATCTTTTATAGCAGATAGATAAATTCTCTGAAGAGATTTTCCATAGTACAAATATGTTATATCTGTGACCCATTTTGTATTAGGTTTATCACACTTAAATTCTCTATTTAATATATTAGGTTCTACTTTATCAAATATTATATTTTTTGGCTAGAGTATTTAAATCTTTTTCTACGAATTAAAGATTTTATATCTAAAGACTTCATCAATCTAATAATTTTTTTATGATTTACTTTTATTTTATAATTCTTAAAAAGCGTAGCTTTAATACGCCTATATCCATATACTTTTTTAGATTTATTATATATATCAATAATCTTTTGTTTTAAATCATAATCCCTATCGGGAGATTTTTGTTTCAACATCCATTTATAATATCCACTTCTAGAGACGTCTATAATTGAACATAAAAAACTTACTGTATAATTACTTCTCATGCTATGTATAATACGATATTTATCTACTGTGTGTATCACAACCTTTCTAAATTTAACAACTTTTTTAAATATTCATTTTCTGCTTTAAGTTTAAGTATTTCATCATCTTTGAAAGTTCTTTAGTTCTAGGTCTTCCTTTTGAAGATCCTTTACAAGATCCTCGCTGTTCTTCAAGAGCGTCTATTCCAAGTTCTCTATATTTCTTACACCATTTAATTATCATTTGCTCATGAATTTTAAATTCTTCAGCTAATCTTCTATATGACACGCCATCCTCTATGTGTCCTTTAACTGCTAATAATTTATATTCAACACTATATGTTTTTCTTACATTACATTTTTTAATCAAAAAAATCACCCCATTTAGTAGAATTTTACAGTATCTTGTTTACTGTGTCTACTAAATAGGGTGCTGTTCAAGATAGCTGCTACCTTCTTTTTAGTGATTTTTAGAATTTTTTAGTTTTTCTGGTGTTTTTGGTTGATATACATGCCACAGAGAAGTTGTGTTTGCAGATAAAAATGCTACAAACATAGCTAATACACCACATACTTTCATAAAATGATATAGAATTTTTTTCATGTTAACATCTCCTTATATTATTTTTTTATTTATAACGATTTGAATAATTAGCAATAAATTTATCCAAAATAAAGCTAAAAAAGTGTATACAACATAATTGTAAATAGATAAGTATCTGCATCCTAGAAGAATAGTCAAGAATAAAGTTATAGATATAATTCTTGACATTAACTTATTTTTTTTATATTTTATTTCATTCAGTGGATTGTTAGCATGGCATACTGGAGCAAAAATAAAAATGCCTATAAAGTTAAAACTAGACAATATCACTAAAAATAATGGAATAGGATTAGAATTGTTTAAAATTATTCCCAAAACCATAGAGATAAAAAAAATACTATTGAAAATTAGGATACAGTTTTTATTGCTATTTGCATGATAGCCACCTGAAAATTGTCTTATTATGCAAAAAGATATTAAGAATACTATAGAATAAATCAATTTACCTAATACCAAACCTATCATTAATGAAGCTAAAGTATTTATTATAGAAGATAGTAAAATCTCTAACCCATATGAACAGATTTCTAAATCATCTTTTTCTATTACTTGATTTAAAACAAACAAAAAAGCTATTTTATCAGCACAAGATTTTATCATTTAACTTTCTCCTTAAATAATTTTATTAATAAATTATGGATATCAACTATTCTCATATGCAATATTTGAATCTTTTTGTGATTTTCCAATTGGTATCATCATATTTAAATAAAATAAATTTTCAGAGAAATTTATAGAAATTGCACCACCATATTTTTCTAAAGAATTTTTTATACTTTTTATTCCTAATCCATGAAATTCTTTATCTTCTTTTGTAGTTAAAAAAGTATTCTTTTTCAATAAAATATCATTTGATTTTGTATTAGTAATTTTTATTACAAAGAATCTATTTACTATCATTCCCTGCAATTTGATTTTTTTATCACCATTTTTAATCTTTTCACAAGCTTCGATTGCGTTATCTAATGCATTTGCAAATATAGAACATATATCTTCTTCTTTAATAAAATTACAATCACTAAAGTTTATATTAATTCTAAAATCAATTCCTTTTTCTATACAAAGTTCTTTTTTTTCTGATAATATAATGTTTAAAGTAATATTTCCTGTATCAAATACAGTACTATATTCATCAAGCTTTTTTTCTATGTTATTTATGTAATTACTAGTATCAATATTCTTTTTATTCATTTCCTTAATACAAATAAGATGATTTTTCATATCATGGTTTAGTTCTTTTGTTTTAATGTAATATTTTTTTATATTACTATAATATTTATTTTCAGCATTTATTTTTTCCTGTAGTTTAGTTAATTCAATATAATTTTTATTACTTTTTAATATTTTAACTAGGCTAGAAATCAATGCTATATTAGAAAATGTTAATAATAGTACCATAATTAAGATATCTAATCTGGTAGTAGAAGAAATATCTAGAAGTTTTAAGATATATTTATAAAATATAAAAAATGATATCATATTTGCTACTATTGGTATGCACATATAAATTTCTCTTTTAGTCACTTGCAAATCGTTAGATATGAATTTATAAATGTACAATAGAGCAATAAGAACTATATTTCCTAAAACTATAGTTTCATATCTATAAAAATTATCATTTAATAAAATATTCATAGAACTCAAATTATTTATTGAAACTATCACTATCATACTTAATGCATTTATGCACACCAATATTGCCCAGTAAGAAAACAAAACTATTAAACATTTGGATATATTAACCTCATAATTTAATTTATAAAAAATAAACATTACAAAAATGCATATTAATATTCTATTATCAGCACCAACATTAGTATAGAAAGTAGAAATAATAATAAAGGTTGAAATTAAAAAATATAAATTTATTAAACTAGTTTTTACTTTACTTGTGTAATCAAACACTTTTTTGCACACCCAAATTTCTATAACAGAAGAAATAATTGTTATAAACATATCTAACATAATAAAACTCTCCATAACTTAAGTAATTTTGAATAAATTTCATTTAACAATACGAAAATGATTTGAAATTTTATAATAATTATATCATAAAATAAATTATCATTGGATAAAGTCGCTAAATATTATATATATATGTGATTATTAATCTAAATGAGTAAAACTATAATACATATTGTAATACTAAAACGAACAAAAATTATCATACTAAAACATAAGACAAGTTATAATTGTATTAGATATATACATTAACATACACTAAAAGTATTATTTTTATATGAGTGCTTTTAGTGTATATTTTTTTACTTTGTCGAATGATTTTTGTCGTATGAATATATTATGAATAAGACTTTATGATAAAATAAGTTTAGAGAAGTGTTTTTATATTAAAAATTAATGTTTTAAATATTTAGAATTTATAAAAAATTCAGGGGATAAAGCTGATGTTGTTAAAAGAAGAAATTGAGTTGAATTTAGAGCCAAGTGATTTAATAAATTCTAAACCACATAAATCTGAATATTCAGATTTATGTGGTTTAGATGCGAATTTTATAAAGGAAGAGTTATTGAAAGCTAAAAATATAGAATATAACAAAAGTTTGATTTGTCACCATATTGCTACTATAAGTTGTAATTTGGTGGCAAATTATTTTATATATTCTTGAAAATATTTATAGTTTTATATTCTACAGTCAATCTATTAATAAGAAATTAGTTGGAGAAATGAGGAAATTTTTATTTAGAGTGTTATTTTAACAGCTAGATTTATATACATTTATTTTTTCTTAAGAAATATATATTATTTCTCAAAAAGTAAAAAGTCACTCTTAGTGAAAGAGCGATTTTTAGCTTGATATAAAAATTGAGTGTTATAAAAAAAATAACTTACTATGATTGGTTATGAAACTTCACTCTAGAGCAATAGATTGTAGTTTCTTTTTTTGTTTTTGATGTTATTTTACATCTTCATTATATCGAATTTTATAAAAAATAAATATATTTGAATTAAATTTGTATCATTTATTGTAAGACTATTTAAAAGTAGATAAAACTAAAAAGGATTTTCTAGAAAATAAAATCTATCTAATTGTACTTATTTATTAAGAACATCACTTGGTATAAATATGATTCTACTACATTTTCTCCGTACTCTAGCATAAAATCATCTAACTGTGTATCTATAAAATTACAATAATCATGTGAACTACTAATATAAGCAGCTAATACATGTGTACATGTATCTATTTTCTCCATAAACATTTTACATCCCCCTAAAAAACTTTCATAAAAACAAAAAGAAAATATCTTTTTGGCAACTGGCTGACATAACTCATAAGATACTTTATAAGTCTTAGTCCCTATAGCTTTGCGTCACTAAATTTCTCTAGTTTTGCCGATTTAGTTTTATTCTACACCTATATAATACTAGAATATAATCCATTATTCAATATTATTATGAGAAAATAAAAAATATTTTAAATTGTGAAATAAATTTTGCTCAAAAAAATAAAATGAATGGATAAATTATATGGAAATACTTCTATATGGTTGTGTGTTAAAAAGTGCCTATTATTAATTTAGGCTAGAAAAAGCTTTAGGAAATGATAGGATATGAAAAAAGAAGAATTTTAAAAAGCTTATATGGTAAAAATTGGATGAAAAGGTTTGCTTTAATTCTCTTGCATATAAGACTCTATTGAGATAGAATTTATTTATGCATAAATTGACTTACACTATAGTGTGGTAATAAAACAAAGAAAGTATTTTAGCTTTGAAACAAAAGCTTTTTAAAAAATATACATAAAAATTTAATATCAAAAGTGATTTAAAGATTAGTCTAGTTTATTTCCCAAAAAAGTATTATAATGTTCTTTATGTGTAAAAAAGAATATTCATAATTAGATACTACTCAAGATAAAAAATATTAATATATTGTCGTTATTAATAATATAATAAAAATTTAATGAATTATATTATTAAATCTAACTTATAATATTTTAAAAAAGATTAGAAAATTAACATAAAATGTAAAAATTCACAATTTTTTCATAAAGTATTTGACTAAAAAATTCTCTTGTTGTAGAATTATGTTAGAAAGAGTTTTGGGGGAGGTGTAAATCATGATAAAAAAAATACCACAAGCAGAACTGAAAGTAATGAAATTTATTTGGAGAGTAGATGCTACAGTGACATCAAAAGATGTTATTGAAGCAATGGAGCAAGAATATGGATGGAAACAAACTACAACACTGACACTTTTATCAAGACTAGTAAAAAAAGAATTCTTATATGCTCAAAAAATAGATAGATATACACATTACACAATAGTGGTTAAGCAACAGGAATACTTAAACTTTGAGACAAAGGATTTCCTAAGTAATATACATAATGATTCTTTGGTAAGTTTAATTTCAGCTTTACATGAGGATGAAGCTATAGATAAAAATAAGCTGGATTTTCTAGAAAATTACTTTGATAATTTAAAGGATGAATAGTTATATGATACAAGTTTTTGAAAATCTTATACAGACAACTATTATATGTAGTCTTGGTATTTGTCTATTATTATTTTTGAAAAGATATTTATTTAAGAATTTTAGTAAAAAGTTCAATTATTATATTTGGTTAGTAATAGTCTTTAGAATGTTGCTTTTTCTTTTTAATTATACAATAGTGTATGAAGTAAAAGAATCAAAAAGTAATAATGTAGTAGGAAATAATATTACAGAAATCACTGTTCCTACAGATAATAATTTTATGTTGTATTTAGCTTATTTATGGATATTTGTAGCTATAGTTATTGCAGTGTATACTTTTGTAAAGTATACAAAATTTAAAAATCTTGTTGTCGATGTATCTTATGATATAGAAGATGATGATGTTAACTGTATGTATAAGGATTTACTGAAAGAATTAAAAATAAGAAAGAAAATTGAATTAAGAGGTTCCGATGAACTGATAAGTCCAGCAGGTATGGGATTGTTCAAATCGTACATATTTTTACCAGATTATCCTTATAGTAAGGATGAGTTAAATTGGATTTTAAGACATGAATTGATGCACTTTAAAAACAAAGATCTTTTAATAAAGTTTGCAGTATTATTTGTGAAAATAATATATTGGTTTAATCCACTTGTTTATATCATGAGTAATAGAGTAAATATCGATTGTGAACTGTGTTGTGATGAAAGTGTCTTGAATGATTGTTCTTTAAAAGATAAGAAAGAATATGCATTAGCACTTATAAAGTCAATTAAGTTAAGTAAAAATTATCAAAGTGGGATTTTGACAACAGAGTTTAGTAAGACAAACTTAGAAAAGAGGCTTGAAAGTATTGTGCATAAAAAATTTAAAAGTGGTGTTTTAATAGCAATAACTTTATGTTTATTATCATCAATTACATATTTAAATTTTGAAGCTATTTATATGAGTGCTATAAATAGTTCAATTGGAAAATTTGATGTTATTAAGGATACAAGTAAAAATAAACCAACTTACCAAAATGATATTGAAATAAACACAAATGATTGATGTAAAAATTCATAATAGAAACTTTTAATAGATTCTAAAATATCAAGGAGGAGTTTTATGTTTAAAAAAGCTAGAAAAATAGTATCAATTATATGTTGTTTACTGATACTAGGAAGTACAATAGTATTTGCAGATACAGAAAATGATGTAAAAAAAGAATCTACTCAAAAACCAATTGCAGAAGCAAATTTTCAAGGTTATACATTTACCTATGAAAATGCACCACAACAAATAAAGGATGAATATGATGAAACTTGCAAAGAACTTGGTATAATACCAGAGCCAGATGCTGAAATATTCATTCCAATTGATGAGGTACAAAATTATAATATAGATGCTATACCTTATGCTGTAATTGATAATTTTACGGTTAAATATTATGACTCATTTTTTGATGTAAGTGGGAGTAAAAACTATAGAGTATATGTGACAACTTATGTTGGATATGGGCATGTGACATCTGGAAATCCAGTACATTTAACACAGTTATTACTTAAAGGTTCTGGTTATTCCTTAAAAGTGGATAGCTTATTTGGTGATACTACATATAGTAAAGTTAAATCTTTTCAAGGTAGTCATGGATTAACTTCTGATGGTGTGGTTGGCTTAGGTACATGGACTAAATTAGCACAATATGGACTTTAGTTAAATTCACATAAATATAAATAAGTAGTATAATAACTGTATGTTATTTTCTTTAACATATAGTTATTATACAAAATATTAATATTTTTTAAACTTGGAACTTTTCGTGTAAAAAAGATATAGAATTATTTTTTAGTGAAATAGCCTTTTTATTGTTGTAAAAAGTGCAAGTAATGCTTTCTATTAATCAATAACCTATAGAAATGAAAAATATCATATCTAAGGCTTAAATAAAATATTTTCTTAATTTTAATAAGATTTTAAATGTTTTATAATCATTTCCATATAACCCTACCATCAATATCCTTAACCTCTTGACAACCAGTCAAAATCATAGTTTCACATAACTCATTCCTAACCTTATCTATAAAAAACTCAACACCATCAAGACCTCCACCAAAAGAAGCAGTAACAAAAGGTCTTCCCATCAAAACAGCATCAGCACCCAAACCTAACATCTTAACCACATCAACACCAGTTCTAACACCACCATCAGCAAGTATAGTTATCTTTCCTTTTACAGCCTTAGCTATATCTGGAAGCACCTCACAAGTACCAGGAGTATAATCAAGCACTCTTCCACCATGATTTGAAACAACAATAGCACTAGCTCCAGACTCTACAGCCATCAAAGCATCATCCACAGTCATAATCCCTTTTATTATAAAAGGCAATCTAGTCGCTTCAACCAACTCTCTAATCTCTTCAACTGTCTTAGGTGAAAAAGGATTTTCTTGAAGCTGATTATTAATTAATCCACAAGCATCAAGGTCTACACCAACTGCAAAAGCACCAGCCTCTTCAGATAATCTAATTTTTTCTATTATCTTTGAATTTTTCCAAGGCTTTATAAATACAATTCCATCTCCAGCATTATCTTTTAAAACGTCTAAATTATCCAATAAAAAAGTATCTACATTGGTATCTCCAACCATGGCATAGATTCCAGAGTTAGAGCAACCTCTAACAACAGGTTCTATGTATTCTTTTTCAGAAATCTTACCACCCATATTTAACATAGTACCTGATACAGGTGCAGCAAATATAGGAGCACTCATTTTTTTACCAAATAACTCGATAGTAGTATCTGGATTTGAAACATTATGTATTACTCTCATATTTATTTTTACTCTTTCCAAGCTTCTTCTATTTTCTATAAAAGAAGAGCCACTTCCTTTTCCTCCCATGCCAGGAACATTTCCAGCACAAGCTAATCCATTACAAATCTTACAGACTTTACATTTTCCATTAAAGTTATCTCTAGCAGATTCTAATAATTCATTATAGTTCATATCAAATTCTCCTTTTCATTATATTAAAATTGAGTATTACTATATTGAAAATATCTTAATTGTAAATGAAGAGATGATATTGTGATTAGTTAAACTGAATAATACATATTAGATATTTTTATTATTGTAGGTAAGTAAATTATAGCATATTAGATAAATAAACTTAAATTGTTTTTGTTGATATAGTATATATATAGGATATTTATTAAAATTCAAAAAGGCCATATATAGATTTTTTTAATCTATATATAGCCTTTAAATTTATGTCAATTTCTTTTTTATCAATGAATAAATAATATAGAATACAATATACAAAAAAGTTGCTCGAAATGTTAGGCTAATCCCCATTTACAAAGCAACATCATTATGCTATGTAAATTTGAATCAACAATGTTTTCACCATACTTCACCATAAAGTCATCTAATTGTGTGTCTATAAATGAATAATATCCACTTATGCTATCAATATATGCAGTCATTAAGTGTATACATTCATCACTTTTATCTTTATACATCTGTATCTCCCCCTATACAATATATAAAATTTGATACTAAATCGTATCTTATAAAATAGTTAAGTGTGTTACATCTATATCCAATCTCTGTATTCATATACTTATATTAATAGGTAAAGTGAATTTTGACAATAGGTTTTGAAAAACTGGATGTTCAAAACGTAAAGTTGGGTTTTAAGATAATTAAGTAAATTATATGTATACAATATATGTATATAACTTACTTAATAAGAAATATTATAAAATTATATAACAATTACTTTTATTAAGAATGTTTAAGTGGTAGAATAACTTGGGAGATTAATAATTATTAGGAGGATATAATATGAGTTTGTACAAGTTTATATATGAAGACAAGGAATATTTATTAAAAGAAGATAATTGCAGTGCTTTAATAAATGATGAAGAAAGTCCAATTCAAGAAATAAGCATTCCAAAAATAATTGAGATACTTAATGAATCAGAAGATGTTGATTTTGATATAGAATACTATCAAGAAGCATGCCCATTATGCTTGGAGGGTGTAAAAGAAAAGAAAAAATTCTTTCCGTTTTTAGAATATCATTTTTATATTTTTAGTAAGGATGGAAAATATGTAATAAGTAATATATCTAGTGATTATAAAGGGATGTCTTTTAATAAATTATCAAGAGCAAATAAAGTTGATAATAGTTACATTGTAAGTGTGATAATTTGCGAAAATTGTCAAGATTATATAATTCAAATAGAAAATTGTATAGTTTAGTGTAATTTATGTCTTAATTTAGGAGAAATTTCTAAATTAAGACACCGACTTTTTTTAAAAATAGTATGGAAAATTACTAAATTTATGAGATAATGAAAGTCGGAGGTGGGTTACAATATATAATAAATATTTGGAAGATATAGATAGTATAATTTTAGATTCAATGTTTAAGCTGACCTTGAATGAAAAACTATTAAATAATGATAACTTTTTTGAAAAAAGAATTGATGAAATTAACAATTCAATTAATTCCTACAAAACTGAACAAAGTAGTTTAATGTTATTAAAATTAAATTTTTTGCTAGCTTTACTGTATGGTATTCAAGGATTTAGTGAAAAAATGAAAAAGTATATTTTGATTTCCTGTAAATATATTGAACAATACTTACCTAAAGATTATGTGTTTTTAGCACGATTTTATTCACAAATAGCCATTTTAAGTTTAAAGAATGAAGATGTAAATAGAGCAGATCTATATATAGATAAATTTAATCTTATTTGTAAGGGGAGCAATTTTTTAGTGGAAGAAATTATCTTTGAATCTCAATTGATTTATATTAAAGCAAGTAAATGTATTGATTCTTCTATAATAATTAAGGAAATAGAAGACTTATATATAAAAGTAAAAGAAACTAATGATTTTAATTGTAAAAAAATATATTTTTTTATAATTGGTAAGATATATTTTTTGTTTTTAGATGATGCATTAATTGCTAAAATGAATTTCTTAAAAGCAAGAAAATATGCAGAGTTATCAAAAGATATAGAAGTATGCTCACTATGCGATATAAAGCTAGGGGAATGTGAATGTTCCTTTGAAAATTATGAAGGAGCAAGAGGATACTTTAATGAAGTAATAAAGAATAAGAAATATACAAACGTAAATATGATTCAAAAGTATAGAGCATCAAATAACATAACTAAATTATTAATAAAAACTAAAGACTATTCAGGTGCTATAAATAATTTAGCAAAATCTGAAGTATATTTGGAAAAATTTAAGAATCAAGATTTAAAAGAAGTAGAAAAATTAGACTTATGTATAAATCTAGCTATGTACTATGCAGAAAGTAATGAAAAATCATTTGAGAAATCAACTTGTTATTTAAATCGGGCTAAAAGTTTGTTAAATAACATAAATAATGTAGAAGAGTATATAATATATGATTTAGAAGTGATTTATCATCAGATTAATATATATTATATATTTGAAGATTATGAAAAGTCCTTGATTACAAGCAAAAAACTTCTTGAAAAGGCTAAAGAAGCTAAAAATTATAATTATGTGAAAGAAGCATATAAAACTATACACATGTGTTTTGAGAAGATACAAGATTATGAAATGAGTATGAGATACTTTAAAATGTACTATGAGTTAAAACAGATGTATATGAAAGCTAGGAATAGAAATTATATAGACTCCTTAAATTATAGACATGAGCATATCGAAAAAGAAATAAATAATATGAAAAAAATAAAACTCGATCTAGATAAGAAAAAATACATCGACCCTTTGACAAATGCTTATAATAGAGCATATTTAAATAATTTCTTAGAAAAACAAGAGATTAGTGAGTACAGTTCTGCATTTATGATAGATGTAGATTATTTTAAGGAATACAATGACACTCATGGTCATTATAATGGAGATATTGCTCTTAAAAATATAACTATGATAATAAAAAAATATTTAAAAGAGGACATGTCTGTTATAAGGTATGGAGGAGAGGAATTTTTAATATTGTCTATATGCAAAGATTATAGAAAAAGCAAAGTATTTGGAAAAAAGTTATGTAAGGTTGTAAAAAAATTCTTAAATGATGATTTGACGATTAGTATTGGTATTGATACTTGTAAAAATAGTAGTATAGATATAAGTGAAATAATTGAAAATGCGGATAAAGCCTTATACAAAGCAAAACAAACTGGAAGAAATAGATGTTTGCATTATTATGATTTTAAGAATTTTTAACTCTTGAAATAGGATTGGTGATTTACTTGAAAGGGAGTTTAATAGAAGATTTAAAGAGAAATATAAAAAAGATAGAATATGATATGTTGACTAAGTTCTATCTGAATTTGACCGATTTAAACTACATCTTGGATTATCACAAAGACCTTTTAAATACAAAAATAGATGCTAAAGATAGAGTCTATATTTTATATTTAATTAGTCTAATAAACTATGTAAAAAAAGATAGAGAAGCATCGTATAATTATTTGATAGTTTCACTAAAAGATATTAAACAATTATCACTAAAAGATGATGCAGATATAATATCTAAGATTTATATTTATCTTACTCTATCTGCTATTTCTATAAAAAAATACGATAAAGCAAATCATTTTTATTTTTTAGCCAAAAAAATTATAAAACAACAACGTTTGAATGAATTATTGGTTTTGTTTAATATGAGTTTATGTGTAGAAATAAGTGCACTATATAAAACTAAATCTGAAGTAGTACTCTTAGTAGAGGAAGTATCTTTTTTTAAAAAATTAAAAAATAAAGTTCTTGTAAGTAGAGCAAATTATATATTTGGTAGGGTATATCTATACTTATTTAACAACTTTATAAAAAGTATGGAGTATTTGATTGAATGTCTAAGATTAGCCCAGGAAAATAATCTATATTCTATAGAAGCTTTTTGCAAATGTATAATAAGCCTCTGTTATTTAGAAAGTGGGAATAACAGAGAAGCCATAAAGTATATAAAAAATGCACTAGATGTTGCACATAATAATAATTCAGTATGTTTAACTGAAAGAGTAGCAATAAAAATAGACCTTATATGGGCATATTTAAAAGAAGATATGAATAAAGAAGCAGAAGTTGTTTTAGAAAAAACTATAGAACTGATGGATGTTGTTGAAGGCGTATATAAAGATTATTTGTACTCATTCATATTTTTATATTCAGCCGAAATAGAGTTAAAGAAAGATACTTGTAATTTTGAAAGAGTAAATGCATATTTGATTTTATCAAAAAACATATATAAAAGTTTTGGAGATGTTTTTATATATAATTCTAAATTAGATTATATTTATAAGTTATATGGAGATTTATATATAAAATTTAACAATGTAGATGAAGGAATAAGATATTATTTGAAAGGTTTAAACTTAGTTAAAAAAAGTTCATTAAATCCTAAAAAACTGTCGATATTTTATGGCCTAATAGCAAAAGGATATGAATTGAAAAAAGAGTTCAAACTAGCGATTGAATATTATAAAAGTATGGATTGGTATTCAGATAAGTGGGAAAAAAACAATTCTTATAAAACATCACAAGGTATTCATAAACAATATGAATTAAGACAAAAACAAGAAAGTTTAAGATTACTTGTAGATAATAATAAGAAATTGGAAAATTATATTCTAACTGATGGACTAACTCGACTATATAATAGAAGATACTTAGAACAACAATTGAATTTATTCAATGAAGATAGAGATAAAAATATGATGGCAATATTGATTGATATAGATTATTTTAAAAGCTATAATGATAACTATGGTCATCCAGCAGGAGATAAAGTTATAATTAAAGTAACTGACATTATAAAAAATGTATTTATAGATATTACTGAACACATAATTAGATATGGAGGAGAGGAAATCTTAATACTAGTAGATTCTATAAAATCAATAAATGTTGAAGAGATTGATAAGATAGAAATATATATTAAAAGAATTTTTAAACTTCTTGAATTTGAAGGAATTGAACATATATACTCTAAAGTAGAAAACTATGTGACTATAAGTGCTGGAGTAAGTATAAAAAGATGTCGTAGTAGAAAAGATGTCGAGATATTAATTGAAGATGCAGACAAAAACCTATATAAATCAAAAAAAGCAGGTAGAAATCAGTATATACTATAATTTAAAATTGAGGTGATTTTATTGCAAAAGAAGATAGGAATTATAGCCTCTGATATTGAATTAAAAGAAAGAATAGAAGAATTATATAGAGAAGATGTAGAAAATGGAACTATAATAATTGACATACTTAATCTTGATTTAATGGAAAATCAAGGACGTATACTTGTTGAGAAAGGTGCTCAAGCTATAATCGGTAGAGGAGGAGGTTATAGTTTAGTAATAGACACAGTAAGTGTACCTGTAATACCCATGAATATGAAATCAACCGACCTTCTAAGAGCAATAGAAATGGCAAAGCGATATTCTAAAAAAGTAGTATTAATACTTGGAGATAATGAAGTTTCTTTTGATTATGTTGGTTGGAGAAATGTCATAAGTACTGAAATAACTGAAGAATGGTTTGAATCTAAATACGAAATAAGAAGTAAGGTTGTAAAGTATATAGACCAAAAAGATGAAGTTGTAATAGTTGGTGGAGGTCTAGCATGTTCTTTTGCGAGACAATATGGTATTGATAGTGTATTTGCAACTGCCAGTGACGAATCTATAAGAGAAGCTGTTGAGTATTGTAAGAAATTATTAGATACATTAGGCGAGGAAAAATTTAATAATGAAGTATTAAGAAATATATTAGATGGTATAAAAGATGGAGTAATTGCTATAGACAGTAATGGAAGTATAATTTTGTACAATGAAAGTGCAAAAAACATGCTTAAAGTAGAAAGAAAATGCGCGCTTAATAAATATATTCTAGATATATTTCCAAAAATGGGATGGCTATTAGATTGTCTACATGAGAAAGATGATGTAGAAGATAGAAAGATAAGAAATATAAACAACTTGATTGTTAATACTAGAACAACATTAATAAAAGTAGATGATAGCACTTATGGAGTTTTAGGAATAATACAAGATATAACTAAGCTACAAAATTTAGAAAGAAAAATAAGGTTTGATTTAAATCAAAAAGGTCTATATGCTAGATATACTTTTGATGATTTTTTATTTAAAGATAAATTAACAAAGGAATTTATTGAAGAAGCTAAAAAAATTGGGAAAAGTGATTACACAACGCTACTTTATGGAGAAAGTGGGTCTGGTAAAGAAATTATAGCTCATAGTATACATAATATAAGCAAAAGAAAAGACAGGCCTTTTGTGGCTATAAACTGTGCTACTATAGCAGAAAATTTACTTGAAAGTGAGCTTTTTGGATATGAAGAAGGTGCATTTACAGGTGCTAGGAAAGGTGGAAAAAGAGGGTTATTTGAACTTGCTCATGGAGGAACTCTTTTTCTTGATGAAATAAACAGTCTCTCATTTAATATTCAGACAAAACTATTAAGAGTAATAGAGGAGCGACAAATAATGAGAATTGGCTCTGACTACATAATACCTTTGGATATTAGAATCATAGCAGCTACCAATGAATCTTTAACAGAAAAAATAGTTATGGGTACATTTAGAGCTGACTTATTTTATAGATTAAGTAGTTTAGAGATAAATATCCCTCCTTTAAGAGATAGAAGAGAAGATATAATACCATTGTTTAATAATTTTGTAAATGAAGTTTTAAAGGATGATGGTTTACATGGAATAAACAGTATAGATGAAAATTTTGCTCTAACTAAGGATGAGATAAATGCGCTATATAATTATAGTTGGCCTGGAAATGTTAGAGAGCTAAAAACAATAGCTCAAAAGTATGTTGTGACAGGGAAAATTAAATTAAGAAAAGAGCAAAACTTTAAGGCTAAAGAAGTAGTACCTAGTTCCAGTGTAGAAGAATTTAATGTTGAAACAACAGCAAGTATGGAAACTACAGATAAAGTCATAGATATAAGTAAGATAAATGATGGTAAGGTAAGTATAGATATAAAAGAAGTAAATAAGTATGTTGAAGAAAAAATAATAAGCATGCTTTTTGCTCAGGGGCTTTCCAAAAATGAAGTTGCACAAGTTCTTGGAATAAGTAGAACATCTCTATGGAAAAAGTATAATAAAAATATTTGACATAATTACATATAAATTATTTTGAAGTGATGTTAATTTTTCAAAACGAATGTTAAGAAAAATTAACATTATTTTTTTGTAGAATTTTATTTTTTCAGACAAGCACATAGATTTGTAAGAAAAATAACTTAAACACTTAATTTTAGTAGTGAAAAAAATCAGAATTCTAAACAAAAGTAGTTTTACATAAAGTTAAATTTGTTGGCATGCTAATTGCTTAATATAAATGTGAGAGTAAATACAATTTTAGGGGTGATGGTATGAGTCAAAGTATGGTTGGTAAGCATGCAATGTGGCCAAAAGAAAATGATGTTATATTTAGCTTATCTGGAAGAGCTCAAGCAGCAGAAAAAGCTTTAGGTATGGATAATGTAATAAATGCAACAATAGGCGCTCTAATGGATGACTCAGGAAAATTAATAACAATGAAAACTGTATATGATGAATATAAAGCATTAGATAACTGTGATATAGGTGCATATGCAGCCCTTGAAGGTCAGCCAGACTACTTAGAAGCAGTTAAAAAAGTATTTTTTAGAGATTACTTACCAGAAGGACATATAAGAGTATTAGCTTCACCGGGAGGAAGTGGTGCAATAAAACTAGCTGTATGGAATTATACAAATGAAGGTGACGAAGTTTTAACATCTGATTGGTTTTGGAGTCCATATGTTAGTATAGCTGAAGAAGCTAATAGAAAAGTAGTAAACTACCAATTGTTTGATGAAAATAGAAAATTTAATTTTGATTCATTCAAAGAAAATTTTGTGAATATAGCAGAAAAACAAGGAAGAGTTTTTACAATTATAAATACACCAGCTCACAATCCAACAGGATATAGTGTTGCAGATGATGAGTGGGATAAAATATTAGACTTATCAAAAGAAGTTGCACAAGATAAAGACAAAAAGATAATATTTTTCGTAGATTCAGCATATATTGACTTTGCAGGTGATGATGATGTATGTAGAAAATTCTTTAAGAAATTTTCCAACTTGCCTGAAAACGTTCTTATATTAGTTGGTTTTAGTATGTCAAAAGGATTTACAGCTTATGGAATGAGAATGGGAGCTATAATTTGTATATCTTCAAATGAAGATGTAGCAGAAGAGTTCCATTATTCATGTGTTCATTCATGTAGAGCAAACTGGTCAAATTGCAATAGAAGTGCTATGGCAGTTCTATCTAATATTGTAAATGACCCTAAAAAATTCAAAGAATATGAGGAGGAAAAAGAAGTATACAAAAAAATGCTGACTAGAAGAGCAGATGTATTTGTAAAAGAAGCTGAAAGAGTAGGATTAGAAATTCTTCCATATATAGCAGGTTTCTTTGTAAGTATACCATGTGATAATCCAAGAGAAGTATGTGAAGAATTAACTAAACACAATGTATTTGCAATTCCATTGAAGATGGGATTAAGATTTGCAGTTTGTGCAGTTTCAGAAGAAAAATGTAAGAAAGCACCAAGTATTATAAAAGAAGCACTTGAAAGTTTAGAAGTAAAAATAAATAATTAATTTCATTGAACAAATTGGGTGGACTATGAATTTAATAATTGTAGATGGAGGGAATTTTATATGAAACAATTGATGACAGGTAATGAGGCAATTGCACGTGGAGCCTATGAGGCTGGTGTTAAATATGCATCTGCATATCCAGGTACTCCAAGTACAGAAATACTAGAAAATTTAGCAACATATAAAGATGCAATAGTTGCAGAATGGGCTCCAAACGAAAAGGTAGCACTTGAGGCTGCTATAGGGGGTTCAATTGCAGGAGCAAGAACTATGGCTTCTATGAAACATGTTGGTGTAAATGTTGCAGCGGATCCAATATTTACTTATGCATATACAGGCGTAAATGGTGGTATGGTACTTATTACTGCAGATGAACCGGGAATGCATTCATCTCAAAATGAACAAGACAATAGAATGTATGCAAAGTTTGCAAAGATACCTTTATTTGAACCATCAACTAGCCAAGAAGCTAAAGATATGATAAAAGAAGCTTTTGAAGTAAGTGAAAAATATGATACACCAGTTTTATATAGAGTTACAACAAGACTCTGTCACTCAAAAGGTTTAGTAGAGTGTTATGATAGAGAAGAAGTTGAAATTAAAGAGTATGTGAAAAATGCTAAAAAAATGGTTACTGTTCCAGCAAATGCTCAAATAAGAAGAGGCGTTGTTGAAGAGAGAATGGAAACTCTTAAAAAATTCTCAAATGAAACTGACTTAAACTACTATGAAATAAATGATACAAAAATAGGTGTTATAGCTTCAGGTATGTGTTGTAATTTTGCTAAAGAAGTATTTGAAAAAAATGCATCATATATGAAGTTAGGATTTACAAATCCATTACCTTATGAAAAAATAAAAGAATTTGCAGACAAAGTAGATAAAATATATGTAATAGAAGAAAACGACCCATTTATAGAAGAACAAATAAAAGCGTATGGAATAGATTGTATTGGAAAAGATGTAATACCTCCATATGGAGAAATGACACCAGATGTTTTAAGAAAAGCTATATTTGGAAAAACAAATGACACTATAGAATATAAAACTGAATTAGTAACACCAAGACCACCAAGTTTCTGTGCAGGATGTCCACATAGAGGATTCTTCTATGAACTTGGAAAGAGAAAAAATTTAATAGTTGGTGGAGATATAGGATGTTATACTCTTGGATTTGCTCCTCCATATAATGGAATAGATTATGTTGTTTGTATGGGTTCTGCCTTTGGAACTGCACATGGTGCTCAAAAAGTTCTTAACATGAAAGAAGGAAATGAAAAGAGATTAGTAGGTGTACTTGGAGATTCAACTTTCTTCCATACAGGAATAAATGGTCTTTTAGATGTAGTTTACAATAGAGGTAATTCTATATCAGTAATATTAGACAATAGAATAACTGGAATGACAGGACATCAAGAAAATCCAGGTTCAGGATATACTTTACAAGGTGATAAAACTAAAGATGTTGACATAGAAGGATTAGTCAAAGCTTGTGGAATAGAACATGTAAGAGTTATAGACCCTAATAATCTAAAAGAAGTAAATGAAGCATTAGATTGGGCTTTGGCTATAGAAGATGAACCATCTGTAATAATCACAAGATGGCCATGTGTACTTAAAAAATTCTCTAAAGAAGATATAGAAGAGTTTAATAATCCATTTAAAACTAAGTGTAAGGTTGACCATGATAAGTGTATAGGATGTAAATTATGCTTAAAAACTGGATGTCCAGCACTATCATTTGATAAAGAAAATAAATTATCAAATATAGATAGAAATCAGTGTGTAGGATGTGGAGTATGTTCACAAGTTTGTCCAAAACAAGCAATAGTTAAGGAGGAAAAATAATATGACTAAGAGTATACTTTTGGTAGGTGTAGGAGGTCAAGGAACTATACTTGCTAGTAAATTATTAACTATGGGATTGATGGAAGCTGGATATGATGTAAAAATGAGTGAGATACATGGTATGAGCCAAAGAGGAGGTTCAGTTTCTTCACAAGTTAGATATGGAGATTGTGTTCATTCTCCAGTTATAGAAATTGGAGGAGCAGACATTTTAGTATCTTTTGAAAAGATGGAGGCTTTAAGATGGTTTAATTATCTAAAGCCAGAAGGAAAAGCTTTAGTAAATAATCATAGAATAGACTCTATGACTGTTTTAATCGGAGGAGCTGAATATCAAGAAAATGATATAGATGCAGAATTAAATAGATTAAATGCAAAAGTGATAAATGCAGCAGATAAAGCTGAAGAATTAGGAAATGCAAAGATAATGAATGTTATTTTATTAGGATGTCTAGTTAAATCTATGGAACTAGAGTCTATTGACTGGGAAAAAATTATAAGTGAAAATGTTAAACCAAAATTTGTCGAGTTAAATATAAAAGCTTTCCATGAAGGTATGGAAATGGTTGGCAAATAGTTTATAATATATATAAGATAAACTATAGAAATTAATGCGAAAGGAAGAAAAGTATGACTTATAGAATATTAGCCATAAATCCAGGTTCTACTTCTACAAAAATAGGAGTATATGATGGAGAAGAACAAATTTTTGTGAAGACGATAGACCATCCAGCAGAGGAGATTGCAAAATATAATACAATTCAAGACCAATTTGAAATGCGTAAAGAGGCAGTTTTAAGTATTCTTGAAGAAAACAATATAGATTTAAAATCTCTTAGTGCAATAGTTGGAAGAGGTGGAGTTTTACCACCAGTAAAATCAGGGGCATATTTAGTAAATGAAGAAATGATTGATGTACTTAAACATAGACCAGTACTTGAGCATGCTTCAAATTTAGGAGCAGTTGTTGCACATGCAATATCAGAACCACTTGGAATAAATTCATATATCTATGATTCTGTTGCAGTAGACGAACTTATAGATATAGCAAGAGTATCTGGGCTTTGTGGAATGGATAGATCAAGTGCAGGGCATGCACTAAATACTAGAGCAATGGCTTTAAAATATGCTAAAGATAGAGGTAAAGATTACAAGAGTTTAAACTTAATAGTAGCTCATATTGGTGGAGGAGTAAGTATTTATCTTCATGAAAAAGGAAGAATGGTTGATATGTTATCTGATGATGAAGGGCCATTTTCACCAGAAAGATCAGGAAGAGTTCCTGCTACAAAATTAGTAGCTGCTTGTTATTCAGGTCAATGCTCAGAAAGAGAAATGACTAAAAAGATAAGAGGTAAAGGTGGTATAGTTTCATATTTAAATACTGTAGATGCTAGAGAAGTTGAAAAGATGATAGCAGAAGGAAATGAAGAAGCCAAAATTATTTATGAGGCAATGGCATATCAATTGGCAAAAGGAATTGGAGAATTAGCAACTGTAGTAGATGGAAAAGTTGATGCTATAATTATAACAGGTGGAATTGCATATTCTGAAATGTTTACTTCAATGGTTAAAAAGAGAGTTGAATTTATAGCGCCAGTAGAAATTATGGCAGGAGAAAATGAGTTAGAATCACTTGCTTTTGGAACTCTTAGAGTGCTAAATGGAGAAGAAGAAGCTAGAATTTATAGTGAAAATTAATTAAATTAACTAAAAATGTTTAAATATTAGAAAAGTGGTATATCTATTTTTACACTAAAGCTTAGAATATAGGTGAAGACGTGTAAAATATGGATTGCCACTTTTTTTATGATTGAAATTCTATATTAAAATGATGAAAAATTTTGTAAAACTTTGTACTTATATATATATTTTATTGGTATTTATTGTTATTATTATTATGAGGAGTGATTTTTAATGGGAAAAATTAATTTAAAAAGTATGATAAGGTTGTTTTCAGGTTTTTTTATATTTGCAATTTCTTCTGTGCTTATGGTTAATGCACATGTTGGTCTTATGCCTTGGGATGTGCTTCATCAAGGTTTATCTATAAAATTAGGTATAACTATAGGTCAGGCGTCCATATTGGTAGGTGTTATAATCGTTATATTGGATGCAGTTTTTGGTGAAAATATAGGATGGGGTACATTGCTAAATATGACATTTATAGGAATTTTCATTGATTTAGTAATATTTTCAGGTGTGATACCTCATGCAAGTAATACTTATATAGGAGTATTAATGGTTGTTATAGGAATCATCTTAGCTGCTATAGCTAGTTTTTTGTATTTAGGAGTTTGCCTTGGAAGTGGGCCAAGAGATGGTCTTATGATTGCTCTTCAGAAAAAAACTAATAGGTCTGTACGTCTTGTTAGAACAGTTCTTGAAATATTAGCACTCGTTGCTGGTTGGTTATTAGGTGGTTCTGTAGGAATTGGTACACTTGTAAGTGCTTTAGGTTTAGGGTATGTATTACAAATAGTGTTTAGAATGTTTAAATTTGATACAAAATCTCTTAAACATAGATTCATTATAGATGATATAAAAGAGTGGAAAGAAAAGAAAAATGATGAACATAAATGTAAATCAAGCATTGTAATAAAAAATGAACAAAATTAATTATACTAAAATGTATCTATATTTTAGTTAACTTTATAAGGAAAGTAAGGAGATTTGAAAGTGGAATTATGGGATTTGTATAATGCTGATGGAATTAAAACAGGAAATGTTATAGAGCGAGATAATTCTATTGAAGAAGGATATTATCATTTAGCAGTTGAAGTGTGGATTGTAAATAGTAATTTTCAGGTTTTAATTCAGAAAAGGTCTGAAAATAAAAAGACACTGCCAAATATATGGGGGATGACAACTGGATGTATTGTTTCTGGAGAAGAAAGTTTAGATGGTGCAATTCGTGAGGCTAAGGAAGAAATAGGAATTGATATATCCAAAGATGAGATAAAGATTTTTAGAAGTATGATTCATGGAGATACTTTATGGGATGTATATTTAGTTAAAAAAGAGTATGATGTATCAAATGCAATTTTACAAAAAGAAGAAGTAAGTGATATAAAATGGGTAAGTACAGGTGAAATAAGACAATTATTAAAAAAGGGCTTATTTTTTGAATATCCAGAGATATATGATTTACTATCTGATATAGATAATAATGATTTAAATATATAATGTAGGCAGAATTAGATATAAGTATGTATTATCTAAAATTATCTTCTCTAAAATTTAATGTTGTATTAGGAAGAATTAATGCATTATTTTTAATGTTCTCCTAATTAGATTTTAGAATTAGAGTAATAAGTTTGATTGTTAAGTAGTAAAAATCTGGGGAGGATTACGCTGTGGAGAATAATAAAGAATTGACACCCGATAGTTCAAAATATAAGATTGTTTCTATATCTGTGGTAGTGATTATTTTAATTACATTTTGGTATATGTTAAATATGGTGCTTTTAACATTTATAATGACTTTTGTTTTTTATAATTTATTAGTTTCCATAAGAAAAAGAATTAGGAAATTATTTTCTTTCTATGTTCCTGATTCATTAATAATTATAGTATTATATTCGTTATTTGCTATATTATTAGTACTAATTAGTTATGCAGTTGTGCCAATAATTATAGTTCAACTTACAGAGTTAAGCAGGATTTTAAGTAATTTTGATGTAAATCAATTTGCTCAATCTTTAGGGCCAAAGATTTATCCTATTGTTTCAAAGTTGGATTTTAATAAATATATTTCACAGGCAGGATTGTTAATAGCATCAGCAGCAACTAAAGTTGGAAGTTTTGGGATAAATATATTACTAGCTTTTTTACTTAGTTTACTGCTTTTACTTGAAAAAAATGATATTAAAAAATTTGGAAATAAACTTGCAGAAAGTAAAATTTCTTTCATCTATAATTCTCTTGTATTTTTTGGAAAAAGTTTTGTGAAAAATTTTGGTGATGTAATGAAAGTACAAGTAATGATTGCATTTATAAATTCTATTGTTTCTATGATTTTTTTAGGATTTATGGGTTTTCCTCAAATATGGGCTTTAGGGCTTATGATTTTTGTTTTGGGTCTTATTCCAGTAGCTGGAGTTATAGTGTCTCTAATTCCATTAACAGTAATAGCCCTTAATATAGGAGGAATAGCAAAAGTATTTGGCGTTTTGGCCATGATTTGTATAGTGCATGCAGTGGAAACATATATATTAAATCCTAAGTTGATGTCAAATAGAACAAAACTTCCAGTTTGTTTTGTTTTCATTATTTTACTTGTAGGAGAGCATTATTTAGGTGTATGGGGATTATTAATTGGAGTTCCAATATTTATGTTTCTTATGGATATATTTGGTGTAAAATTTAGTTCAAGATGATAACTTATAATTACATTTACTTCCTAATACATAATGCTTTAATTGTAAAAAAGAACCTATAATAGATATCTTTTAAAAGGTATCTGTTTTATAGGTTCCATTTTATTTTTTATAAATACTAAATAGTTAAGTATCAATGAAATTATTTCATTTCAAAAGTTTCACAGCTTGCATTTCCTGAGTTTATATGAACTTTTTCAGCCTTGCAAAGTTCATTCTTGTTGTATTTACATTTTACAGCTTCACAATGAATATTATCTGTATCAACTTGGTTAGTGTCATTAGAACGACTAGTTATACCAGATGTATATTTGTCTTCAAAAGAAGCACAGTAAGTATTTCCTGTAGTAGTTGCTTGCATTCCATCTACTTTTATGCTACCAGCATAACAATATCCACTAGTATTATAAGCACAGTTAGTAGCATCACAATTTAAATTATTATTTTTCATAAATAACCTCCTAAGTTTTTTATTTAAACTTATTATGTGAAGTTATTTGAATTTTATACACTTATTTACAATTACATTTCTTACATTTAACAATTATATCTTCAGAAGTTTCTCTTCCTAAATTTTTATTAATATGATACACATCAATATTTTCAGTTGAACCACATATAGAACATTTAAAGTTGTTCTCTAGTAAAGTTCTTTCTCTAAACAACTTCCAGTACATAGAATTAATATAATCATTATAGTTTACCTTAAGGCATGTCTCAAGAAAGTTTATGTATAGATTGTCTAAATCTCCTGTATTTAAGTCTGTATATTCTGGCTCAAAATATTCACAACATCCTCTAAAATCAGGTTTGGTATCTGAAATAACACATTTAATATCATATCTGTAATCTAGGCTAGGCCCCTTCAATGAAAGGTGTGTACAAAAAGAACAAGATGTTTCTGGTAAATTTTTTTCTAGTTCATGTAATTTATTATTCATAAGTATTCCTCCAAAAAATTATTTTGAGTATATAAACAATGTAGATTATTTTAAATCTTTTATTTATTTATATTAAATATATAGGATAAATATTCCAATAAAAGGTGGCTGTTTATTTATTAATGTATTTAATAAGAAAGAGGCTAATCTCTATTTTGAGACAGCCTCTTTTTATTGAGTTATTTAAAATTAAAAGTTTTAATAAAAATCTAATAATATTTATATTTAGCTAGCTAGATTTGTATCCGTTTTGCTTTTTAGTTTTCTGCCATAGTATACAGTTAAAACAGCATACAAAACAGTAAAAATGGTAGCTAAAATATATGATATATTTATACTTAAGTTAAATCCAATTTGAGCATTGAATATATAACTAGAAATTACAAAAGAATAAAACATACCTGGGATTAAGCTTATGATATAATTTTTTTCTTTTATTATAAGATAAACTGTAATCATAGCAAAGGCGAATATAGCAATAGTTTGGTTACTCCAAGAGAAATATCTCCATAATATATTAAATCCAGAAGTGCTAAGTTTTGCAAATATAAGGATGGCTATAACAGGAATAAATATACAGATTGATAATATAACACGATGTTTCTTTTCTTTTTGGTCATAATGGAAATAATCTGCAAGCATTAATCTTAAAGATCTTAAAGCTGTATCTCCAGAAGTTATTGGTAAAACAATAACACCTATTATAGCTATAATACCACCAACAGAACCAAGTAAGTCTCTAGCAACTAAACCTATTACATCAGGAGAACCTATTAATTCACTAGGTATTCCTTTATTGTAAATACCCATAGCAGCTGCCGCCCAAATCATGGCAATTAAACCTTCCAAAATCATCATATTATAAAAAGTGCTTCTACCTTCTTTTTCATTTGAAACTGATCTTGCTATAAGAGTAGCTTGAGTTGAGTGGAATCCAGAAACAATACCACAAGCAACTGTAACAAAGAATGTAGGGATAAGAGGAATTCCATTAGGATGGATACCTTTCCAATTTGCTAGGCTTAAATTGGCTAAGTCATAACCCTGTGTAAATATTCCAATTCCAACACCAGCAGCAGATAAAAGTAGAATGGCTCCAAATATTGGATATATTTTTCCTATTATTTTATCAATTGGAAATAGTGTTGCACATAAATAATATACAAAGATGATTCCATAAACTATCCAAACGACTGGATTATTGATAGTTGATTTCATATTTAGAATTTGAGTAACTACCAAATCTCCAGGTGTATAAATAAAAACTGCACCAACCAAAAGCATTAATAAGCAAAGGAAGATATTATAAACTTGAAAGACCTTATTACCTAAAAATCTGCTGATAAGAGAAGGCATCTGTGCTCCTTTTTCTCTTATACTAATCATTCCACTCATATAGTCATGTAAAGCTCCTCCTAATACACAACCAATAGGAATTAGTATAAACGCAATTGGACCAAATAAAATACCTTGTATAGGTCCTAAAATCGGTCCTGTACCAGCTATATTAAGCAACTCAATAAGACTATTTTTCCATTTTTTCATTGGAACATAGTCTACTCCATCACTCTGAGCAAGTGCAGGTGTTTTTCTGTCATCTGGGCCAAATACTTTTTCACAATAAGCGCCGTATAAAGCACCTCCTATTAGTAAAATAGCCAAACCAATTAAGAATGTTGTCATAACATCACCCCATTTATAAAATTTTTTGGATTCTGTATACATATTGTCTGAATGTGTAAGTTTTTATAAGATTTTATACTTAAAACACTTACAAATTCTATAAAGTATTAAAACTAATATAATTTCAGAAATAAATACATATACATAATCATGCACTTAGTATACAGGTATTTGGAAAAAAATTCAATATTATAACAAGAAAGAATATAAAAAATATTCTGATAATATTCTACAAAAAATTAAAAAATACAAAAAAAATAATTTAAATAGAGGTAAAAAAATGATAAATTAATTGATAGTGTAAGTGTCTATATCTTAACAATATTAAGAGGTCTAAAATTCTTGAAGAAAAAATAGTCAAGTGATATAATGAATTTACAGGTGTATATACACTAGTACATATAGAAAGCGGTGCAATTATGGATAAAGATTTAACATATCAAATCAAAGAGCTAAAGAAAGAAAAAAATGCAATAATACTTGCTCATTTTTATCAACCACCAGAAATACAAGAATTAGCAGATGCAGTTGGAGATTCGTATTACTTAAGTGAAATTGCTAGAGATTGTAAAGAAGAAGTGGTTGTATTTTGTGGTGTGAGATTTATGGGAGAAAGTGCTAAGATATTATCACCTGAAAAAACTGTATTGATGCCAGTAAGTAACGCTGGATGTGCTATGGCAGATATGGTAGATGAAGAAGGCGTGATAAAACTAAAACAACAGTATCCAAATGCTTTGGTTGTATGTTATATAAACTCTACAGCTAAAGTTAAAGCACATTGTGATGTTTCAGTTACATCATCTAGTGCAATTAAAATATTAGAAAACATAGATAATAAAGAAATTATATTCCTCCCAGACAAGAACCTAGGAGGATATATTGCAGAAAAATTCCCTAATAAAGAATTTATATTTTGGGATGGATATTGTAAATATCACAACAATATAAAAGTTGCAGAAATAATTGAATTAAAAGAAAAGTATAAAGATGCAGAAGTATTGGTACATCCAGAATGTAAAAAAGAAATAAGAGACTTAGGTGATTATGTAGGTAGTACATCAGGAATAATAAAATATGCTACTGACAGCAAAAATAAAGATTTTATAATAGCAACTGAAGAGGGTATCTTACATGAATTAAAGAAAAACAATCCTAATAAAAATTTTTATATTCCTGGTGGAAGAATACTATGTACAGATATGAAAAAAACAACATTAGAGAATTTGTATAGTACTCTTAAAAATATGGAAAACGAAGTTATTGTAGAAGATGAAATTATGGAAAAGGCTTTAAATTCACTGCTTAATATGCACAGATTAGCAGAAGGATAGAGGGATAGACTTATGAATTTAGAACAGGATGTTTTAATAATTGGAAGTGGTGTTTCGGGACTATATTGTGCATTAAATTTGGATAAAAATTTAAATGTGTTAGTAGTATCAAAATCTACAATTGAAAACAACAATACATATCTTGCACAAGGAGGAATTTCAACTGCTAGAAATATTGATGATATAGAATCTTTTGTAGAAGATACAATGAAGGCTGGTCAGTATAAAAATAGGGTTGAAGCAGTCAAAGTTCTTGCAGATGAATCTATAGAAAATGTAGGTCAAATAGTAGACTATGGTATGCCTTTAGACAAAGAAAATGGAGAGATAGACTATACAAGAGAGGGAGCTCATAGCGTAAATAGAATAGTTCATAGCAAAGATAATACAGGAGAAGTTGTTTTTAAGACTCTATTAAAAGAAGCTAAAACTAGGGAAAATATAACTCTTATAGAAGATGCTTATCTTTTAGATATATTAAAAGATGGTAATAAGTGTATAGGAGCTAGAATTTTTAAGTCTCAAAAAGAAATTCATATCTTTTCAAAGGTAGTAGTTTTAGCTACAGGTGGAATTGGTGGACTTTTTAAAAATTCTACGAATCAAAGACACCTTACAGGAGATGGAATTGCTATAGCATTAAGAAATAATATTAAAATAGAAAATTTAGAATATATTCAAATACACCCAACAGCTTTCTATGAAGAAAATAGTGAAGGTAGAAGGATGCTTATATCTGAATCTTTGAGAGGAGAAGGGGCTAAACTTTTAAACAAAAACAAAGAAAGATTTGTAGATGAACTTCTTCCAAGAGATGTAGTTTCAAAAGCTATTTTTGAACAAATGGAAAAAGATGATTTGCCTTATGTATATTTAGATGCAACACACTTAGATAGTGAATATTTAATTAATAGATTTTCTTTTATATACAATGAATGTTTAAATAGAGGAACAGATATAACCAAAGAATATATAAAAGTATCTCCTGCACAACATTATTTTATGGGAGGGATACATGTTGATTTAGATTCAAAAACATCTATGGAGAATCTATATGCAGTGGGTGAAATTAGTTGTACAGGTGTTCATGGAGCTAATCGACTAGCAAGTAATTCACTACTTGAAGGTCTTGTATTTTCAAAAAGAGCAGCTAAAAATATAAACTCAGTTATAGGTAGTATAGAAGTGAAGTTTATAGAAGTAGCAAATATAGAGGTGGATGTAGAAAAAATAAAGGAAGAGAATAAAATATTAGTTATAAAAGAAATAGAAAGAACAAGTGAGGATTTTGGCGATGAATTATTTGATTATTGATAAAATGATACAAGATGCTTTAATAGAAGATGTTCCAAGTGAGGATATAACAACTAATTCTATTGTAGATGAAAATTCTAAGTCTACTGTAGATTTAATTTGTAAACAAGATGGTATAATAGCGGGTTTAGGTGTGTTTAAAAGGGTTTTTGAAATACTTGGAGATGTAGAGGTAGATTTGTATAAAAATGATGGCGATAGGGTAAATAATGCAGAAAAGATAGCTGTATTAACTGGAAATACTAGAAACTTACTTGTGGGAGAACGTGTAGCGTTAAATTATTTACAAAGAATGAGCGGAATAGCTACTGCTACAAGTATGTATGTGGAAAAACTTGAAGGTACAAATACTAAACTATTGGATAGTAGAAAAACAATACCTAATCTTAGAATTTTAGACAAATATTCTGTAAAAGTAGGTGGAGGATGCAATCATAGATTTAATTTATCTGATGGAATATTACTTAAAGATAATCATATTGGAGCTGCAGGTGGCGTCAAAAACGCAGTTGAATTAGCTAGAAAAAACACATCTTTTGTCAGAAAAATAGAGGTAGAAGTGGAAACTCTAGAAATGGTAAAAGAAGCTATAGAAGCTAAAGCAGATATAATAATGTTAGATAATATGAATTTGGAGACAGCAAAAAAGGCTATAGAAATGATAAATGGGAGAGCAGTTGTAGAGTTTTCTGGAAATGTAAATTTAGATACAATAGAATCTATAGGAAAAATTGGTGTTGATGTTGTCTCTGTGGGAGCGCTTACACACTCAGTGAAAGCACTTGATATAAGTATGAAAAACTTAAGAAATATATAAGACAGGACTAAAATAAATTTAATAAAAAAGTATTGAATAGATTTAATTTAATAATGTGATAAATAATTAAAATAGATTACTTAAATAAGCTAGATAAATTTAAGTAATCTATTTTTTATTTATTAAAGTTAACCAAAATGATGAAATAATCAAAAAATAATTAAATAAATATAGAAAAACACTATATTTCTATTGGATAATATTGTTATTATCTATTTTACAGATAAATACGAATAAACTTATAATATAATTACATATGTAAAATTTTGTATAAAATTTAGATAAAAAAGTATAGGGGGAATAAAAATGAAAGTAGCTTATATTTTTAGTAGTACTAACGCACATAAAATTCTAGACAAAATGATAATACCACAATTAGAACAAGGAACTCATGGGGTAGATGTCCTAGGTATGTTTTTCTTTATGGATAATACCTTATTTTTGTCTAAAGGTAACCCAGTGGGAGAAAGATTAAGTAAATTACATGAAAAGACAGATATGATAATAATGGCTTGTGACCAGTGTGCTATGGAAAGAGGGATAGAGGATAAGTTGGTCGATGGAGCTACAATTGGATGTTTCCCAAATTTATATGCTTGTTTAGGTGGTGCAGGTATAGACCAAGTTATAACATTATAAAATCTTGCGGAATACAATCCATAGAAAAAATTTTTCTGTGGATTATTTTAAGTAAAAGATAAATTGTTTAGAGTAGGGGATGAACAAATGTCTAAAATTTTAGTTGAATTCATAAATACTTGACCATCTTGTGATGAGCATGGAGTGTTTATAAAAAAAATTTCTGAGAAGTATACTGACAAGTTAGAAGTAAAACTTTACCAAGCAGGTAAAGATTTCTCATATGTCAAGAAGTATGGAATCATAACAAAAGGAACCTTAATAATAAACCAAAAAAAGAAGTATGATAGATTAAACAAAGATAACATTGAAAAGGCAATAGTAGAAGCTATAAATAATAGTTAAAAGTTTAAAAATTAGGAGCAGTAAAAATGAATATATTAGAAATTGTTTTAAGTGGAGTGAAAAACACTGTGGTAGCTTCTATAGTTACACTAAATGGAGCATCAGGATGGCTTATGATAAGTTTTATATTGGCAGGAGTTCTTCACAATGTTTTAACACCAAAAAGGTTTCAAAAGCAACTTGGAAATAAGAAGTTTTCTTCTCTGATTAAAAGCACTATTTCAGGAATGTTTTTACCAATTTGTAGTTGTGGCGTAATACCATTGGGCATAAGTATGTACTATTCGGGAGCATACTTAGGGCCAGTACTTGCCTTTATGACATCAACTCCAATAATAAATCCAATAGCTGTAGTTCTTTGTTTAGGTCTTTTGGGACCTAAAATTACAATCATTTATCTTATATCTGGATTTTTAGTACCATTTTTAGTAGGAGTTTTGGGGAATACCTTTGGAAAAGAAGAATTATTTTTGCAAAATGACTCAGATGAAGAAGCTATAGAATTAGAAGAAGAAAAGAGAAGCTTTATAGAAAATATGGTTGATGGGCTTAAATGGTCCTTTGGAGAGTTAGCACTTACTATTAGTAAATATGTAATAATGGGAATGCTTTTTGCGGGATTTATAACAACAATTTTTCCAAATAGTATAATTCAAAAATACTTAGGAAATCCAGGTTTACTATCTCTTGGAAGTATATCAATACTTGCATGTGTTATGTATGTATGTGCTGTAGGACATATTCCATTTATAGCAGCCCTTGTTGCAAGTGGAGCATCTCCTGGGATAGCGATAACATTTTTGATAGCTGGTGCAGCGACAAACTTACCAGAACTTATAAGTATGTGTAAACTTATTGGAAAAAGAACTGTTGTTATATATTCAGTTACACTAACACTCTGTTCAATAATAATAGGTTATATAACCAATTTACTTTTGGCAAACAACAATACTGTGAATTTAGAGACAACAAATTCTTCAATACAATTAGCAAATAAACTAATGTTAAATATACCAGATAGTTTTGAATATATATGCACTATTTTGATTATTTTATTTGCACTTAAAGCAGTAATACCAAAGATGAAAGAGGTCATAGGAAATCATGCTTAAAAAGGTAGTTATAATATCATGTGTAGTAATTGCATTAATAGTCTTATCAAGTGTAGTAGATGATAACCTTAAACAAAATGACTCTATTCCAAATGTAAATCAAGAAACATTAACATATTTCAAGAAAAATCATAAGGAAGATATAATAACCTGTGCTGAAGAAGACTTAAATAATGATGGAAAAAAAGATTTAGTAGTTATATATAAAAAAGGTAATAATTCAAATGAAATGGCAGTGGTAGTTTCTGATGCGGAGAGCCATTATATAACAAAACCAATACCAGCACCTATAGAGAATCAAACTATAACTTTTAAAAATATTGATGAGAAGCCACCAATAGAAGTAATAGTGTCAGGTTCTAAAAATGGCAATGTAGGATACTCTATTTATAGAGTAGAGGGTAAAAAACTTGTCGATTTATTTGGAGAAGATATGGACAAGTGTTGCTAAAAATAAAAATAATACATAAAAGAGGGGAAATTGAAATGAAAGTATCTAAAAAGATTCAAGCATTAATCTTAGTTAGTGCAGTGGGGGCATCTATATTAACTGGATGTAGCAGTAAACCAAAGGAAGAGGGGAAAAAAGCTGGAAAAGATGATTATGCGATAGCAGTAGGGTATTATAATTGTGACCATATGACAGCTGGACCAGTAGCAGAAGCAGCAGGAATATATAAAGATTTAGGTCTTAATGTAAAAACTGTTGGGAATGGTAAAGTTCCTGAAGCAATGGCAGCAGGTAAGATGGATGCTGGTTATATAGGAACAAAGGGTCTAGTAGGAGCTATACCTAAAGGTTCACCAATAACAATAGCAGCAAATAATCACACTGGTGGGTCTGAATATTTAATAGTTTCAAATGATATAAAAGAACCTAAGGATTTAGTGGGCAAAAAAATTGCAACAGATATGAGTGATTTCTTATGGATAAGTGATTATGGTCCAGAAACAGGTTTACCAACTGACCCATCAAAATATGAAGTTGTAAATATGGATTCAGATAAAGATAAATATTTAGCTCTTAAAACTGGAAAGATACAAGCATTTACATCTTGTGACCCTTGGGGTTCTGTAGCTGAAAATGATGGAGTAGGAAAAATAATAGCATCAACTCAATATAAAGAAAAAGCTAATAATAAAGAATATAACTGTTGTTCATTCTCATTAAATAAAAACTTTATAAAAGAGCACCCAGACTTAGCAAAAAAATTGGTTTTAGCTCATACTAAAGCAATAGAATATATATATACAAATCCAGCAGAAGCAGCTAAAATATTTGCAAAATATTATAATGTAGAAGAAGAAGTTGCACTTAGAACTATTTATAAAAAGACAGTTGGAGAAGGTAGAACGCTTACTTGGAAAGTTACAGGAGAAGAATACAAAAACAATTTACAAATGTATAAAGATTTAAAGGCATTAGATGAGATACCTAAATATGAAGATACAATTGATACAAGCTTATTAGATTCTTGTGGGGCAGACGACTTTGATAAGTTTATAAAAGAAAAAGTTAATCCCAAATTTCCAGAAGGTATGAGTTATGAAGATTGGAAAGCAAAGGTATTATAAATAAATGGAGAGAATAAAAAATATAATAATACTTTTTGTCATTATTTTAGGAAGTATATTTATAATATTTTTTAATTTTGAAGATAAAGAAGAAATAAAAGGAAAATTAAGAATAGGGGTATCTGATGATACCTCTGGTTTTGTAATAAATTATATGATAAACAAAGATTACTTTGAAAGCATAAAAGTAAGTGATGTAATGGAGACTTTTACAATTAATGATTGCTGAGCAAGTACAATGCAATGGGCTCTGAGTTCAGAGGAAATAGATATAGCAATCATATGTAAAGATGCAGCAAAACAGTATATAAATGCAACTAGTGAGTTTGAAATTGTTGGTACAGTAGTTCAAAATTCAGATATATTTTTATTAAAGAAGAACAATCCTCAAAAAATAGGAATAATTCAAAATAGAAATTATCAATCTGAATTAGTAAAAAAATACTATGAAAATATAAAAGTTTCTCCATTATTAGGGACAGCACTAGCATATGGGCTAGAAAGTAATTTAGTAGATGGTGTTGTAATAGACTGTATAAAAGCAATTGGATTAGAAGGCGAAAAAAAATCTACAGCTAAATTAGGTGACTATGATACCTATGTATTAGTTGTGAATAAGGAGTTTGAGAAAAGCAAGTCGTATAGTGATTTTATAAAACTATACAATAAAAGTGTTGATAATTTAAGGAAAGAAACTATATTTAAAAAAGCATTAAAAGAGTATAAGAATATAAGAAATATAGATATGGAGGAAATAAGAAGTTGGAAATTAAAATTTCTAAAGATAGAGGAGATACAATAGCTAAGAAAAAATCTAAAAGTAGTATGGACATTTTATATAAAATAATACTTTTAGTTAGTATATTTTTAGTCTGGCATTTTGCAGCAAAAGATATAGGGAGTTCTTTATTACTCCCAATGCCAGTAGATGTAATAAAAGGTTTCTTTTACTGTGTGACAGATGTAGAGACAGTGACTAATCTGTTTATAACATTGCAAAGAGTGCTTAAAGGATTTATGTATGCATTATTGTTTGGACTTCCAATAGGATTTATTATGGGATTTTCTAAGACTTTTGAAAAGCTTTTATCTCCAGTAGTAGATTCTGTAAGACAAGTTCCTATAATGGCGTGGGTTCCTCTTACAATAGTATGGTTTGGCATAGGGGATGGTCCAACAATATTTTTAATAGCTTTTTCAGGAGTTTTTCCTATAATTTTAAATACTATTCAAGGTGTAAGAGCAATATCAAAGGATTATTATAATGCAGCTAGAAGTATGGGGGCATCGCCAATTGTAATATTTGCAAATGTAATAGTACCAGCATCTCTTCCAGATATATTGACTGGTTCAAGAATTGCCATAAGTACAGGATGGATGTCTGTTATCTGAGCCGAGTTCATAGCTACGAGTGCCGGTCTCGGTTACTCCATGGTACAAGCTCAGACATTGATGCATACAGATGTATTAATTGGGCTTATGATATTTGCAGCTTTAATAGGATTTATAATAGATAGAGTACTAAAATTTATAAATAAAATCCTTTGTAGATGGAGGTTTGCAGATTAATGAAATTAAGTGTGAGAGATATAAATAAAACATTTGTAAATAGCAAAATACATACAAAGGTTTTGGAAGATATAAGTATAGATATAGAAAATGGTCAATTTGTTTGTCTTTTAGGACCATCAGGATGTGGAAAAACAACTTTACTTACTATAATAGGTGGATTTCAAAAGGCAGAAAGTGGAGATGTCTTTATAAATGATAAAATAGTTAAAAAACCAGGTATAGATAGAGCTTTCATATTTCAAAACTACGCTCTATTTCCTTGGAAGACTATAAGGGGCAATGTTTTATTTCCTATGAAACAGCAGAAAATACCGAAAGAAAAGAGAGAAGAAATGTTGGAAGAGCTTTTGGTTATGTCTGATTTAAAAGGGAAAGAAAATCTGTTTCCTCATCAATTGTCTGGAGGAATGAAACAAAGAGTTGCTATGATAAGAGCTTTAGCCTGTAATCCTGAAGTATTATTAATGGATGAACCACTAGGAGCAGTTGATTTTCAAATGAGACAAAACTTACAAGAAGAACTTGAAAGAATATGGACAAAAAAGAAAATAACTGCATTAATGGTAACTCATGATGTTGATGAAGCTGTATATATGAGTGATAGAGTTATAGTAATGTCAAGGGATAAGGGAAGAATTCTTGACGATATAAATATAGACATTCCAAGACCTAGGGCTAGAGGGAGCCAAGAATATGAAGAATATAAGAATAAATTAACTGACATTTTGTCAAAATGTTATGATGTTTAAAGAGGAGTAGAAATGAGTCAAATAGAAAAATACAATAGTTTAAATGACACACAACGAAAGATAAGAATATCTATTATGGATATGATAATAGATAATTGTTCTAGTGTTACACTTAAAGAAGTAATTGAACATATAAGTATAAATTTAAGCTTAGAAAAAGAATATCTAGAAACTACACTGAACCATTTTATTGATAAAAATATAATGGTTGTTGATGGAGATAGCATAAATTTTATATATCCAGTATCAGCATTACCTACTAATCATAAAGTTACATTAAGTGATAATAGAAGCTTCAGTGCAATGTGTGCTATAGATGCAATAGGAACTTCTTGCACATTTAATCAAGATGTAAGAATAAATTCTATTTGTAGTGCCACAGGTAAAGAAATAGAAATATTTATAAAAGATGAAAAAATTGAATATGTAAACAATCCAGATTTAAGAGTGCTTCATATAAACCTTGATAAGCATTCAAATTGGGCAGCAAGTTGCTGAAATGTAATGAATTTCTTCTGGACGAAGAATGATTTTGATGCATGGACAAAAGAAGCTGGATTATCAGATGATGAAGATATATATTGCTTGGACATTAATGAAGCAATAGTAGAATCGTATAAAATATTTAAACTTGAACAAAAAGTATTAGTATAGGAATGTACCTATCAAAAACTAAAAATATCCTTTAGACAAAATATCCATACAATATACACTATTAGTATTTAACATATATATGAGATGTATTTAAATCTAAAGGGATATTTTTAGTTTTTATAGATATTTAGATAGCTTTATTAAGTATATATTTGTTTATAACCTTTGCAACTCCATTTTCATTGTTGGTATCAGTAACATAATCAGCAATTTCTTTTATGCTACTACGTGCATTTCCCATAGCCACACCAAGCCCTGCATATTTTATCATATGTTGGTCATTTTCTTCATCACCAACAGCAATAGCATTTTCTATAGGTATATTTAGATTATTACATAATGTTTGAAGTGCAGTACCCTTATTAGTAGTTTTACCTAAAAATTCTAAATAAAAGGGAGCAGACCTTACTATAGTATATCTATTGAATAAATTCTTAGGAAGTTGTTTTATAATTTCTTCTAATCTTTCTGGTTCATCAACTATCATAACCTTACAGATTTTAATAGATTTATCAATTTTATCTTTATGTATATATTTAACTTCTATATCATTCAATTTAGCTTCATGAAGTGTGTACTTACCAGGAATTTCGTTTGGAGTAACTAAATTTGTCATGGTATTTATGTGTATTTTGGTATTATATTTTTTGCAAACATTGTTGTATATAAAATCAAAGTCGTCTAAAGTCATCTCTACATTATGTATTATTTTTTCACTTTTAACCTCTTGAATCATAGCTCCATTGAAGCATATAACATAATCACCTTCATCTGTTAGATTTAATTGATTTAAAAGTCCTTTGACACCAGGAAGGGGTCTACCTGTTGTTATAACTACTTTAGCTCCAGCTTTCTTTGCTTCTTGAATAGATTCAAATACTTCAGGAGTAACTTTTCTTTTTGTATTTAATATTGTTCCATCAATATCTAGTGCGATTAATTTGTACATATCAACCTCCAGTAATTTATATCCTCAATTTCCTAATGAAAACGTTGACACAACTAGTGTTGAACAAAATTTCAGTAGAAAATTTAATGTGTATATTATTATACCAAGAGATAAGCAATTTAGAAAGTTTAATAGTATTAATTTTTTGATAAAATTATTACTTATATAACATACTTATGTAAAATTGTATCTTTTATGAGTGTATAAAAGTTAACTATAAAAAATGACATCGTTTGCATTTTGATGTAGAGATAAGCTTATACTATAAAGGTTAATAGTTTTATATGAAAGCTTTATTAAAGTTTGTATAGTAATTAGTTTTATTCTATAAAATATTGTAATTACAATAATCATATGTTATTATTCAACATGATTATAATGTAAATATTACTCAAAATAATAATTTATAAAGTCATAGTAGTATGTAATACATGTAAATAATAGCATGTAATGCATATAAAACTATATTTATAAATAAAGAACAAATTTATAAAGGAGAGTTTTAAATGAAGTTTTCAGAGTTTAAGTATGAAAGACCAAATTATGATAGTATAAAAAAAGAGTTTTTAAAGTGTGTAGAGGAAATAGATAATTCTTGTTGTTATGATGAACAACAAGAAAATATACATAAAATTAATTTTTTGAGAAATAAAATAGAAACGTTGTCAAACATAGCATCTATAAGATACAGTATAAATACTCTTAATAAACTCTATCAAGAGGAAAAAAAATATTGGGACGAATACATGCCTTTATATGAAGAATTAAATTCATATTTTTATAATGTTATAGTAAATTCTAAATTTAAATCTAATTTAAAAAAAGAATTTGGAGAACAATTTTTTACAATAGTGGATTATTCTTTAAAAAGTTTTTCTAAAGAGATAATAAAGGAATTACAAGAAGAAAATAAATTGTGTTCAGAGTATACTAAACTTTTAGCATCTGCACAGATAATGTTTGAAGGAGAAGAGAGAAACTTATCTGGAATGGGAATGTTTATGTGTTCTAAGTCTAGAAAAACAAGGGAATTAGCGAATAAGGCATATTATAATTTCTTTGAAGAAAATGAACCTAAATTTGATGATATATTTGATAAATTAGTTAAACTGAGAGATAAAATAGCAAAAAAACTAGGTTTTAAAAACTTTGTAGAGCTTGGATATATTAGAATGATGAGAAGTAATTACAGAGAAGATAGGATTGAAAATTTTAGAAAACAAGTATTAAAATATATTGTACCACTGGCTGATGAACTTTATGAAAAGCAAGCTAAGAGAACCGGTCTAGAATCTTTGAGTTACATAGATGAAGGCTTAGAATTTTTAACAGGAAATCCAACGTTAAAGGGCAATTCAGAATACATAATTGAAAATGGAAAAAGAATGTATGCTGAATTATCTAAAGAAACTGGTGAATTTTTTAATTTTATGTTAGAAAACGAACTTATGGATTTAGAAACAAAGAAAGGAAAAGGGGCTGGTGGGTACTGTACTTATATACCAGACTACAAGTCGCCATTTATTTTTTCTAACTTTAATCAAACATCTGATGATATAGATGTATTGACACATGAGGTAGGTCATGCATTTCAATTGTATATGTCCAGATGGATTGAAATGCCAGAGATTAATTTTCCTACACTGGATAGTTGCGAAA
The DNA here is from genome assembly GCF_020658415.1 of Clostridioides sp. ES-S-0123-01. Classification (NCBI taxonomy): domain Bacteria; kingdom Bacillati; phylum Bacillota; class Clostridia; order Peptostreptococcales; family Peptostreptococcaceae; genus Clostridioides; species Clostridioides sp. ES-S-0123-01. Next base: position 363,432 of record NZ_JACVWD010000004.1, read on the forward strand.
TTCATTCAATGAGTATGGAATTTATAACATGGCCATGGATGGAGTTATTTTTTAAGGAAGACACAGATAAATACAAGTTTACTCATTTATCATCTGCAATTAAATTTATACCTTATGGAGTAGTTGTTGATGAATTTCAGCATTATATTTATAAAAATCCTAATATTGACAAATCAAAAAGAAAAGAAATATGGAGGTTTTTAGAGAAAAAATACTTACCACATAGAAAGTATGATGATAATTCTTTTTTAGAACGAGGTTGCTGGTGGTTTAAACAAGGTCACATATTTAAAAATCCTTTTTACTATATAGATTATGCATTAGCTCAAATTTGCGCATTACAATTTTGGAAAAAAATGATTAAAGACAAAGACTCTGGATGGAATGACTATATAAACATCTGTAAAGTAGGTGGAACAAAGTCATTTTTAGATATTGTAAGTATAGGAAATCTATATTCTCCATTTGACAATGATTGTATAAAATCTGTTATAGGTGATGTGAAATCATGGTTTGATGAAATAAATGACATCAATTTGTAAAAAATTATGAGAAATTTGTTCTCCCAGCTTAAGAATTAAAAAAATATATCTTTCTTACAAAAATGATTATGTTTTTAATCAATATGAAATAATAAACCAAAAAAGATTTGTACTTAAAAAAAAAAGAAAATACAGGAAATATGTAATATCAACATTTGGAAAAAAAAGTAAAAATGTATACAAAATACATATAAAAAAACTATTGCAAATTTTATAGAATGTTTATATACTTAAGTCAACAGAGATAGAAAAAAGCTATTTATAAAAATAAAAAGATAAATTGCTAACTTTTCAATTTTCTGAAAATATAATAATCCGGGGGAAGAGTATGGGAGACTGCTTTATAAAAAGCGACCGAAGGGACAAATTTAATCTTACATACCCAGAAGATTAAATGAAATTCTCAGGTAAAGATGACTGTACTTGGACGGGTCTCTGAAAATGATTTTAACAGGGAAGACAAATTGGGAGATTTGTTTTTCCTGTTTTTTATTTATCGAGCAATAAATAAAAATTTGAAAGAGAGTAAAAAAATGATAATAATCACAAATAATCCAAAAGTAAAAGAAGAAGTTCAAGACAGAGAAGTTTTATTTAAAGATACAACTTATATTGGAATCTTAGAAACAAGTAGAGATTTGATACATGAAGGATATGAACTTTTATCTCATCCACTATATGGGAGTGTAAAACCAAATGAGACACCTTATAGAACAGTTATACTAAAACAAGGAAATCGTTTGGATATAAACTCTTTAACCTTAATTGAAGAAGCAATCATAACTGCAAGTAAATTTCAGAATAATAAAAAGACTCCAGCATGGACAGAAAGCGTTCAAGATGACTTTAGAGTAATCGATTATGACATATTTTATAATACAATACAAAGAATGCAGTATGAATAAATGAATTTGTTAAAAAGTTATTAAAATAGCATAAATATTAAATCTGATTTAATATTAAATAAAAATTAAGAAATTTAATTGGGGAGGATAAGTCAAAATGGAAAATGTGTATGACTTAGTAATAATTGGTTCAGGACCAGCAGGGCTTGCAGCAGGTCTTTATGGAGCAAGAGCAAAGTTGAAAACTCTAATCCTAGAAAAAGATAAGACTGGTGGGCAAATTGTAATAACACATGAAATTGCAAATTATCCAGGGTCAGTTCCAAATGCAACAGGACCAAGTCTAATAGCTAGAATGGTTGAGCAATGTAAAGAGTTCGGAGCAGAAATGTTAAGAGACAACATTGTAGATACTGAACTAGATGGAGATATAAAAGTTTTAAAAGGACAAAAGGCAGAATATAGAGCAAAAGCAGTAATAATAGGAACAGGAGCAACACCAAGAAAAATTGGTTGCCCAGGAGAAAAAGAACTTACTGGTAAAGGGGTTTCATATTGTGCAACTTGTGATGCAGATTTCTTTGAAGACTTTGAAGTCTTTGTTGTAGGTGGAGGAGACAGTGCATTAGAGGAAGCAATGTATTTAACTAAGTTTGCTAGAAAAGTAACAATTGTACATAGAAGACAAGGATTTAGATGCGCTAAAAGTGTTGAAGAAAAAGCAAAGGCTAATCCAAAGATAGAGTTTTTACTAGATACAGTAATAGAAGAAATAAAAGGTGATGGAATATTAGAATCAGTTGTATTTAAGAATAAAGTTACTGGAGAAACTCATGAATACTTTGCAGATGAAGAGGATGGAACAATGGGAGTATTTGTTTTCGTTGGATTAGATGCTCAAACTGATTTATTCAAAGGCAAAGTTGATATGGATGAAAAAGGTTACATAATAACTGATGAAGACATGAGAACTAATATACCAGGTGTATTTGCAGCAGGTGATTGCAGATCTAAGACTCTAAGACAGGTTGTAACTGCAACTAACGATGGAGCAATTGCATCTATAGTAGCTGAAAAATATATTGATGAAAAGTTTGAAAACTAAAAAGTTATAAAGTAAAGTTAATGAATAATATTTAAAATATTAAAATAAAATAAAAATTTCAAGGGGGAACATGAAAATGTTAGATTTAGATAAAAGTACTTTTGATGAAGAAGTTTTAAACGCAGAAGGTTTTGTATTTGTTGATTTCTGGAGTGAAGGTTGTGAACCTTGTAAAGCTTTAATGCCAGATGTTCATAAATTAGCTGAAACTTATGGGGATAAAATAAAATTCTGTAAAATGGATACAACAAAAGCTAGAAGATTAGCGATAAAACAAAAAGTATTAGGACTTCCAACTATGGCTATATACAAAGATGGAGAAAAAGTAGACGAAGTTACTAAGGATGATGCTACAATTACTAATATAGAAGATATGATTAAAAAATATCTTTAATATATTGATACAATATTAACAAAAACAAAGAAAAAATCGATTTAAGTCTAGAAGTAAAATAAAAAGGATTTTTATGTCTTAGTTTGTTAAAAAAATAATTTTGGATAAAATATTTTTTTTACGATAAAGAATTTTTAGTAATAAAACAAATATCAAGACATAAAAACACAATATGAAAACATCTTTAAAATAAGTTAGAAAATATTGATATAACTTTGAGAAAAACTCAAATGCATATATACAAAATTAAATAACAGGAGGTGCAAGTATGCGTCTTGAATTAGGGAAAATCTTTATAAAAGATATTCAATTTGGTGATGTAACAGAAGTGAAAGATGGAGTATTATTCATCAATAAGCAAGAGATGCTACAAGAAATTGGTGGAGATGAGCATATTAAGTCTATAGATATAGAATTAGCTCGTCCAGGTGAAAGCATAAGAATAACACCTGTAAAAGATGTTATTGAGCCAAGAGTAAAAGTTGAAGGTAATGGGGGAATATTCCCAGGTATCATGTCTAAGGTTGACACTGTAGGAGAAGGAAAAACTCATGCTTTAAAAGGTGTAGCTGTTGTAACTACTGGAAAGATAGTAGGTTTCCAAGAAGGTATAGTAGATATGACTGGAGAAGGGGCTAAATACACTCCATTTTCTAAATTAAATAATGTAGTAGTAGTAGCTGAACCTATTGATGGTTTAAAACAATACGCTCATGAGAAAGCTGTTAGAATGATAGGATTCAAAGCAGCAATGTATTTAGGAGAAGCAGCAAGAAATCTTACTCCAGACGAAGTTTCAGTGTATGAAACTAAACCTCTTCTTGAGTCAATAAAAGAGTATCCAGAACTTCCAAAAGTAGGATATGTTTACATGCTTCAAACTCAAGGATTATTACATGACACTTATGTATATGGTGTAGATGCAAAACAAATAGTACCAACTTTATTATATCCAACAGAATTAATGGACGGAGCAATTGTAAGTGGTAACTGTGTTTCTGCATGTGATAAAAATCCAAGTTATGTTCATATAAACAATGGAGTTGTTGAAGACTTATATGCAAGACATGGTAAAGATATAAATTTTGTAGGTGTAATTATAACTAATGAAAATGTTTACCTAGCAGATAAAGAAAGATCTTCAAACTGGACTTCTAAGTTATGTAAATACTTAGGATTAGACGCAGTTATAGTTTCACAAGAAGGTTTTGGAAATCCAGATACTGACCTTATAATGAACTGCAAAAAAATAGAAATGCAAGGTGTAAAAACAGTTATAGTTACAGATGAATATGCTGGACGTGATGGAGGTTCTCAATCACTTGCAGATGCAGATGTAAGAGCAGATGCTGTTGTAACAGGTGGAAATGCTAACCAAGTTGTAGTACTTCCTAAGTTAGATAAGGTAATTGGACACTTAGAAGTAGTAGATGTAATAGCTGGTGGTTCTGATGGAAGTTTAAAAGCTGATGGAACTATTGAAGTTGAAATACAAGCTATAACAGGTGCAACTAATGAAACAGGATTTGGTCATTTAACTGCTAAAGGATATTAAGAGTTATTTCATTAAACGATTTAGTAATATCATGATTGAGTAATATCAATTAAAAAGATTGTAAATAAATCTATCAAAACATAATGAATGTTATGGATATATAAATAATTAGAAATATAATGAGGAGGATTATTATGAGTTTACTTAGTAATAAAAAGGTTCTTATAATAGGTGACCGTGATGGTATACCAGGACCTGCAATAGAAGAATGTGTAAAAACAGTAGAAGGAGCAGAGGTTGTTTTCTCATCTACAGAATGCTTTGTCTGAACAGCTGCTGGGGCTATGGACTTAGAAAATCAAAACAGAGTTAAAGAAGCTGCTGATAAATTCGGAGCTGAAAATGTTGTGATTTTACTAGGTGCTGCTGAAGCCGAAGCTGCAGGTCTTGCAGCCGAAACAGTAACTGCGGGGGATCCAACTTTCGCTGGACCACTTGCTGGAGTTGCTTTAGGATTAAGTGTTTACCATGTTGTAGAGGAACAAATGAAAGAATTATTTGATGAAACTGTATATGAAGATCAAATAAGTATGATGGAAATGGTTTTAGAAGTTGAAGAAATAGCAGAAGAAATGTCTGGTATAAGAGAAGAATTTTGCAAATTTTAATGCCTAAAAGCAAAAGGGGTGAAACTAAGAGATGGGAAAACTAAGAGTAGTACATTATATTAATCAGTTCTTTGCTGGTATAGGTGGAGAAGAAAAAGCTGATACTAAGCCACATGTGGCAGAAACTTTACCTCCAATAAGTTTACAACTTGATAAATTATTAGGTGAAGATATTGAAGTAGTTGGTACAGTAGTGTGCGGAGACAGTTATTTCAATGAAAATATAGATAGCGCAAGTGAAGAAGTTTTAGCGATGATAAAAGGTTTTGAACCACAACTTTTTATAGCTGGGCCTGCCTTTAATGCTGGTAGATATGGGGTTGCTGCTGGAACAATAACTAAAGTTGTAAAAGATGCTTTAAGTATACCAGCTTTAACAGGTATGTACATTGAAAATCCAGGTGCAGATATGTTCAAAAAGGATGTTTATGTAGTAGAAACTTCTGATTCTGCAGCAGGTATGAGAAAAGCACTTCCTAAGATAGCTAAACTCGCAATAAAACTTGCTAAAGGTGAAGAAATTGGAACTCCTAAAGAAGAAGGATACATAGCTAGAGGAATAAGAGTTAACTACTTCCATGAAGACAGAGGTTCTAAGAGAGCTGTTGACATGTTAATTAAGAAAATAAAAGGCGAGTCATTTGAAACTGAATATCCAATGCCAAATTTTGATAGAGTTGACCCAAGTAATCCTGTAAAAGACTTATCAAAATGCAAAATAGCTTTAGTTACTTCTGGTGGTATAGTTCCTAAAGGAAATCCAGATAGAATAGAATCTTCTTCAGCTTCTAAATATGGAACTTATTCTATAGCAGGAGTTATGGATTTAACAGAAGAAACTTATGAAACTGCACATGGTGGATATGACCCAGTATATGCAAATTTAGATGCAGATAGAGTATTACCTGTTGATGTTCTTAGAGACTTAGAAAAAGAAGGTGTAATAGGAAAATTACATGAAACTTTCTACACAACTGTAGGTAATGGTACATCTGTTGCAAACTCTAAAAAATATGCTTCTGAAATTGGAGCAGCGTTGGTAGCTGATGGTGTAGATGCAGTAATCTTAACTTCTACATGAGGTACTTGTACTCGTTGCGGTGCAACGATGGTAAAAGAAATAGAAAAAACTGGACTTCCAGTAGTTCATATGTGTACAGTAGTACCTATTTCGTTAACAGTAGGGGCTAACAGAATAGTTCCAACTATAGCAATACCTCATCCACTTGGAAATCCAGCACTTGACCCTACAGAAGAAAAAGCCCTAAGAAGAGGCCTTGTAGAAAAAGCATTAAACGCTTTAACTACAGAAGTAGATGGTCAAACAGTATTTGAAAAATAAAAATAACACACACATATATTATATAGATAAAAATATAAACACACACTAAAAATAAAAAATAACTATACACAAAAAAATAATATAGATTTCATGAATGGGTAAATGTGAGTTATTCATTCATGAAATCTTAAAAAATACCAAAATACATAAAAAAAGAATAAAATATACAATAAAATAAAAATATAATAATTGAAGTCTTTAATGAAATTAAAATTAGGTGTTCATAAAATTTATGGAGGTGCACAAAATGACTTATCCAGTTTTAAAAGGGGCAGGCTATGTACTTATTCATACTCCAGATATGATAGTGCAAAATGGAAGTACTTGTACAGTTGAAAGAGCAACAAATCCAGATTCAGAATTTTTACAAGAAGTAGGTAATCATATAAGAAGTTATGAGGATGTAGTTAACTACATGCCAAATCAAGTTTACATAGGAAACAGAAGACCAGAAGAATTAAGAGATTTGCCAATGCCATGGTGTGAACAAAAAGTTGAGGGAACTAGAAATGGTAAATTTGGTGAAATAATGCCTCAAGATGAGTTTATAGCTTTAATGCAAATAAGTGATGCATTTGACTTAGTAAAGTTATCGCAAGAATTTATTGATGAAGTAAAACCAAAAATCGAAAATAACTACCCTGAAATTGCACCATTTGTAGGAAAATTAAAGGGTGATGATATAGAAGAAGGTAAGGAATTAGTAGCAACACACATAGCAGAAGGATTATACCATGATGGAAAATTCGTTGGCTATGTAAAAAGAGCACATGACGTAGATGTTAACTTAAATGCTCATACAATGTTTGAAAATTTAGTAGTAAAAGCATCTGGAGTTTTATCTGCTATTCAAATGCTAAGACATAGTAAAATAGACCCTGCTGAAATAGATTATGTTATTGAGTGTTCAGAAGAAGCTTGTGGAGATATAAACCAAAGAGGTGGAGGAAACTTTGCTAAATCAATAGCTGAAATAGCTGGACTTCAAAACGCAACTGGTTCTGATACAAGAGGATTTTGTGCAGCACCAACACATGCATTAATTCAAGCTGCAGCTTTAGTAAAATCTGGAATACACAAAAATGTAATGGTAGTAGCAGGTGGAGCAAGTGCTAAACTTGGAATGAATGCTAAAGACCATGTTAAAAAAGGCCTTCCTGTACTTGAAGATGTTGTTGGAGGATTTGCAGTACTTGTATCTGAAAATGATGGTGTAAACCCAGTTATAAGAACTGATTTAACAGGTAAGCATACAGTGGGAACTGGTTCTTCACCTCAAGCAGTTATGACAGCACTTATAACTTCAGGTCTTGATAGAGCTAATTTAAAAATAACAGATGTTGATGTATATTCAGTTGAAATGCAAAATCCAGATATAACTAAGCCAGCAGGAGCAGGAGATGTTCCAGAAGCAAACTACAAAATGATAGGTGCACTTGCTGTTAAGCGTGGAGACTTAGAGAAGAAAGAATTAAAAGATTTTGTGACTAATAAAGGATTACCAGGATGGGCACCAACTCAAGGACATATACCATCAGGAGCTCCTTATATAGGATTTTTAATAGATGATTTAACTACAGGAGATAGAAATAGAGCTATGATAGTTGGAAAAGGTAGTTTATTCTTAGGAAGAATGACTAATTTATTTGATGGAGTATCTTTTATAGCTGAAAGAAATACAGGTGTTACTGAAGAGACTTCAGGAATATCTAAAGATGAAATTAAGAAGATAATAGCTGAATCTATGAAAAAACTAGCATTAGATATGTTAGAAGAATAGGGGTGAGGATATGTCAAAAAAAGTAATCGCAGATGTATTCTTAGAAGTAGCTAATGCAATAGAAAGCGGCGAATTTGGCAAAAAAATAAGAATTGGTGTGACTACACTTGGAAGTGAACATGGTGTAGAGAACATGGTTAATGGTGCACACTTAGCAAAATCTAACTTATTTGATATAGTACTTATTGGTCCAAAAGTGGAAACTGACCTTGAAGTAGTTGAAGTTAATGATGAAAAAGAAATGCATGGAAAAATGGAAGAATTATTAGATTCAGGATATATAGATGCTTGTGTTACTATGCATTATAATTTTCCAATAGGAGTATCTACAGTAGGTAGAGTAATAACTCCAGCAAAAGGAAAAGAAATGATACTTGCAACAACAACAGGAACAAGTGCTACTAATAGAATAGAAGCAATGGTAAGAAATGCTATTTATGGTATTGCTACAGCTAAATCAATGGGAAATAAACATCCAAAAGTTGGAATACTTAATGTTGATGGAGCTAGACAAGTTGAAAAATGTTTAAAAGAGTTAAAAGATAATGGATATGATATAGAATTTGCAGATTCAATTAGAGCAGATGGTGGATGTGTTATGAGAGGTAATGATTTACTTGTAGGTGCACCTGATGTTATGGTTACTGATACATTATCTGGAAATATATTTATGAAAGTATTTTCTTCATATACTACAGGTGGAGACTATGAAGCTCAAGGCTTTGGGTATGGTCCTGGAGTAGGAGAAGACTATGATAGAAGAGTACTCATAGTATCAAGAGCATCAGGTTCTCCAGTAGTAGCTAATGCATTAAAATATGCTTATGATGTTGTAAAAGGAGAAATAAATAATATTGCAAGAAGTGAATTTACAAAAGTTAAAAGTGCAAAATTTGATGATATTATAGTTTCTCTTACTAAAAAAGAAGTTAAAGCTGAAAAAGTAGAAGTTAAAATGCCAGATAAAGAGGTTGTTACTCGTCAAATAGCTGGTGTTGATATAATGGACTTAGAAGATGCAGTATCTGAATTATGGAAAAATGGAATCTATGCTGAAAGTGGTATGGGTTGTACAGGGCCAATAGTTCTTGTAAATGATGCTAAAGGTGATTTAGCTGTTGAAACTTTAATCAAGGCTGGATACACTGCAAAATAAATATAAATTATACATGTAAATGAATAACATATAGTTATAGCCTTCTACGCTATAACTATATGTTATTTTTGTTACTCAACTTATATTATTTTTATTATCAAAGTAAGTATATAAAGATAATTAAATTTTTATAACTGATAAAACAGAAATAGCATGGGCTTTTATCATAGTAATATTTTTTTACTTATTTGTTGTTACTTATACTAAGTAAAAAATTAGTGGAAATGTATAAACAATATTAATAACATATGAAAAAATTTTAGAAATAAAGCATCTATAAGATAAAAAATAACATTATTAGTGGTATAATATAACTAAAGCAAAAATTATTTTTTGGAGGCAAAATCATGAGTAAAGTAGAAAAAGTAGTAGAATTGTTAGAAGCTAAAGGACTTGATGCATTATACTTAACAAAAAAAACAAATGTAAATTACATAAGTGGCTTTCCTGATGAAGAAGCATATGCAGTTATTTGTAAAGAGGGAAATTTTTTAGTTACTGATAGTAGATATATGGAGCTTGCTGAAAATGTTTGCAAAGGTTTTGAAATTATAAACTGGCATAATTTTGATAGAAGTGTGGCAAAAGCTGTAAAAAGTGTGTGTGATAAAGTAGGTATAAAAAAGCTTGGATTTGAAAGAACAAATATAATATTTGATAAATATGAAGAACTTAAAAATTTAGTTGAACAAGATGGAGGGGAATTGATACCTACAGAAAATATTGTAGAGACTCTTAGATATGTAAAGGATGAAGAAGAAATTAAAAATACAAGAAAAGCTTGTGAAATAGCTGATAAAGCATTAGAAGAGTTAGTTCCACATATAAAAGCTGGAGTTACTGAAATAGAATTAGCTACAAAACTAGAATATTTTATGAAAATGAATGGAGCTCAAAATATAGGATTTGAAACTATATTGATATCAGGAGCAAAAACTTCATTGCTTCATGGTAAACCAAGTGACAAGGTTATAGAAAATGGTGACTTTGTACTTGTAGATTATGGAGCTATGTACAATGGATATATTTCTGATACAACTAGAACTTTTATAGTTGGAGAAGCATCTGAAAAACAATTAGAGATTTATAATTTAGTTAAAGAAGCACAAGATGTTGGAGTTGAAAACATGAAGGCTGGTGTACATGCTACAATTCCAGATGCAGAAATAAGAAAAGTTGTTAAGAAATATGAAGATTACTATTATCAAGGGATAGGACATGGGGTTGGAAGAGATGTTCATGAAGAACCTTTTATTGGTAATTATGGTGATAAAACAATAGAAGAAGGATGTATAATAACAATGGAACCAGGTATTTATTTCCCAGGATGGGGAGGAGTTAGAATAGAAGATACTGTTTTAATTACAAAAAATGGACCTGAAAGATTAACTAAATTCCCTAAAGATTTGATGATTTTAGACAAATAATTTAATTTTTATATAATTTTTTACACAAAATAATATTGTAATCTCACCATTAAGCTCTCTCTACATATCTTAGTAAAGAGGGCTTAATTTTATTATGTGAGGTGATAATATCTATGAATAAAAAACATAAGTTTATGAAAAACATAAAAAAAGCCTGGTACAAAATTAAATTGATAGATAGATGTCTTATAATTGTTATGGCAATACTCATGTTTGAATCTATATACACATTGTTTGTCAATGAAGTTAACTCACAAGATACTACTACTATTGATGTAGTGATAAGAACTACTTCAGCAGCAATATTTGGATACTTTTTAAGTGCTAATTTTATAAGTAGAACTTCAAGAAAAGTTACAAATACTGATGCATATTCAAATATTTTTATAGATGATAATTCTTCTAATAACGGTCAAGTACCAAGTCAAAATAATATAATGAATGTGAAAAATACTATTGGATTTGAGTTAGAAAGTGACAATTATCAAAATAATGATAAAAAAGTGACTGTTAATAATGATGAAGAGATTGAAAAAGGAGAAACTAGTGAATTGCAAATTGTTATAGCTACTGTGATTTGTATAGTAGCATTAATAGTACTTTTTATTGTAAGAAATTTTACAACACCAGCAACAGCATCTATAGGAACTATTTCACAGATGAGAGATTTTGTCTCTGGATGCGTGGGTTTCTTGCTAGGTTGTCCAAGTAAACCCAATTAAAAATATGAGTATTAAAATAGGTAAAATTAATATTAAAGGTATCAGTATAATAATATTTAAGTTATGAATGTATATCATTGTAATTCTTTTGAGATAATATATTTTATTGTTATACTGATACTCAAAAATATTTATAATATTTATCAAAATATATATAATGCTGTATTTACATAATATGTAGAAATATTAATTTATATGAATAGAAGCCATATATTCAATAAAAAGTTTCATACTATGAGATATATATTGATGTTTTCTCCAAAGAACACCAATATTGGCAGTAATTGCACGTTCTAAAGGAATTGAACAGAGATTTTCGGTATTCTGGAATATTTCTTTATATAGTATCGTTGAAGCTAAATCATTTTCTAATAAATAACGAATAGTAGAAAGTTGATTTGAGTGTAAAATTATATTTGGTTTAACCTTCTCAAGTCTTTTTGTAATAATTTTGTAGTGATAAGAACCTTCAGATAGTATGACAAAAGGAATATTTTTCAACATATAGTTTGAAATAATGGACTGTTTTGCTAATTCATTTTTAGGATTTGTAACTAAATATAATTCTGTTTTATATATTGTTTTTGAATCTATATCATCATAAATATCACTATCAATTATACCAATGCAAAAATCAAGTGTAGATTCTTCAATCATTTTGGCACCCACAAAGGTTGGGACTTCAAAAATTTTAAGCTCAATATCTGGATAAATTACATTAAATCTAGGTAGTATTTTTGAAAGTAAAAAAGTACCTAAAACTGTAGGAATTCCTATTTTTAGAGATGCTTTTCTTTTTTTTCCTAAATCTAGTGCATCACTTTGAAAATCCTCAAATTGTCTCGTGAAATTTATTGCCTTATCTAAGAAAATCTTACCTTCAGGAGTTAAATCTATTTTATTACCTATTCTAAAAAAAAGTTCAAAACCGAGTTCCTTTTCCAATTCTTTAATAGCTAAGGTTATAGATGGTTGAGAAATATGAATACTTTCTGCTGCTTTAGTCATGTTTTTATATTTACAAACAGTTTGGAAATAATATAGATAATTTATGTTCATTGGTTAATAGTTCCTTTCATTTATGTAATTAGTGACAAGTATATAATTAACAACAATATAAGTTTTGTATATTATTGTAGAAAAATAGAATAGTTTTAAACTATCATATCATAAGTTTTTGATATTTTCAATCTATTAAGAATAGTGCTATTATTAAATTAACAAAAGATAATAGCTGACATAATTTAGGTAACAACTATTTAAAACCTAGTTATATCAATGAATATTAAAAATTTAACTATCTAAAAATAATTAGTATTTATGTAATTTAACTGTTAACTAAATTGTAACATAAAAAACTAATGTTAGAGGGATGAAATTTTTTTAATTAGAAATGTTAATTTAATAACAAGATATAATTTTGCAAAGTTTGCAAAGAGGGGAGAGATATATTTTTTAATAAATATCGTTAATTTAATAACAAAATATGAAAGGGAGTGGTTTGGTGAAATTTGAGTTAATGGATTTTTTAATGAACCCTTTTGTCCTTATGTTCGCTGCTGTAATTACAGGAATATTATTTGGAAAAATTAAATTTGGGAAGTTTAATTTTGGAGTGTCAGGAGCGTTATTTACAGGATTATTTATTGGATGGCTTGTGTATAGCTTAGGAAATTCAGTAATAGCAAAAGGAGAGACAGCAGCAGGGTATAAGGCAGCAACTATCATGATGGGCAATGGAATTATTTCTTCTGATTTCTTTGATTTTTTTCTAATTATATTTGTTGCAGCAGTTGGTTTATTGGCTGCTAAGGATATGAAAGCTGTACTTAAGAAGTATGGAGCTAGATTTGTAGTTTTAGGAGTGCTTATAACTTTTATAGGAGGCTCTATGACTTATGCAATGACTTTGCTATCAAGTAATAAAGGAAGTAGTGCATATGAGGTTTCTGGTGTTTATACAGGAGCACTAACAAGTTCTCCTGGTCTAGCTGCTGCTCTAGAAACAGCTGGTAAACATGCAGAAGATGTATCAAAAGAGTTTGAGAAAGCATCAATAAAAGATAAAAAAGAAATATTAAAAGTAGTTGATCCAGAGGGAAAATTGGATGTAGCTACAACTACATCACTAACTCAAGAGCAAATAGATAAGTATATCGCATATGCTGAAGCAGGTGTTGGTATAGGGCATGCAGTTGCCTATCCTTTTGGAGTATTAATAGTGATTTTAGGAGTAAATTTCCTTCCTAAAATATTTAGAATGGACCTTAGAGAAGAAAGAAGAAAATATGAAAAAGAAATGAAAGAAGCTAGAGATAGTGTTGGTGGTAAAACGATACCAGAAGTTCCATTTAATATAATAACATTTTTCTTAACATGTCTTGCCGGATATTTAGTTGGAGGAATACACGTGTTCATGGGACCATTAGGATACTTTACATTAGGGGCAACTGGTGGTTCTTTAATTGTATCTCTAATACTTGGATATATAGGTAAGATAGGTATAGTAAATTTCAGAATGGAAGAAAAAGTATTAAATATTCTAAAACAAATAGGGCTAGTATTTTTCTTAGCAATAGTTGGATTAAGATATGGTGGTAAAGTTGTTGATTCAATTATGACATCTGGGATGCATCTAGCTTTAGTAGCTATAGTAGTAGGAATTACAGCTATGATGATTGGATTTTTAGTTGGTAAGTATGTATTCAAACTAAATTGGATTTTGTTATCTGGAGCTGTCTGTGGTGGTATGACATCAACACCAGGTCTTGGAGCTGCTGTTGATGCTCTTGATAGTGATGACCCAGCAGCAGGGTATGGTGCTACCTATCCATTTGCACTGTTAACTAAAGTTATATTGGTTATAGTTTTACACAAACTTCCAATGTAAATAAGATTTTATATGGGGGGATATTTATGAATAATGAAGGAGTATTTGAAGAACTAAGCGAAAGATTAAGAAATAAAAAGTTATGTGATTTAATTATGAATGCAGATGAAGCTGCTAAACTTATAAATAATGGGATGGTTGTTGGACTTAGTGGATTCACACCTTCAGGTTACCCAAAAGCAGTACCATTAGCGGTTTCAGAAAGGGTAAAAAGTGGAGATAAGATAAAATTGACTGTATATTCAGGAGCATCTTTAGGACCAGAAGTAGATGGAGCATGGGCAGAAGCAGGAATAATTGAAAGAAGACTTCCTTATCAAACTAATTCAATACTTAGAAACAGTATTAATAAAGGTGATGTCAATTATATAGATATGCATCTAAGTCATTCTACTCAATTTTTAAACTATAAAACTATACCTAAAGTGGATGTAGCGATAATAGAAGCACTTGCCATAACTGAAAATGGAGATATTGTACCAACTAGTGGGATAGGAAATTCACCATCTTTTGTAAAAAGTGCAGACAAAGTAATTGTTGAAATAAATCTGGCAAAACCAATGGAGATGGAAGGTATGGCAGATATATATATTACAGAAAATCCGCCAAACAGGAAACCAATAGAAATAAATCATCCTAAAGATAGAATCGGAACGACATATATACCTTGTGGTTTAGATAAGATTGCAGGAATAGTAATCACTAATATGCAAGATAAAACACGTCCATTGGGTGTTGTAGATGAAGCTTCAAAAAAAATATCAAATAATATTATTGCATTTCTTAGAGAAGAAGTAAAATCAGGTAGATTGTCAAAAAATTTACTTCCTCTTCAATCTGGTGTAGGAAGTGTAGCAAATGCAGTTTTATATGGACTATGTGAATCTGAATTTGAGAATTTAACTTGTTATACAGAGGTTGTGCAGGACTCTATGTTGGACTTAATAAGAATGGGTAAAGTTACAATGGCATCAACTACATCTGTAAGCCCATCACCAGAAGGATTAATAAAATTTGAAAATGATATAGATTTCTTTAAAGATAAGATTATATTGAGACCTCAAGAGATTAGTAACAACCCAGAAATAGCTAGAAGAATTGGTGTAATTGCAATGAATACTGCAATTGAGGTTGATATTTATGGAAATGTAAACTCAACTCATATCATGGGTTCAAAGATGATGAATGGAATCGGTGGTTCTGGTGATTTTGCTAGAAATGGAGCCATAACTATATTTAGTACTGAATCAATTGCAAAAAATGGTGATATATCATCAATAGTACCTATGGTATCTCATGTAGACCACACTGAACATGATGTAATGGTAATTGTAACAGAACAAGGATATGCTGATTTAAGAGGTCTTGCACCTAGAGAAAGAGCTATTAAGATAATAGAAAATTGTGTTCATCCAGATTATAAAGATCAACTTATGGATTACCTAAATAGAGCATGTCAAAATGGAGCAAAACAAACTCCTCATATATTAGACGAAGCTTTATCATGGCATAGTAAATTTATGAGTACAGGTACAATGAAGAAGTCAGAAACTTTTGAAAGTGCATTATAAAAATATTTAATAAATTGGAGGAATATTAAAAATGGAAAAAGCAGTAGAAAACTTTGAAGATTTAAGCAAAGAATATATTAATGGATACATTGAGAGGGCTAGAAAAGCTCAAAGGGAGTTTGAATGTTATACTCAAGAACAAGTGGATAAAATAGTGAAGATAGTTGGAAAGGTAGTATACTATAACGCCGAATATTTAGCTAAACTTGCAGTAGAAGAAACTGGAATGGGTGTATATGAAGATAAAGTAGCTAAAAATAAAAGTAAAGCGAAAGTTATATATAATAATTTAAAAGATAAGAAATCAGTTGGTATAATTGATATAGATAGAGAAACAGGAATAACAAAAGTAGCTAAACCAATTGGAGTTGTAGCAGCAATAACTCCTTGTACAAATCCAATAGTTACACCTATGAGTAATGCCATGTTTGCATTAAAGGGAAGAAATGCAATTATTATAACACCACATCATAAAGCAATTGGATGTAGTACTAAGACTGTTGATATGATTAATGAAGAATTAGAAAAAATAGGAGCACCAGAAAATCTAATACAAATACTTGACCAACAATCAAGAGAAAATACGAGAAATTTAATTTCATCAGCAGATGTAGTAATTGCTACTGGTGGAATGGGAATGGTAAGAGCTGCATATTCAAGTGGAAAACCAGCTCTTGGTGTAGGAGCAGGAAATGTCCAATGTATTATAGACAGAGATGTAGATATTAAAGAAGCAGTACCTAAAATCATAGCTGGAAGAATATTTGATAATGGTATAATTTGCTCAGGTGAGCAATCAGTGATAGTGGCAGAAGAAATGTTTGATAAAATAATGGATGAATTTGAAAGTAACAAAGGATTTATAGTTAGAGATAATGCACAAAAAGAAGCTTTTAGAAATGCCATGTTTGTGAATAAATCTATGAATAAAGATGCAGTAGGACAATCAGTTCATGCAATCGCAAACATTGCAGGAGTTGAAATACCAAAAGATACAAAAATAATAGTAATAGAAGCAGATGGACCAGGTGAAGAAGACATACTTGCAAAAGAAAAAATGTGTCCAGTTATATCTGCATATAAGTATAAAGACTTTGAAGAAGGAGTAGCTATTGCAAAAGCAAATCTAAATGTAGAAGGAAAAGGACATAGTGTATCTATACATTCAAATACAATTAAGAACATAGAATATGCAGGAGAAAATATAGAAGTATCAAGATTTGTAATTAATCAATGTTGTGCTACAAGTGCTGGAGGAAGCTTCTTTAATGGTCTTGCACCTACAAATACCTTAGGTTGTGGTTCTTGGGGAAATAATAGTATTTCTGAAAATCTTGACTACAAACATTTAATTAATATTTCTAGAATTGCTTATTATATGCCAGAAAATGAAGTACCTACAGATGAAGAACTTTGGGGATAAAATTCAAATATAAAAAAGTATTCATTCTAAATTAAAATAGAAATATATTTTAATTTAGAATGAATCTAAACTAAAAATGAATTTAATTTAAAATATTGAAGTAAATTTAGAAGATTGAAAGACGAACAAAAGAAGGAAGTATTATAAATTAACATAAATAAAAATTATTATAAAAGAGAAGGAGTGGTTTTATTATGGCATTAATGACAGGAGCTCAATATATTGAAAGTTTGAGAAAATTAAATACTAAAGTTTATATGTTTGGTGAAGAGGTTAAAAATTGGGTTGACCATCCAATGATTAGACCATCTATAAATTGTGTAGCAGCTACTTATGATTTGGCACATGACCCAGAATATGCAGATTTAATGACAGTTACTTCAAATATTACAGGAGAAAAAATAAATAGATTTGGTCATCTTCATCAAAGTACTGATGATTTGATAAAAAAAGTTAAAATGCAAAGACTATGTGGTCAAAAAACAGCTTCTTGTTTCCAAAGATGTGTAGGTATGGATGCTTTTAATGCGGTATATTCAACAACATTTGAGTGCGACAAAGCGCATGGAACTAATTATCATGATAATTTTGTAAAATACTTAACTTATATACAAGAAAACGATTTAGTAGTTGATGGAGCTATGACTGACCCTAAGGGAGATAGAGCATTATCACCTAGTGCTCAACCTGACCCAGATATGTTTCTTCACATAGTTGAAAGAAGAGAAGATGGAATAGTGGTAAGAGGAGCAAAAGCACATCAAACTGGTTCAATAAATTCACATGAACATCTTATAATGCCTACTATAAGCATGACTGAAGCAGATAAAGACTATGCTGTATCATTTGCAGTTCCTTCAGATGCTGAAGGTGTATTTATGATTTATGGAAGACAATCTTGTGATACTAGAAAATTAGAAGAGGGAGCAGATGTTGACTTAGGAAATAAAGAGTTTGGAGGTCAAGAAGCTCTAGTAGTATTTGATAATGTATTTGTTCCAAATGATAGAATCTTCTTATGCGGAGAGTGGGATTTCTCTGGTATGTTGGTAGAAAGATTTGCTGGATATCATAGACAAAGTTATGGTGGATGTAAAGTTGGAGTAGGTGATGTAATAATAGGAGCAGCAGCTTTAGCAGCTGATTACAATGGAGCAAACAAAGCTTCTCATATAAAAGATAAATTAATAGAAATGACTCACCTTAATGAAAGCTTATATTGTTGTGGTATAGCATGTTCATCAGAAGGACATAAGACAGAGGCTGGAAACTATCAAATAGATTTACTTCTTGCAAATGTATGTAAACAAAATGTAACTAGATTCCCTTATGAAATAGTGAGACTTGCAGAAGATATAGCTGGTGGGCTTATGGTTACTATGCCTTCAGAAAAAGACTTCAAGTCAGATTTAAAAGTTGGAACAAGTGGAATGACAATAGGTGAAGTATGTAATAAATATTTTAAAGCTTCTTCAGTAGCTTCAACAGAAGAAAGAATGAGAATATTAAGATTCTTAGAAAATATATGTCTTGGCTCATCTGCTGTTGGTTATAGAACTGAGTCAATGCATGGAGCAGGTTCACCACAGGCACAAAGAATAATGATTTCAAGACAAGGAAATATAAATCAGAAGAAAGAATTAGCTAAGACAATTGCAGGAATAAAAAAAGAAAAAGCTCTAAATTTATAAAAAGTTAATATATAAAAAAGTTGATATATAAATGGGAAAATATATTGACTTATACTAATTAATGAAAAAATATATCGTATAAGAATGATTATAAAGTAGTAGTTTGAGTTATAAAAAGAGATTTTAGAAGGAGAATTTACACATGACCTGTGGAGTTAGATTTTGTGGGGGCTGTAACCCTAGATACGAAAGAGGGAAGGCTCTAGCAATAATCAAAGAGCACTTCAATGGTAGAGTAGATTTTAGCGTAGCAGAAGAAGATGTAGAATATGATTTATTACTTATAATTGGAGGATGCACAACTTTATGTGCATCCTACCAACAATATAAAGTTAAGAAATCATATATTAAAATTTGGGATTTTAGTCATATAGAAAGAGCTATAAATATAATAGAATCAGCGATTTGTGAGGCTTAAATAAGAGTTAGATGGGGTGATTTCATTGAATTGGCGAGAATTGTATCAAAGTAAGTTATGTACTGCTATAGAGGCTGTAAAGCATATTAAAGATGGGGATACAGTAGTATTTGCACATTGTGTAGGTGAGCCACCTGCACTAGTAGAGGCAATGATTGAAAATGCAAAACAGTATAAAAATGTTGAGATTAAGCATATGGTAAGTCTAGGCAGTGGTGGATATACTGGTGAGGGAATGGAAACTCACTTTAGAGTAAATCCAATGTTTGTAAGTGGAAATGTAAGAAAGGCAATTGAAAATGGAGATGGAGATTTTACTCCTGCATTCTTTCATGAAGTACCAAAATTAATTAGAGAGAAAAGATTAAAATGTGATGTTGTTTTAGCTCAGGTAACTCCACCAGATGAACATGGGTATTGTAGCCTAGGAACATCAGTTGATTATACTTATGAAGCTATTAAAACTGCTAAAACAGTAATTGTTCAAGTAAATGACCAATTTCCTAGAACTTATGGTGAAGTAGTTCATGTATCAGAGTTTGACTATATAGTTGAAAAGTCACAACCTTTATATGAACTGCAACCTGCTAAGATTGGAGAAGTAGAAGAAGCAATAGGTAAAAATTGTGCTTCTCTAATTGAAGATGGTTCTACTTTACAACTTGGAATTGGTGGAATTCCAGATGCAGTTATGCTATTTTTAACAGATAAAAAAGATTTAGGAATTCATTCAGAAATGATTTCAGATGGAACCCTAGCTCTCTATGAAAAAGGTGTTATAAATGGTAAATATAAAAATTTTGATAAAGAAAAAATGACAGTTACATTTTTAATGGGAACTAAAAAATTATATGATTTTGCTAATAATAACCCAGTAGTTGAAGTGAAACCTGTAGACTATGTAAATCATCCAGCAGTTATAATGAAACAACATAAAATGGTGTCTATAAATTCTGCTATACAAGTTGATTTGATGGGACAGGTAGTTGCAGAGGCAATGGGTCTTAGACAATTTAGTGGAGTTGGAGGTCAAGTTGACTTCATACGTGGAGTATCTATGGGAGAAGATGGAAAGGCAATTATAGCAATGCCTTCAATAACTACAAAAAAAGATGGGACAGTAATTTCAAAAATTGTCTCTATTGTGGATGAAGGTGCTCCTATAACAACATCTAGAAATGATATTGACTATGTTGTAACTGAGTATGGTATAGCAGAACTAAAAGGGAAATCTCTTAGAGAAAGGGCAAGAAATTTAATCAATATTGCTCATCCAAGTGTAAGAGAAAATCTAGCATTAGAGTTTGAAAAACGATTTAAGGAGAAATATTAATAGTAGAGGGGTGTTAAGTATGGAAGCACTTAGAGTAGTTCCAAAAATATTTTATTTTGATACATTTAAAGAATTCAATGAAGAATTTAAAATAGGAAAAAATGATTTAGTAATTACAAATGAATTTATATATGAACCATATATGAAGCCTCTTGGAATAGATACCAATCTAATTTTCCAAGAAAAATTTGGAACAGGTGAACCATCCGATGAAATGATAGATTCTATGACAAAAGAAATGAAGAAATACAATTTCGATAGAATTATCGCTTTTGGAGGAGGTACAATAGTTGATATATGCAAGATATTAGCACTTGATGTTCCAGAGAAGTCTATTGACTTATTTGAAGGAGAAGTAGCACCTAAAAAAGTAAAAGAATTGGTGGTAGTTCCTACAACATGTGGTACAGGAAGTGAAGTAACAAATGTAGCCATTGCAGAGTTAAAATCTAAGCATACTAAAAAGGGTCTTGCAGTAGAAGAAACTTATGCAGATTATGCAGTATTAATTCCAGAGTCAGTAAAAGGATTGCCTTATAAATTTTTTGTAACAAGTTCAGTGGACGCTCTTATACATGCTATTGAATCTTATCTATCTCCAAAAGCAAGTCCATTTACAGAAATATATTCTTTACAGGCTATAAAAATGATTATGGATGGATATAAAAAGATTGTGGATAAAGGAGAAGAAGAGAGATTCAATCATCTTAAGGACTTTGTACTTGCATCAAACTATGCAGGAATTGCTTTTGGAAATGCTGGTTGTGCAGCAGTGCATGCTTTATCTTATTCGATAGGTGCAGCTTTCCATGTTGCACATGGGGAAGCAAATTATCAGTTCTTTACTGAAGTATTTAAGATGTACTCTAGAAAAAATCCTAATGGAAAGATTACGCAATGTACAAAAATTTTAGCAGATGCTCTTGAATGTGACTCTAATTGTGACGTTTATGGAGAATTAGAGAAATTCTTAAACAAATTAATAACTAAGAAAGCTCTAAGAGAGTATGGAATGGTAGAAAGTCAGATAGATGAATTTACTGATAGTACGATAGCCAATCAACAGAGATTACTTGCCAATAATTATGTAGAACTTAGTAGAGAAGAAATAAGAGAGATATTTGCAAATCTTTATTAATATAATTTTTTATTTGGATTAAGTATAGATGAGATAAATAATGATAATTATATAAATATAAAAAATGAGAGGGCTTAAATTTACTTAAAATTAAGTTCTCTTATTTTTGTATAGCATTAAATGTAAGTACATTTTTAGTTAGAAAATGTACTTACATTTAATGCTATTACTTTATTTGAAATAATTTGTAGAATTTCAAATTCCTTGACAGTAATAAGTAAGTAATTGTATAATCAAACTGAAATATAATAATAATATTAGTAAAAATGAAAGGATATAAATCATGTATAAACCAGAGAATTTTTCTAAAAAATCTGTATTAATAAATTCGTTTTTAAGTAAGTTTTTGAAGATCGTTGGATGGGGTCTAGTAGGCTTATTTACACTATCAGCCTTAGTATTGTCAACTATTTCAATTATAATTGGATGGGCAGTTATACTTCCTATTCAAGTATGTGCTTTATTCTTAATAATAGGTGGAGTTTGTATTTTTAAAGGTAAAAGATTAGGAGACCAAATTTCTCGTTATAAAAAATACTGTACAATCATAAGTAATAAAAATATTATTCCAGTAGAACTTATTGCAGAAAGTACATCTAAATCACTAAAATTTATAATAAAAGATGTGCAAAAGATGATAGATAAAAATTACTTTATAAATACTTATATTGATAAAAGAAATAATCAAATTGTATTGACAAATGAAGATGGAGTTCCACCAACATATGAAGATGTAGTATATGAAGTTGAAGAAGATGAAGTTGAGAATAGCAATGAAGCTGATATGATTATTAAAAAGGGAATGGACTATTTGAGACAAATAAAAGAGGCTAATGAAAATATTAAATCAGAATCAATGTGCAAGAAAATTATACAAGTAGAAGATGTTACAAGTAAAATATTTGATGTTGTAAAACATGACCCATCAAAACTTATTCAGATACAAAAATTTATGGATTATTATATTCCAACTACTTTAAAGCTTTTAAATTCATATCATATATTGGAAGAACAAGGAATAGACAGAGAAAATATAACAACAACTATGGAAAGCATTGAAAGTACAATGAGTACAATTGTAGTGGCTTTTGAAAACCAACTGGATTCTCTATTTGAGGATGAAGCTATTGACATATCTACAGATATTACTGTTTTAGAAAATATGTTAGTTCAAGAGGGATTAACAGGTGGAAAGTTTTAACTGTAATATAAAAAATATTCTGTTATTTTTGAACAGTTAAGTAGTTATGAAGGATAAAAATATGTAAGATATAAGTATATAATTAGTACTTTATGAAGGAAGAGGAGAGAACTATAGAATGAATAATTTAGATGATATACCAGTTATGCCAACACTAACACTTGACCCATTTGGTGAAGAAACAAAAACAAATGATATAAATAATTCTGACCTATTAATGAAAAAGAATGAAAAAGACCCAGAAGAAGAAAAACTATCAGAAGCTGAGCGTAAAATGGTA
Source organism: Clostridioides sp. ES-S-0123-01 (assembly GCF_020658415.1). Classification (NCBI taxonomy): domain Bacteria; kingdom Bacillati; phylum Bacillota; class Clostridia; order Peptostreptococcales; family Peptostreptococcaceae; genus Clostridioides; species Clostridioides sp. ES-S-0123-01. Next base: position 386,853 of record NZ_JACVWD010000004.1, read on the forward strand.
AAAGAGTTTGCAGAAAAAATAGATATTACAAATACAAATATGATTTTGCAATATGGAGCTGGGGCTCAAAAAAAGGTAGCGGGATTTTCGGAAACCGCTTTAAAGAGTGTTAAAACTAGAGATTTAGGCGAAGTTGGTGATATGCTTACAAATCTAGTTACTGATTTAAAATCATTCTCAGCTGACGAAAAAGAACAAGGTGGTTTTTTAGGAATTTTTAAAAAGGCAAATAATAAAATTTCAAATTTAAAAACTAAGTATGATAGCGCAGAAGTAAATGTAGACAAAGTAAGTAAAGAACTTCAAAAGCATCAAGTTAAAATATTGAAAGATATAGCAATGCTTGATAAAATGTATGAATTAAACTTAGCTTATTCAAAAGAGCTTACAATGTATATTATAGCAGGGAAACAAAAGCTAAAAGATATGAAAGAAATTGAGATGCCAAAATTAAGAGAAAGAGCAAGTCTGTCTGGTTCAACAGAAGATGCTCAATCTGTAAACGATATGGTTTCACTTTGTGACAGATTTGAAAAGAAGATTCATGACTTAGAATTAACTAGAATGGTATCACTTCAAATGGCTCCACAGATAAGATTGGTTCAAAATAGCAATAATCTAATGGCAGAAAAAATTCAATCTACTATAGTAAATACTATTCCATTGTGGAAAAATCAAATAGTACTTGCTCTTGGAATATCTCATTTGAATCAAGCTATGAAAGCACAGCGTGAAGTTAGTAATATGACAAATGAACTTCTACTAAAGAATGCAGAGACATTGAAAATGGGAACAATAGAAACAGCCAAAGAATCAGAAAGAGGAATTGTAGATATAGATACAATTAAGAAAACTAATCAATCTTTAATATCAACTATTGATGAAGTAGTTAAGATACAAAATGATGGTAGAATAAAGAGACAGGAAGCAGAAGTTGAATTATCAAAAATAGAAAATGAACTTAAAAGTAAGCTTCTTGAATTTACAGTTAAATAATAACTCATAAATAATAGCTTATATTAAAATAAAAAGTGTAGTTGATTTTACAATTAACTACACTTTTGTTTATATTATAAGTTTCTGTTATCTTTTAGCATAACATCATGAGCTCCACCTTCAACGATACTAGTAGAAGATACAAGTGTTAGCTTAGCATTTTTTTGAAGTTCAGGGATACTAAGAGCACCACAGTTGCACATAGTAGAACGAACCTTACTTAGAGAAAGTGTCACATTGTCTTTTAAAGAACCAGCATAAGGAACATAAGAGTCAACACCTTCTTCAAAAGAAAGTTTCTTATCTCCACCAAGGTCATATCTTTGCCAGTTTCTAGCACGTGCAGAACCTTCTCCCCAATACTCTTTCATGTAACTACCATTTATATTAACCTTATTAGTTGGACTCTCATCAAAACGAGAGAAATATCTACCAAGCATTATAAAATCAGCACCCATAGCTAAGGCTAAAGTTATATGATGGTCATAAACAATACCACCATCAGAACAAATTGGAATGTAAATACCTGTTTTTTCAAAGTATTCATCTCTAGCTTGAGCAACTTCAATTATAGAAGTAGCTTGTCCACGTCCTATACCTTTTTGTTCACGAGTGATACATATAGAACCACCACCAATACCAACTTTAACGAAGTCAGCACCAGCTTCAGCAAGGTAAAGGAATCCTTCACGGTCAACTACATTCCCAGCTCCAACCTTAACTGTATCACCGTATTTTTCACGAATAAAATCAAGAGTTATTTTTTGCCACTCAGAAAAACCTTCTGAAGAGTCTATACATAAAACATCAGCACCAGCTTCAACTAAAGCAGGAACACGCTCAGCAAAGTCTCTAGTATTGATACCAGCTCCAACTACATATCTTTTAGAAGAATCTAAAAGTTCAAGTGGATTTTCTTTATGAGAAGAGTAATCTTTACGGAATACCATATATACAAGATTACCATTGTCATCAAGTACAGGAAGAGAATTAAGCTTATGGTCCCATATAATATTGTTTGCTTCTTTTAAAGTAACATCTTTGTTAGCATAAACTATGGACGACATAGGAGTCATAAACTCACTAACTTTAGTGTCTAAGTCCATACGACTTATACGATAATCACGACTTGCAACAATACCTAATAATTTACCAGTTGAAGTACCATCTTCAGTAACTGCAACCGTAGAATGACCAGTTCTCTCTTTTAGTTCAAGTATGTCTTTTAATGTATTGTCAGGTTTAATATTTGAATCACTCACAACAAATCCAGCTTTATGAGATTTAACACGTGCTACCATAGCAGCTTCACTTTCAATAGATTGAGAACCATATATAAATGAGATGCCACCTTCTTTAGCAAGTGCAATAGCCATCTTGTCATCAGAAACAGATTGCATAATAGCAGAAGTTAAAGGTATATTCATATGAATATCTGCTTCCTCGCCCTTTTTAAATTTAGTAACAGGTGTTTTTAAACTTACATTAGCAGGTATACAGTCAGTAGAAGAGAAACCTGGTACAAGTAGGTATTCACTGAAAGTATGTGATGGTGTATCAAAATAAAACGCCATTTTTTAATCACTCCTTATATTTTTATACTTTATTATAATTGATAGTATTAATTATAACTTATTCTTTAATTTTATTAAAGTATTTTGTCAGATATTGAGATTTTTGAAAAATTTAAACTATTTTAACTGAATCTGTTTAATATATGTTGCTTTATACAATCAAACTGTATATTAAATAATGTTTTATTTAAGGTGGTAGCTAATTTGAAGTTAATTCTTATTATATAATATCTTACATTATGTCTATATACTCCTGTTGTTAATATTAAGTATATAGTATTTTTTATTGAAAGTATAAGTCAATTAAATCTATATTAGTATGTCCAAAAGTGTCTCTAAAAAATTTATTTCATTAAATTCTTAATTTAAAATACTACATAAATAAAATTAAACAAAAACTAAAGTGACAAATGTCATTATCTTAAGTGACATAGAAACGATTTCTTAAAGTTGTTACTATAAAATATAAACTCTATAATAAAAGTATAACAAAAGGGAATCATATCGATATAGAATATAATTCAAATGGAGGTAAAATTATGAGCAGTTCTAATCAATCGACAATAAAGACATCTATACAGCGAGTAGGAAAGTTTTTAAGTGGGATGGTAATGCCAAATATAGGAGCTTTTATAGCATGGGGTCTTATAACAGCATTATTTATACCAACAGGGTGGATGCCAAATGAAAAATTAAGTACTATAGGCGATCCGATGATAAAATATCTTTTACCACTATTGATAGCATATACTGGTGGTAAAGCTATAGCAGGGCAAAGAGGCGGAGTAATAGGTGCAGCAGCAGCGATGGGAGTAATCGTTGGAGCTGATATACCAATGTTTATTGGAGCAATGATAATGGGACCATTTGCAGGATGGGTAATCAAGAAGTTTGATAAACTTGTAGATGGTAAAATACCAACAGGATTTGAGATGTTAGTAAATAACTTTTCAATAGGTATAATAGGTATGCTTCTTGCAATATTAGGTTTTTATGCAATTGGACCAGCTATAGTAGCAGGTACAGCTCTTATAGAATCAGGAGTGCAATTTATAGTTAGCAAAAGTTTATTACCTTTAGTTTCGGTATTTATAGAGCCTGGAAAGGTACTGTTCTTAAACAATGCAATAAATCATGGTATATTAGGTCCTATAGGTATAGCTGAAGCAAAAGAAGCAGGTAAATCTATAATGTTCTTATTAGAAAGTAACCCTGGACCAGGTTTAGGTGTTCTATTAGCATATTGGATGTTTAGTAGAGGAAGTGTAAAACAATCAGCACCAGGAGCAGTAATAATACATTTCCTTGGTGGTATCCATGAAATTTACTTCCCATATATATTAATGAATCCAGTTTTAATATTAGCTACAATGGCAGGTGGAGCAGCAGGAATATTAACTTTTTCAATATTAGGAGCTGGACTTGTAGCAGCACCATCACCAGGAAGTATATTTGCACTTATGGCACTAGCACCAAAAGGAGGATTACTTCCAGTATTAGCAGGGGTTGCAGTTGCGACAGTTGTATCATTCTTAGTGGCAGCACCATTTGTTAAGAGAGCTTCAGCAAACCAAAGTGAAGAAGATGGTACTTTAGAAGAAGCTAAAGCAAAGATGAGTGATATGAAATCTGCAAGCAAAAGTTCAGAACAAAAAGTTAAAGAAAAGCAACTTGAATTAAATGAAATTAAGAAGATTGTATTTGCATGTGATGCAGGAATGGGTTCTAGTGCAATGGGAGCTTCTAGATTTAAAAATAGAATAAAAAACTTGAATTTAGATATAGAAATTACAAATTCATCTGTTGATAATCTTCCAGATGATACACAAATAGTAGTAACTCACAACACATTAGTTGAAAGAGTTGCCAAAAACAATTCAAATGTTGAGATAGTATCAATAAATAACTTTTTAAATGACCCCAATTTAGATATACTGTTTAAAAGATTAGAATCTAAATAAAAAATAAAAAGTACCACTGATTAGGAGTGGATAATTTGAAAAAAAAGAAGATTACATCTAGACAAAAAAAGATAATACTCATGATAGTAGAAAATTCTAAAAAAAATATTCCAATAACTGTTTCTGAAATTGCAGGAGAGTTAGAGTTAAGTTCAAGAACTGTACTTAGAGATATGTCAGGAATTGAAAAATGGTTTGATGAAAATGATTTTAATTTTGTAAAAAAACCAGGTGTAGGTTTGATTTTAGAAGAGAATACAGAAAATCAAAATTTTATAATTGAGTTGTTAGAAGAGGAAAAAATAGAAAAAGAATATAACAAAGAAGAAAGAAACTTAATTATATTATCAAAGCTACTAGTTTCTAATGAGCCAGTAAAATCTTACTACTTTGCAAAAATATTAAAGGTATCTGAAGGAGTACTAAATAATGATTTTGCACTAGCAAGTGAATGGTTAGAAAGATTTGATATTGAGCTTATTAGAAAACCAGGGCTTGGTGTGTATCTCAAAGGTCAGGAAAAAAACTTTAGAGAAGCATATGTAAACCTTATATATGACTCATTTAATGAAAAAGAAATATTGGATATGGTCAGAAATATAAGTGAGAATATACAAACTGATAAAGCAATAGAGATTTTAAGTGAAAATAGACTTTTAAATTTAATGGACAAGTGCATAATAAGAAAAGTTGAAAGTACATTAACAAAGAAGCTTTCAGAGTTAGATGTAAATTTAGCTGATAGTGCATATATAGGGCTTGTAGTTCATATTTCATTAGCTTTACAGAGGATAAAAAATGGTGAAAATATAACTATGGAGAAAGATTTTCTAAAGGAATTATCTTTAACCGAAGAGTTTAAATTAGCTCAGGAAATCGTAAAAGGTATGGCAGTTGATTTTAGTATGGATATACCATTAGATGAAGTTGGATATATAACTATGCACATTAGAGGTGCAAAGCAAAGGTCATCTTCAAGTCATAAAGAGTTAAACTTAGATGACATAGAAGTAATGGACATTACAAATAAAATGATAGATTTGGCAGAAGATGAATTTAAGATAAGTCTTAAAAATGATGAAAGATTATTTAAAGACCTAGCAAACCATCTGGGACCTTCCATAAACAGATTGAATATGGGACTAGAAATAAGAAATCCCCTTTTAGATGAAATAAAAACTAAGTATTCATATGCTTATAATGGAGTCGAAAAGGTTTCTAAAGTCATAAAAGATAAGCTAAATATAAATTCAATACCTGAATCTGAAATAGGATATATTGCAATGCATTTTGCATCAGCCATAGAAAAAAATCTAATGATGCATGCTAATATAAATATTGTTGTAGCATGTCCTACTGGAATAGGAACTTCAAGGTTTTTATCGACTAAAATTGAAAATAAATTTCCAAATCTAAATATACTTGAAACTATTTCAGCTATAAACATAGATGAGGAATATTTAAAAGAAAAAGAAGTCGATTTAATTGTATCTACAGTAGAATTAAATACAAACTTAGATTATATATGTGTAGGTCCATTTATGAGTTCAGATGATGAGCTGATAATCAAAGAAAAAATAAAGTCTATAGCTCAAAACAAATTAATGGATTTAAAAGTAAAAGATGATACTAAAAATAAAAATAAAGTATATGAACAGATAACAGAAAGTATGAACATAGGAAGAGATATTCTTCAGTTTTTAGATGAAATTCAATTTAAAAAATTTAAAAGTAAAAACTTAGATGAACTTATTATGGATTCATCAAAAATATTTGTAAAATCTAGTGAAGATGTAATATCTATAAAAGAATCATTAGAAGAAAGATTAAAAATATCAATTCCATATATAGAAGAATCAAGGATTTTATTATTACACTGTATGAGTGAAAGAATAGATATTATGAAGTTAGCAATAATAAGATTAGAAAATAACATAAAGCTAAATTCTAAGGAAGAAATTGAGAATGTGGTTTTTATGTTACTTCCTAAAGATTCACCAAATTATCAAAGACAAATAATGAGTGAAGTAAGTGGCTCATTAATAGATAATTTTGTTTTTACTAATAAAATAAACAAATTTTCTATACAAGAGATGACATTAGAAATAAAAGATATAGTTTTTAATTTTTATACAAATAAATTAAAAACATTAATAGATAAATAAAATTTACATTAAAAAAAGGAAGGTTGATATTATGAGTAAAGTATTAAATGAGAATAATATATTTTTAGGATTAGATAGTGTTTCAAAGGAAGAAGCTATAACTTTAGCAGGAAGAAAACTATTTGAAAATGGATATGTAAAAGAAGAATATATACCAGCAATGTTGGAAAGAGAAAAGGTAATGACTACATACATGGGCATGGGTGTTGCTATTCCACATGGTGTAAATGAAGCGAAAAAAGAAATATTATCTTCTGGAATAGTTATACTACAATTCCCTAATGGTATAGATTTTGATGGAGAAAAGGCATATTTATTAATAGGAATAGCTGGTGTTGGAGATGAGCATTTAGAGATACTATCTAATATAGCAATAGTTTTAGATGATGATTTAACAGAGAGACTAAAAAATTCAAATGACAAACAAGCTTTTATGGAAGCTTTTGCCAACTAATCTTAGGAGGAACTTAAAATGAAAAAGGCAATCCAATTTGGAGCAGGAAATATTGGAAGAGGATTTATTGGAGGTTTGTTAGTTAAGTCAGGTTATCATGTTGTATTTGCTGATGTTAATGAAGAAATATTAAATTCAATAAATAAAGATAAAAAATATACTATACACATAAGAGATGTAGAATGTGTAGATGAGATAATTGACAATATAAGTGCAGTTTCATCTATAAAAGAAGAAATAATAGATGAGATTGTAGAAGCTGAAATAATAACTACAGCAGTTGGCCCTTTGGTTTTAACTAAAATAGCCCCTACAATTGCTAGAGGTATAAAAACTAGAAAAGAAAAAGGATTAAGAAATAATTTAAATATAATAGCTTGTGAAAATGCAATATATGCAAGTTCTTCTTTAAAAGAGGAAATACTTAAGTGTCTAAATAAAGAAGAAGAAGACTATTTAGAGAGCTATATTGGTTTCCCTAACTGTTCAGTTGACAGAATAGTTCCTCCTGGTAAAAATGAGAATCCTCTTGATGTAACTGTTGAAAATTTTTATGAGTGGAATGTTGAAAAGCAAGGATTTAAAGGAGAAATACCTAATATAGTTGGAATGAATTTAGCTGATAACCTTATGGCTTATATAGAACGTAAGTTATTTACACTAAATACAGGCCATGCTATAACTGCTTATATAGGGTACTTAAAGGGATACAAAACAATAGAAGAAAGTATAAATGATGAATATATTTGCAATATAGTGAAAAATGCAATGACAGAAAGTGGAGAAGGATTAATTAAAAAATATAATTTTGATTCAGAAGCACATTATAAATATATTGATAAGATTTTAAATAGATTTAAAAATCCATATCTTAATGATGATGTAGTCAGAGTTGGAAGAGAGCCACTTAGAAAATTAAGTGATAAAGATAGATTGATTAAACCTCTAATGACTGCAAAATCATATGGCTTAACAGTTGATAACTTAATTCTTGGAATAGGTGCAGCACTTCATTATAACAATAGTGAAGATGCTCAAAGTGTAGAATTACAAGAACTAATAAAGTCTAATGGAGTAAAAAAAGCTATTGCTAAAATAGCTAATATAAACAAGGATGAAGTACTTCTAGATAATATAGAAAAAAGTTATATCTTTATGGAAAATCTATAAGTTTACTTAAAAAGGTTGAATTTTGTCAAGTAACTAGTGAATGTTTTATTCTACACAGTTTGAATTATTTGTTGAATAATAGAGAATTATAATATATAATTAAAAAGAATAAATTAATATGTTTACCTGTATACTTTTGATAATATGGTTCAAATGTTTCTACTAAGCTACCAATAATAGCTTAACTACAGGAGTGAAGATGATATAGTTTATACTTATTTTAAATTATATATTAAGTTGGTTACTTTGAATTTTAAGCTCCTGTCTATGATATAGACAGGAGCTTTTTTAGTATTCTAAGATAAAATACAAGCAATGTAGAGAGTAAAATTAAAGAGAATATAATTTTTTTTATTAAGATTAATATAATTTAGAAAGGTTTAGGTGGGAGTACAATGAAGGCTTTAGAGGAAAAGATATTAAGAGAAGGTAGTGTTTCAGGAAATGATATACTAAAAGTCGATAGTTTTTTAAATCATCAAATTGATGTAGCTTTTTTAAATGAAATAGGAAAAGAATTTAAAGAGAGATTTAGTGGAGAAAAGGTAGATAAAATATTTACAATAGAGGCTTCAGGAATAGCTATAGCATCAATTGTTTCACAATACTTTGACAATGCACCTGTAGTTTTTGCGAAAAAATCAGAATCTAAAAACTTAGATACTGATGTGTATGAAACTAATGTATATTCATTTACTAAGGCAAAAGAATATGCAGTAAAAGTTTCTAAAAAGTATATAAACGAAGGTGAAAACATATTGGTAGTAGATGATTTTTTAGCTAATGGAAGAGCCGCTCTTGGTCTTAAAGATTTAATTGAACAAGCAAATGCAAACTTAGTTGGAGTAGGGATTGTTATTGAAAAAGGATTCCAAGCTGGAGGAGCACTTTTAAAGGCCAATGATGTAAGATTAGAATCTTTAGCAGTAGTTGAATCTATAGATAATGGAACTGTAAAATTTAGATAATTTATGATATTATATACTTGTGTTTAGCACATATTCTAATTATGGAGGATTTTTTAAATGAGATTTTTTATAGACACAGCTAATATTGAAGAAATAAAGGAAGCAAATGATTTAGGTGTAATATGTGGAGTTACTACAAATCCATCTCTAATAGCTAAAGAAGGTAGAGATTTTATAGAAGTAGTTAAGGAAATCAGTGAGATAGTAGATGGACCAATAAGTGCAGAAGTAATAAGTTTAGAGCACAAGGGTATGATAGAAGAAGCAGAAAAATTATCTAAGATACATAAAAATATAGTTATAAAAATACCTATGACAGCAGAAGGTTTAAAGGCAGTAAAAGTATTATCTAGTAAAGGTATAAAAACTAATGTTACACTTATATTCTCTGCTGGGCAAGCTCTTTTAGCTGCTAGAGCTGGAGCTACATATGTAAGTCCTTTTGTTGGAAGATTAGACGATATATCACAAAATGGTCTTGATTTAATTGAAGAAATTGTTGACATCTTCAGTGTAAATAGTATTGAGTCTCAAATAATAGTTGCTAGTGTTAGAAATCCAATACATGTTTTACAAGCTGCTAGAATGGGAGCTGATATAGCAACAGTTCCTCTTAAAGTTATAAACCAAATGATTAAGCATCCTTTGACAGACAAAGGAATAGATAGCTTTATGAAGGATTGGGAAGGTGCTTCTTTAAAATTATAATCATATAGTTATGGTTATAATTTTAATAGAAGTTCTTATGGAAATTCTAAGTAATAAGGCTAGGCTATTTTGCCTAGTCTTATTTTGGTGTATAATATATTGAAATAAACTAAAATTTAAAGTAAGGAGGCGAAATATGGATAAAATATTAAGAGAGATACAAAGAGAAGACAAGAAAAATCCATACACTGACCAAGAACTTGCTGAAATATTAAATGTAGCTAGGTCTGAAGTAATAGCGGTTAGAAAAAAGAATAATATTTTAGATTCAAGAGAAAGAAGAAAACAAATATTAATAAAGGATATATCTAAGATTGTAAATGAGAATCCTCAAATGTCTGAAAGAAAAATAACTGAAATTTTAACCGAAAATGGCTATAATATATCAAGAAGTGCAGTATCAAAATTACTAAAAGAAGAAAACTTAAGTCAATCGAAAGCTGAAATAAAAGATAAAGAACTAGTATCATCTGGAAAACATGTAAAAGTTAGTAAAGCTGTAGAAGAAGATGGGTTTGAAGAATTAATAGGTATAAAAGGCAGTTTGAAAGAAAAAGTAAACCTAGCTAAATCAGCAATAATGTATCCTCCTAATGGTCTTCATACTATAATATATGGAGAAACAGGTGTAGGTAAGAGTGAGTTAGCTACATGTATGTACAAATATGCTGTGAAAAATAATATCAAAGAAGAAAATAGTCCATTCATAGTATTTAACTGTGCAGATTATGCAGAAAATCCTAATCTATTGATAGCTCAGCTATTTGGAGTAGTAAAAGGTGCATACACAGGTGCAGATGCAAATAGAGAGGGTCTTGTAGAGCAAGCCAATAATGGAATTTTGTTTTTGGATGAAATTCATAGATTACCTGCTGCTGGTCAAGAAATATTATTTTCTTTAATAGATAGAGGTGAATTTAGGAGGTTAGGAGAGAGTAGTTCTAATAGAAAGGCAAATGTTCTCATAATAAGTGCTACAACAGAAAATCCAGATTCTAATTTACTTCAAACATTTAGAAGACGTATACCAATGGTAATAAACTTACCAAATATGAGTGAAAGACCAAAATCTGAAAGATATGAAATAATAATAAAATTCTTTGAAAGAGAAGCAAAAAGAGTAAATAAAAACTTTATAATAACTAAAGAAGTGATGTGTGCACTTATGAATTATAAATGTACTGGGAATATAGGACAGTTAAAGAGTGATATACAAGTAACTTGTGCTAGAGCTTTTAGTAAGGCAATATTTTCTAGTGACAAGGTAATTATAGATTTAGATAGCTTGAGAGATTATATAAAAAGTGGATATTATGATTGTAATTGTGAAGATGAAAAGTATTCTGAGTTTTCAGTTGAAGATATATATATAGATATTAGTGAATTAGTAAGTGGGAAAAATAGAATTTTGTCTGATAATGAGATAAGTGAAATATACAATTATGCAGAAAAAGAATTAAAAGTTCTAGAAAGTAAGTGTTTTTCAGAAGAAGAGTTAAAAAATGCATTTATAGAAAAGTTAGACAATAAATTTAATGCTATTAAAAACAATAAAAACTTGTCTGATAGAAGAAGTCGAATAGACTGGGGTGGACAGTTAAAAGAATCCACACTAGAGATAATGGACAAAGTAATTGTATTTATTAAAGAGCAGTTTAAGCATGTAAATCAGGGGCTGTATTTAGCTTTAGCAATTCATATTGAGCATGCTATAGATAGAATAAGAGATGGAAAAACTATAATAAATCCAAGTTTGGATAAGATAAAAGCATCAATGCCAATGGAATATGAATTATCCAGATATGTAATGGGAATAGTGGAAGATTTAACACAAGTTACATTCCCAGAGGATGAACTTGGATATTTAGCATATTATATAAATAAATTTTGTTACAATGAAGAAAGTATAAAAGATAAAGTAAAAGTAGTTATAGTTACGCATGGTAAAGTTGGAATTGAAATGTCTAATGTTGTAAATCACATTCTTGGTATAGAATGTACACTGGGTATAGAAATAGCACTTACAGATTCACCAGCAGAAGGAATAGAACATGTATTGGAGGAACTTAAAAAGATAGAAGCACAGAAAGGAATTTTGGTTCTAATTGATATGGGTTCTCTAGTAATCCTTGGTGATGAGGTTGAAAAAAGACTTGGTATTAGATGTAAGACTGTAAACAGGGTGGATACATTATTAGCAATGGAAGCAGGAAAATTGGCGACAATTGAAGGAAAAAGTTTAGATGGTATAATAGCAGATTTAAAGAAAAATAAAAATTATGCTATGGTAAATACGAATAAATTTAGTTATAGAAAAAATGAATATGGAAAGAAAAATGTAATTATTACATTATGTTTAAGTGGGGTAGGTACAGCTTTAAACTTAAAGGAACATATAGAAAAGCAAATTGAGGAATATGATGCTTCAATTGAAGTAAAGCCAATTGCTTTTTTAAATAATAATTTAGAAGATGAATTAAATGACATTGAAGCTGAATATAATATTATTGCTATTTGTGGCACAATTGATATAGATTATAAAAATGTACCTTTTATTTCTTATAATGAGGTACTTGGAAAAAATGGAATTAACAAGGTATTAGAACATTTAAATAATAAACAACCATCTTTGAGTAGCGATAATCAATTGGATAATTTAATACATGAAGATTTGATTTTATATGATTTTGAAGGAATCTCAAAGGAGTATATAATCGACACTCTTGTATCAAAGCTTGAAGAAGGTGGGTATGTAGATTCAAAATATATATTAAGTGTGTATAAAAGGGAAGCTATGGGAAGTGTTGTAATGGCTTCAAAAGTTGCTGTACCACATGGGCTTCCAGAAAATGTTATAAAACCAGCAATAGCTATAGCAAGATTAAATAAGCCCATAGTGTGGGATAATAAATTTATGGTAGATTTAGTGGTTTTATTAGCACTTAAAGAGAATAATAAAAAAGAAATACGAAGCTTATTTTCAAAGATTAATGACCAGCATACTTTGGAAATTTTATTAAATACTGAAGATAAAAATGAAATAAAAAAGATATTAAGTTGATTTTCAACATGAAAAATAATACAAAAAATTAAATAGAAAAATTTATTTTAGCACAAGTTTTAAGGTAAGTTTAATTGATAGATAGTTAATTGTTTAATATAAGGTTAATACCATAAGATTTATTTAATTTTATAGTGTTAGCCTTTTTATTTGTAGATAGCAAACATACAAAATAATAATAATTAGTGATTTTATTTTTTATAGACTTGTTATAAATTATTAAAAAGCAAATATATTGCTAAAATATAGGGCTTTTTTTATATTAATTTATGAAATTTTAGAATCATAAAGATTTGTATATGCAGATACTAAGAAAGAGCAGTAATAAAAGATGGAATATGTATTATAATAATTTATACATATACCAAATAAATAGAAATATCTAGTAGAATATAAGAAATTAAAAACAGTAGTCAGGAAAATATCAAATATGTTGGTGTTATAGTGATTTTCTAATATAAAAGCAGGTGTTATATCAACATAAAAGTTGGCACCTGCTTTTTATATTAAAACTAAGGAAAATAATAACCCTGCAAGTAGAAATAATAGATTTATTTTCCTTGCAAGATTTGTATTAATTAAAATTGATATTTTATTTTAAGATAAGTTTTTTATTGAATTTTATAGCATCTATACATACTTTCACCACTCTTAAAGGAGAATCTGAAATAAACTTTATCATTAGAAAAATCTTTTTCCATAGCTACTAAATCTTGCTTTTCTCCAGCCTTTCCACCAGTTCCAACTAAGAATACATCTTTTTCACTATCTATTTCTTGAACTGAACCCATATATTTGTAATAGTCATTTATGTCATATGAGCGATATTCAGTAACTTTTTTATTTTCTTCATCCAATTTTATTTTAATAACTCTTGTAGATTTATTTTTTACACCATTATCATATAAGGTTATATATCCATCATCTGTAATTCTAGCATTATGTTGTCTTGAGAATTTTTGATTATCTGTTAAATTGAACTCATCACCCAATCCTCCTAGGGTCCAAATAATTTCTCCTGTTTTTCTATCTAATTTAATAACTTCATCTAAATTTCTAAATGAGCAGATTAGATTTCCGTCCTTGGGGTCAATAGTCATAGAATTAAAATGTACATAGTCTAAAGATGTATCACTTTTTTCGCTAAAATTATTTTGTTCAACACTTTCTTTATATAGTTTTTCATGGTCAATACTTTCCCACTGCCATACAACTTTACCATCTTTTATTTCTTGTAGTACACTATTTACTACATAAGGTGAATTTCCTTTATTCAAGTTTGAAGGAATGTTTGTTGCCTTAGATTTTTGATAACTAGAAACGATATAGTGATTATCATTTATGTATATAAAGTCATGGTTTTCTAACTCAGTACCAGATTCTATGTTTTTATTTTTTTCCATAGTAATTTTATTTATTTCATTATAATTTTCATCTAATATAACAAGATATGTTGGTGAGTATCCAACAGAACTTATTCGTTTTGTTGAGTCTTTATCTTGAAGTAAATATCCATATCTAACTTTACCATCATCTGTAGTGATTTTTTTAAAATCAAAAGGATTTGATTCGACTTCCTTGTAAAAAACTATATTTCCTTTGTTATTTAATTTAAATACAAAATTATGTTCTTCATTGTGTGTAGTAAGATAATAATCACCATCATAAGGGCTATTTGCAGTAACAGTATACTTTGGAAAATCTTTTGAAAGAGAATTTATGTAATAATTTCTATATGAATTCTCACCACTATACATTACAGATATTTTTATTTTAGAAGAGCTACTGATTTCTTTCAATTTAAAAGCTGATTTATCATTTACATTAATTTCTTTATCATCTATTTTGACACTGTTTACACTTTTAGAGTTTTTTATTGTTATACTATTTTGATTTGTTGAATTAAGTTGCTTTACGTTTTGACTATTAAAAATTCCCTCTTTAGATAGTGTTACATCATAACCATTTACAGTTATAGTAAGTGTTTTTTTCGACTTACTTTGAGATGCAAAGACTTGCTTTGCGAAAACACCAGAAACAAATAAAATACTACATAAAAATACTATCTTTAATAAATTTTTTCTTTTCATTCTTATCTCCTTTTCATATTAAGTTTTATATATTTTCATATTGATTTTATTATATAAATAAAAACATACTATGAATTTAATTATGCGTAACGTGAATTTTGCTAGACAATTATATGAAAATTCATTCACACTGAAATAATTAAACAATAAATACGAAAATTAAGGTTGTTTAGATTGAATAATTTTATAAAATAGCTAAGAAACAGAAAAAACCACCCATAAAAAATAAAAAAACCATTTCTATAACAAAAAAAACCACGAAAATATAAAAATATATGGATAGTTAAGTGCTTAACAAGTGAAAATTAAAATAAAAATTAAAAAAAATTTATCTATGAAAGTCGGCTAAAATCCTGCAATTGAACATTATTTCAAGGAAAACATTTTCTTTTATTTCACAAAAAAAGCCACTTTTTGGCACGGCATATGCTTTATATAAAGACAAGAAAAACAAGATATGAGATAAGAGCAATTAGGAGGTGCAAATATGGAGTTTATAAATTTTGTAAGTGATAAAGTTATAAACCTTAAAATGGATTGTAAAACAAAAGAAGATTTCTTTAAGGAAATACATAATAAAGTTTTTGAATTAGACTTTGTAAAAGAAGAATTTGGAGAAAAAATACTAGGGAGAGAAAATGTATTTCCAACAGGTTTAAACTTAGGTGATTATGGAGTAGCTATACCACATACAGATGCAGAATATATTAAAGAACAATTTATAGCAGTCTGTACTTTTAATGAACCAGTAGTATTTAGTTCTATGGAAGACCAAAATGAAAAAGTACCTGTAAATTTAGCTTTCGTTTTGGGGCTTAATCAACCACACAGTCAATTGTCTGTATTAACAGAATTGATGGGGATTATGCAAAATAAAGAATTAGTTGAGAAGCTAATGGATTCTACTGACAAAGAAGAAGTTTTAAAGACAATAAAGTCTTTATAAAAAATAAAAGAATAAAAGATACTAACAATAAAAATAAGAAAATAAAAATTATTAGGAGGAAATAAAAATGAAAAAAATATTAGTAGCATGTGGAGCAGGAATAGCAACATCAACAGTAGTTTGTGATAAGGTAGAAAGATTAGTTAAAGAAAATAATATACAAGCAGAAGTTATACAATGCAAAATAGCTGAATGTGCAACAAAGCAAGATGGAGCAGATTTAATAGTATCAACAACTATATTACCAACAACTTATAATATACCAGCAATAAAAGCAACAGCATATATAACTGGAGTTAATACAGCAGCATTAGATAAAAAAATATTAGATGCTTTAAAATAATCCTATCATAAATAAATTGAAATCATATTAAAAAAACAGAAAAAGGAGGATTTATAAATGGATAAATTATTAGCAGTAGTACAGTACATTTTAAACATGGGACCAACAGTAATACTACCAATAACAATTGTAGTCTTAGGAATGATATTTAGAATTAAATTTACAAAAGCTTTAAAATCAGGTCTTACAATTGGTATAGGGTTTGTGGGTATAAACTTAGTTGTAAACCTATTAACTTCAACACTAGGGCCAGCAGCTCAAGGAATGGTTGAGAGATTTGGACTTAATTTAACAGTAATAGATGTTGGTTGGCCAACAACAGCATCAGCAACATGGGCTTCACCAGTTGCACCAATATTAATACCAGTTTGTTTATTAGTAAACTTGCTATTATTATACTTCAATAAAACAAAGATATTAAACGTTGATATATGGAATTATTGGCACTTTATAGTAGCAGGTGCAGTTGGATATATAGTAACAGGAAGTTATATCTGGGCTATATTCTGTGCAATATTAATGGAATTATTAGTACTATTTATTGCAGAAAAAACAGCCAAGAATGTTCAGGAGTTTTATGATTTAGAAGGTATAGCATTACCAACTGGTTCAACAGCTTCATTTGCTCCACTTGGATATTTAGTAGGTAAATTTGTTGAAAAAATACCAGGAATAAATAAAATACAAGCAGACCCAGATTCTATACAAAAAAAATTCGGTATATTTGGTGAACCAATGATGATGGGTATTATACTAGGGATAATACTTGGAGCTCTTGCTGGATATGATGTAGCAGGAATATTCAATGTAGGTATATCAATGGGTGCAGTAATGTTACTTATGCCTAGAATGGTTAGAATATTAATGGAAGGTTTAATTCCAATTTCAGAATCAATAAGAGATTTCTTACAAGCAAAATATGGAGATAGAGAACTTTATATAGGCCTAGATGCAGCAGTAGCAACTGGACATCCAGCAGTTATATCAACAGCTCTTATACTTGTTCCTATAACTCTATTCTTAGCAGTTATATTACCAGGAAATAAAGTTTTACCATTTGGTGACTTAGCAACAATACCATTCTATATGGCATTTATAGTATGTTTTAGAAAAGGTAATATAGTTCAATCAGTTATAACAGGAACTATAGTAATAGCTATATCACTTTATATGGCTACAAATTTTGCAGATGTTCATACGCAATTATTACAACAAGCAAATATGATGCCAGAAGGAACAACAATGGTTACAAGTATAGATACAGGTGGTAACTTACTAAAATGGGGAATATTGAAATTATCTCAATTAGTTTCTTCACTTGGAATATTCTAATATTTAGTTAATAGAGATTACTCTTTTTTAGTAAAGTATGCGAAAATTTAACATTTAGCAGCTACTAGAAAAGAGTAATATTTTTTATAAATTTTTAAAAAATACAAAATACAAAAGGAGGAGATTTATCGTGAAAGCAGCAGTATTACATGGCACAAATGATATGAGATTTGAAGATATAGAAATAAAACCATGTGAAAGTGATGAAGTAAAAATAAAAGTTATGGCAGCAGGAATATGTGGGTCAGATCCTCCAAGAGTATTAAAACATTGGAAATATCCAGTTCCAGCTATACCAGGACATGAATTTTCTGGAGTAATTGCAGAAGTTGGTAAGGATGTAAAAAATGTAAAAGTTGGAGATAGAGTAGTTGCGATTCCTTTTATACCTTGCAATGAGTGTGAATATTGTAAGAGAGGGTTATTTTCATTATGTGATGACCATGGTATGTTAGGAGCTAAAACTTTTGGAGCTTTTGCAGAATATGCAAACATAAAAGCTACAAATGTTTTACCAATAGGAGACATGGATTTTGAAGATGCCGCTATGATAGAACCACTTGCAGTTGCTATGCATGGAGTACTTAATATAGGTATCCAAGTTGGAGATACTGTAGCTGTAATGGGTAGTGGAACAATGGGTCAACTAGTAATACAAGGACTTAAGATAGCAGGAGCTGGAACAATTATAGCAGTTGATATATCTGATAATAAATTAAGAGAATCAAAAGAATTAGGTGCTGATATAATAATTAATGCTAAAGATGTAAACCCAGTAGAAAAAATAAAAGAACTTACTGGTGGAAAAGGTGTTGATATAGCACTTGAATGTGCAGGCTCTAAAATAACTCAAGAACAATGTTTACTTATAACTAAAAAGAAAAGTAAAATAGGATTTTTAGGAATAGCATATTCAGATATAACTTTATCTGAAGAAGCATTTGAAAATATATTTAGAAAAGAACTAGAGTTAAAAGGTTTCTGGAATTCTTATTCTGCACCATTCCCAGGACAAGAGTGGACTAAAGGAATCACTCTAGTTAATGAAGGAAAAATAAAATTAAAAGAAATGGTATCTCATAGATTTTCACTTGAAGATACTTATAAAGCATTTGAAATGATAAGAGATAGAAAAGAAGAATTTAATAAGATATTAATTTTACCACAAGGGGTTGAAAAATAAATGAAGGCAGTAGTTAAAACTAAACCAGGTTATGATAATGTAGAAGTATTAGAGGTAGAAGAGCCAAAAGCTACAGGAGATAAAGTTAAAATAAAAGTAGAATACAGTGGTATATGTGGTTCAGATATACATTCATTTAAAGGGGAGTATGCAAATATAAAAGCTCCAGTAACTTTAGGTCATGAATTTTCTGGAATTGTCGTAGAAATTGGTGAAGATGTTAAAAATATAAAAGTAGGAGATAGAGTTACATCAGAAACTACTTTTGCAACTTGTGAAAAATGTATATATTGTGCAACTAAAGACTACAATTTATGCCCAACTAGAAAAGGTATTGGTACTCAAGCAGATGGAAGTTTTGCTGAATATGTATTATCAAGAGAGGAAAGCATACATGTACTTCCTGAAAATGTATCTTTATTATCAGCAGCTCTTACAGAGCCACTAGCTTGTTGTGTTCATGCAGCTCTTGAAAAAACTACTATAGAAAGTGATGATACAGTATTAATAATAGGACCAGGGCCAATAGGTTTACTATTAGCTCAAGTTGTTAAATCTCAAGGTGCTACAGTTATAATGTCTGGTGTTACAAAAGATAAAGAAAGATTAGAAATAGCTAAAAATCTTGGAGTAGATAGAACTGTAAACGTAATGGAAGAAAGTCTAGCAGATGTAGTAAATGAAATGACTGATGGAAATGGAGTAAATAAAGGATTTGATTGTTCTGGATTTATGCCAGCAGTTAATGAAGCTTTAAGATTACTTAGAAAGAAAGGAACTTTCGTACAAGTTGGGATATTTGCCAAAAAACTAAATGAAATGGATCAAGAAGCAATAATTCAAAGAGAGTTACAATATATTGGAAGTAGATCACAAAAACCAAGTTCTTGGATTATAGCATTAGATTTAATGGCTAGTGGAAAAGTAAATACAGAAGCATTAGTTACAAGAACTGTTGGTTTAGACGAATTTAAAGAGGGTATTACAGCCTTAATGAACGGAGAAGAAATAAAAGTTGCAGTAAAATCTTAAAAAAACATTTGTATTATTTTAAAAAAAATTGTAAAATCTACTGTAGGATAAGAAAATGTAAGGTCTTAAAAAATAACAGGAGGAAAAAAGTATGAGCACTCTTAGAGATCATTCTAATAATATTAGAAAAAACATAATAAAAATGGTTGCAGAAGCTAAAAGCGGGCATCCAGGTGGTTCATTATCAATAGCTGACATGTTAACAGTGTTATATTTTGATAAAATGAACATATGTGTAGAAAATCCAAAAATGGATGATAGAGATAGATTTGTTCTATCAAAAGGTCATGCAGCACCAGCTTTATATGCTACATTAGCAGAAAAAGGATTTTTCCCAGAAGAAGAATTATTAACACTTAGAAAGTTTGGTTCTAAGTTACAAGGACATCCAGACATGAAAAAAGTAGCAGGAGTAGATATGTCTACTGGTTCTCTTGGACAAGGTTTATCTGCTGCAAATGGTATGGCACTAGCTGGAAAATTAGATAATAAAGACTATACAGTGTATACTATATTAGGTGATGGAGAAATCCAAGAAGGTCAAATATGGGAAGCTGCAATGACAGCATCACATTATAAATTAGACAACTTAATTGCATTTGTTGACTTAAATGGATTACAAATAGATGGTTCTAATGAAGAGGTAATGAATGTTAGTCCAGTAGATGACAAATTTAAATCTTTTGGATGGAATGTAATACTAATAAATGGACATTGTTTTGATGAAATAGGAAATGCAATAGATGAAGCTAAAAAAGTTACAGGAAAACCAACAGTAATAATAGCTAAAACTGTAAAAGGTAAGGGTGTTTCATTTATGGAAAATAATGCTGCATGGCATGGAACAGCTCCAAATGCAGAACAAGCAGAACAAGCATTGAAAGATTTAGAAGGAGGTCTATAGGAATGGGAATAGCAACTAGAGAAGCTTACGGACAAGTGTTAAAAGAACTTGCAGAAAATAAAGATATAGTAGTATTGGATGCAGACTTAGGAAAAGCTACAAAAAGTATATCATTTAAAGAAGTTGCTCCAGATAGATTTTTTGATATGGGGATAGCAGAAGGTGACATGATTGGTACAGCAGCAGGTCTTGCTACTTGTGGAAAAATACCTTTTGCAAGTACTTTTGCAATATTTGCAGCAGGAAGAGGCTATGAGCAAATAAGAAACTCTGTAGCATATCCAAACTTAAATGTTAAAATAGCAGCTACTCATGCAGGAGTAACAGTAGGAGAAGATGGAGGAAGCCATCAAGCTATAGAAGATATATCTTTAATGAGAGGTATACCAAATATGGTTGTATTAAATCCTGCAGATGCCTTAGAAGCAAGACAAGCAATATTTGCATCTATTGATTATAATGGACCTGTATATATAAGATTAGGTAGAGCTGCAACTCCAGATGTAAACAGTGAAAACTATAAATTTGAAATAGGAAAAGGAACTGTTTTAAGAGAAGGTTCTGATATAACAGTGATAGCTACAGGAATAATGGTAGCAAAAGCATTAGAAGCAGCAGAAGAACTTGCTAAAGAAGGTATAAATGTAGAAGTTGTTAATATATCTACAATAAAACCTTTAGATGAAACATTAATAAAAGAAAGTGCTAAGAAGACTGGAAAAGTAGTTACAGCAGAAGAGCATAGTATAATTGGTGGTTTAGGTTCAGCTGTATGTGAAGCTTTAGCAGAAACTAAAGATGTAGTAGTTAGAAGAATTGGTGTTAAGGATGTATTTGGTCAATCAGGTACACCAGCAGACTTATTAAAACATTATGGATTAACTACTGAAGATATAGTAAAAAATATAAAAGAATTATTATAGATGTAAATATCATTGAATAATAAATTGGTTTGATATAAATCAATTAAAGCTGTCTTAAAAATAGAAAGAAATTTCTACAATGGGACAGCTTTATTTTTACGATAATTATAAAATTTTATATAAAGAGGGGTGCTTTTTAATGAAAATATCTATTGGATGTGACCATGGTGGTTACGAGTTAAAGGAATTTATAAAAGAAAACTTAATAAATAAAGGTATAGAAGTTGAAGATGTAGGAACAACTTCAAAAGAAAGTGTAGATTTTCCAATATATGCAAAAAAAGTAAGTCAAAATGTTCAAAGTAAAAAATCAGATTTAGGTATACTTTGTTGTGGTACAGGAATAGGCATGTCTATTGCTGCAAATAAATTTAAAGGAATTAGAGCAGCAGTTGTGTCAGATTGTTTTTCAGCTAAAGCCACGAGAGAACACAATAATACAAATGTACTTTGTTTAGGGGAAAGAGTTATTGGAAAAGGATTAGCAATGAGAATTGTTGAAGAATGGTTAAATTCAAGTTATAATGGAGAAAGACATGCAAGAAGATTACAAATGATTGATGATATAGAAAATGAAAACTTATAAATAATGAAAATTTATATCTAAGGAGGAGAATTATGTCTATTATTTGTGCTTCAATAATGTGTGCAGACCAAATGAATTTAAAAAAAGAACTAGAATCTCTTGAAGAAGCTGATGTAAAATTGCTTCACTGTGATGTTATGGATGGAATATTTGTCAAAAACTTAGCTATGGGACCAGAACTATTAAAATCAATAAGTGAAAATACAACTATACCTTTAGATATTCATTTAGCTACAGAAACTCCAAATAAGTATATTGATATGATGTCTTATATAAAACCAAAGTATATTTCTTTTCATGTGGAATCAAGCACAGATGTAAAAGCTGATATACAAAAGTTGAGAGAATATGGAATAGGGCCAGTATTAGCGATAAGTCCTCAAACTAGTGTAGATAAAATAGAAGAATATATAGGTTTAGTTGAGGGTATCTTAGTAATGACAGTAAATCCAGGATTTGCAGGTCAAAAATTTAATCTATCTGTTTTGGATAAGTTAGATAAGCTTACGGAGATATTAAAAGATTATGATAATCCTCCATTTATAGAAGTTGATGGAAATATAAATAAAGAGACCATTAGACTTATGAGTGGCAAAAAAGTCGATATATATGTTGTAGGTACTTCAGCTTTATTTAATGACAAGCCTCCAATTTCATATAAAGAGAAGATAAAAGAATTAAAAGAAAGTATAAAATAGTTAATAATAAAATTATAAAATATGCATATTTAAATAATGTAAATTTTAAATAAGTTAGGAATTTTATAATCTTTAATAAAAATTTTAATTGAGTAAGGAGAATGTTTATGGGTGACATATACAAGCTGCAAAATGGAACGGATATTAGAGGAATAGCATATAAAAATGATTCTAAGGAAGTTAATTTAACTGTAGAAGAAGTAAAAAAAATAGCTAAAGCATTTCATATTTGGTTAAAAGAAAAAACTAAAAAAGATAAAGTAACTGTTGCAATAGGAACTGATTCTAGAATAACAGGGAGTCAATTTAGAAATACTGTTATTGAAACCTTGATTAATGATAATTGTGATGTAATTGATTGTGAGATTGCTACAACACCAGCAATGTTTATGACAACTATCATGGATGGATACCACTCTGATGGTTCAATTATGATTACAGCTAGCCATTTACCTTATTACTATAATGGGTTAAAGTTTTTTACAGAAAATGGTGGTCTAGAAAAAACAGATATAAAAGAAATGTTAGATATAGCTGTTAAAAATGATAGTGTACAGTCTGAAGGAGTAGATAAAAAAGGAACAGCTGTAGTAAAAAATTTAATAGAAGATTATTCTAATTTATTGATAGATAAAATTAGAATAGGTGTAAACTCAAGTAAAAACTATGAAAAGCCTTTTTCTGGACTTAAAATACTAGTTGATGCAGGAAATGGAGCTGGAGGGTTCTTTGCTGAAAAAGTTTTACACATACTGGGAGCAGATACAACAGGTAGTCAGTTTTTGAACCCAGACGGTATGTTTCCAAATCATATACCAAATCCTGAGAATAAAGAAGCAATGGAAAGCATCTGTAAAGCCGTATTAGATAATAAGAGTGATTTAGGAATAATATTTGATACAGATGTAGATAGAGCTGCTATTGTAGGTAAAAATGGGAAACCAATAAATAAAAATGCTCTTATAGCTGTTATATCATCAATAATATTAGAAGAACATCCAAATACAGCCATAGTAACTGATTCTATTACTTCAGAAGGTCTTGCTAAATTCATAAGTGAATTAGGAGGAAGACATCATAGATTTAAAAGAGGATATAAAAACGTAATAAATGAAGCTATAAGATTAAATAGTGAAGATGAAGAGTGCCATTTAGCTATAGAGACATCTGGACATGCTGCTCTAAAAGAAAATTATTTTTTAGACGATGGAGCATATTTAATAGCTAAAATTTTAATAAAAGTTGCAAAACTGTCTTTAGAGGGAAAAACTATAGAAGAATTGATAGAAAACCTTGAAGAAGCAAAGGAAGAAAAAGAAGTTAGAATAGGAATCAATAAAGAAGATTTTAGACCATATGCAGAAGGTATACTAAAAGAATTAGATTCTCATGTTAATAATGTTGATGGATGGTCTGTTGCACCAAATAACTTTGAAGGTATAAGAGTCAATTGTAATGAAGCAAATGGAGATGGTTGGTTTTTACTTAGAATATCATTACATGAGCCATTGTTAGCTTTAAATATTGAATCAAATAAAGTTGGTGGAGCAGAAGAAATTTACTCTGAATTAAAACTTTTCCTAGAAAAATATGACTTAAAAGGTCTTTAGTGTTAATAAAAAACATATACTATATTAAAGAATGGATGTAAATTTATACCTAAGATTACAAATATTACAAAATTGTAATCTTAGGTAACAGAGATGTAACTGATTATGGAAACTCTATGTGATATTATAAATACAGAGAGATGAAATACATGATGATTTATAGAGAAATATAATTTAAAATGTATTAATATCGCACTAAAAGGTATAATCAAATAAATATGTAAATATAAACCCCAACATTTAGAAAGAGACCTCCAAGGAGGTTTTTTTCTTGTTTACTTCTAAAAAAGCATAAAAAATATATTATGTATAGATATAAATTTTTTTCTTTAAACAAATACACAATGTCATGATATAATAACTTTATTAGAACGATAAGGGGATAATAATATTATGTTTAAGAACAAATATGTTGAACGTGTTGAGCAGTTTATAAATGCATATTTTGTAGAGAGGGATGTGAAAAAATGTATGTCTTTTTTTCACAAAAATATATGTTGGATTGGTACTGGAAAGTTTGAAGTAGGGAATAGTATTGAAGAGGTAGAGTATTTATTAGAAGAGTATGTAAAACAATCACCAGATAGTTTTATTTTAGAAAAGTTATGGCTAGATAGTAAAGAATATTCAAAAAATTCACATACTGTATTTGGAGAGTATCTAGTTTGTAAGAAAACTAAAAAAGGCTATAATTTTCAAGTAGAAATAAGAATAACATACTTATGTGTTGAATGTGAGGGAGAAATATTAATAAGTAGTGTTCATAATTCTGTTGCAAATGATTTACAAAAAATAGGTGAGTATTTTCCGATAAGTTTAATGGAAGCTGAAAATAATAGACTAGAGGCCATTATTAATGAAAAAACAAAAGAAATAGAAGAGCAAAGAGTTATGTTGTTAGAGGCAAACAGAAAACTTCAGCAACTGGCTATTACGGATGAATTAACTGGTTTATTAAATCAAAGAGCCATTATGGGAAATATAAAATATACTGTTAAAGATAATTCTAAAAATTATGCAATAATGATAATCGACATAGATAATTTTAAACATGTAAATGATAATTATGGGCATCTAGTGGGAGATGAGGTTATAAGAGTGATGGCTTACATCATTCAATCATTTAAAGATTACTATCTATTTGCTGGTAGATATGGTGGAGATGAATTTATTGTTTTGACAGAAAATATAGAAAAAGCAATTCATATTGAATCTAAAGTTCATAATAGTCTACTTAAATATAATTTTAAAGAACTTCAATATAAAATAACTGTAAGCATTGGAATTTCTGAATGGATAGACTTTGATTCCTTTGAAGCATTTTTAAGCGAGGCAGATAAAAAATTATATAAAGCTAAAAAATCAGGAAAAAATAAGACTATATATTAGAGCAAGTATATAAAAATAAGTATATATGTATATTAAAAATAGTTTTATGATTTTAATAAGGTTGTAAATTACAAGTTAACTATTTATAGCATGTAATTTAAAATAAAAATTATTTTGCAATTTACAACCTTATATATTTAATATTAATTAATTTTTTTAAAAGCAAGGGTTACCTTAAATAAATCAGCATCTATAATTATTTCCATAGTTGCATTTTGTAATTCAATTATATTTTGAGAAATTGATAAGCCCAGACCAGAGCCATCTGTATTTCTGGATATATCACCTCTTCTAAATCTTTCTATTAATTCTTCTGGTTTTAGATTTAATTTATCATTTGAAATATTTTTAAAGGTTACTATTATATTTTCATCTTTTATAAACATATCTATGTAAACTCTAGTATTTTTCATAGAATATTTTAGTATATTACCAATTAGGTTTTCAAAGACCCTCCAAGTCTTTTTTCCATCTATCATAGTAAATA
The DNA here is from genome assembly GCF_020658415.1 of Clostridioides sp. ES-S-0123-01. Lineage (NCBI taxonomy): Bacteria > Bacillati > Bacillota > Clostridia > Peptostreptococcales > Peptostreptococcaceae > Clostridioides > Clostridioides sp. ES-S-0123-01. The sequence continues at coordinate 413,433 of NZ_JACVWD010000004.1, forward strand.
CAGAGTCTTCTGGTGTTTCTATTATAAAATCTAAATTACTGTTTTGAATTTTATCTTCAAGTTCTACTATACTTTGAATTAAGAGTTCTTTTATATCAGTCTTTGTTATATTAAATTCAACATCACCACTACTAAGTTTAGAAGCTTCGAATATATCTTCTATCAATAATTTTAATCTTTGTGATTTTTTATCTAAAATATTTATATAGTCGTTTATAGTTTCTTTATCAAGGTCGTTATTTTTTAACATATCTACATAACTTAGTATAGATGTAAGTGGAGTCTTTAAGTCATGAGATACATTTGTTATAAGCTCAGTTTTCATTCTTTCACTTTTTATATTAGCATCTACAGCAGCTTCAAGACCATCTGTTATATTATTTATGCTTTTAGATAAAGCAGATATTTCATCATCTCCTATCACTTCCAACTTATATTTTAGATTTCCATTTTCAATGTTTTTTATATTTTTTGAGATATTATTTATGTAATTAAACTTAGTAGATAAAAAGTTGTATATATAAGAACAAGCAATTATACTTACAAGTGTAAATAAAACCTCTATAACTATAGCATTAGCGTAATATATACGCATAAATAATACTAAAGCTATGTACTGAATAACTGCTTGTATAACTATAGAGATTAAAAATGCTATAGCTAGTTTCTTATTTATAGTTTTTCTATTATATCTGCTAACAAGATCTGAAAAGAATCTACATGTTATAGACATATCTTTTGGATTGTAGCCACCATGCTTTATGTTTTCATATATTATATAAATTACAGATAGAATAATAAAATTAAATACAATTAAATTTGTATTGTAGAACATTTTAGTTTTTGTAAATATGTAAAATCGTAATGCTAAAAGTATTAAAATTAATATAAGTGTAAACTCAATCTTTACATTGGAAAAGAAAGTGATAATGTTTTCTAAGAATTTAACTTTATTTTGGTTATTTTTTTTATAGAATATAAAAAATAATATAGCCAATATACAACTTAATAATGCAATACCTTCACAAATAAATTTCAAATTTGTTTTTGATAAATACAAAGGAGGCCCAAAGTAGTAAAAGCAAGGTATAGCTACCTCATTGTATAAATATTTAAATTCATTAATATCAATAAAGTTATTATTTAAATCGTATATTGTCTCAAATAATATAGAAAGCGATAGAAATAATAGTAATAATAAAATAAATTTTGCTCTTGAATCATTAATAATTAAGTTTTTCAATTTTGTAACCAATACCCCACACCACCTTTAAATATTTTGGTTCTTTTGAATTTACTTCAATCTTTTCTCTAATTCTTCTAATATGAACAGCAACAGTTCTTTCGCAGCTATAAGCATCTTCGTTCCAAACTTTTTCATAAATCTCATGAGAAGAGAATATTTTTCCTTTTCGTGATAGGAGAAGAACAAGTATTTTATACTCAAGAGGTGTCATTTTAACTTCTTCACCATCTAAAGAAACTATTTTTGTATCTGTATTTAGCTCAAGACCTCCACTTTTTAAAATATAATTAGTATCATTTGAATTGTTTGTATTACTAAAATCTCCTAAGTTTATATATCTTCTAAGCTGAGATTTTACTCGTGCAGTAAGTTCGAGTGGATTAAATGGTTTAGTTATGTAATCATCAGCACCCATATTAAGGCCTATAATTTTGTCCATATCCTGTGATTTTGCAGATAAAAGTATTATAGGAATATTCTTTTTTTCTCTTATCTTGAGAGTAGTCTTAAGACCATCTAAATTGGGCATCATTACATCCATTATTATTAATTTAATATCATTTTCAATTAATATGTCCAAAGCTTCTAACCCATCATATGCTTTTAAAACGTTAAGATTATCAGGTTTTAAATAGAATTCTATAGCATCCACTATTTCCCTATCATCATCTACAACCAATATATTTTGATTCACTTCATTAATCCCCCTCGAAATTTTATTTTTAATCAATTTTTATTTTATACTAAAAATTGGTTTCAGAAAACAGTAAGTATATAAATTGACTAGCTCTAAAAATATATTAACAAATATAAATAACAAAGGAATTTCATAATTATTAAGAATTTATAACAAATATTTATTTTAAAATAAATATTTGTTATAAATTAGGAGTGTGGAGTATAGCAGGAACATTTTTATCACTTAATAATTTATCAAAAGATTTGTGGTCAGATTTATAACCAATACCCTCTCTACATTCTGATTCATCAATAAGTTTATATTGTTCACATGCATTTTTAACTTTTTCATAGTCCTCAATAGAATGAGCTTTATAAACTATCTTGTTGTTAAAACTTATTTCATGAGCAAACTTAGGTTTTACAAAGTATTTGGCATCTTTGATTTGACCAGAGTTATATAGACCTTGAATAACAGAGCCATTTTTTATGTGTTGTAAATGGTCATCTAACTTGTAAGTATGTGCTATATGGGTTACACTTTTAAATTTTTTTTCAAAAGTAATTGCAATTTCTTCCATAGAGTTAAAATTAGTAGTACCATTTACATTTTTTTCTGGTAAGATTATTATGTTTTCTCTTTTTACTCCTAGATTATTAAGAGAAGCTAAGAACTCTCTATTTCTGTATTCTGATTTTTGGCTATCTGTAAGAGTTTCATATTTTTTATATCTATCAAAAACAGATATACCACATCCAGTAGATACTAAAACCACAAATACATTATTTTGTCCTCTTTCTTTTACAGCATTTACAATAGCACTACCAGCCCACAATACCTCATCATCTTGATGTTGAACATAGAAAACAACATAATCTTTAAACTTTCTATTACTATAATTAACATAGCTATTAAAACCTGTTAAAATCAAGCATAAAACTAAAATGATAGATAAAATTCCATACTTATTTATAGTAAACTTCTTGTTTTTAAGAGTCATTTAATCATCTCCTGAAAAGCTGTCTTACTTATATTATCAATCAAAGTATTAAAAATTATTTCTTAAAAATCAAAAAATATAGAGTAGATTAATGGAATAAATTTTTTTGTTAACTAAACTAAAAATTAAAAAAATTTATATAGAAGTAAGAAAAAAGAAGGGGTGGTTTATTGGAATAAACTTATAAATAAGCTAAATATCTACTTAACGTTTTATGAATTATTGAATCTAAGCGTACGTGGCACAAAGACTATTTTTTCATTGCTTTCATTTAGTGAGGTATTAAGTATTTAAACTAAATTCAAAGGCGTAAATTTGGTATTATTAACGCCTTTGAAAATTTAGATACTGTTATTAATTTGGTTTGTTTATATTACTTTATATAGTATACTAGTAAAATAGTATTAACCTTAATTACACAACGATTTTAATTGTGCTTTTAAGAATAATGTTATATTTTTAAATATAGTTCTTTCATCAAGATCATTTACATATATATCTTCAATACATGAATCTACAATAAATTCCTCACATAAATCCACTTCTATGTCTAACTTAGGATTATATCTGTAACCATTTATTGTAACTACTGGTCTTCCAGGTGGTGAAATAACTATTCCTTCTTCATATGTCAAGCATTCAAATTTGGCATATGGAATTATATATGCTAAAAATGGTACTTCATAATGTGCAGAATGAACTGATTGTTCATCTACTAGAGCAGTATATACTATTTTCTGTTTTAATAAACCATTTACTATTAGTTTTCTTCCATTTAAGCATGTTCCTTCAGCATTTTGTAGTATTGCAAATGCACTAGTCTTGTCACAATCGATTGGTATTCTACTTAAACTTTCAACAAGTATAATTAATATACCATTTTCTCCAATTAATATCTCAAATGAAGGTGTAATGATATTATTAATTATTGTTTGTAAAGTTGTTATTAATATTTCTATTAATGGTCCTTCAAGTGTACTAACTGTTTCAAATATATCATTGATAACAATTTGTATAGATTTTAGTAATCTTATTAAATCATCTGTTCTGCATATTATAGAATTAAGAGATTCGCATACTATTCTTGCTATATCAGTTTGAATTGTATTTAACAAATTATCAATATCAAATAAAATAGAATTCACAGATGGTTGAACTAAATCTAGTAATCTTTGTAACTTAGCTAATAAAGGATTTATAATCTCACCTAATCCAGGTATTAAAGGTATAGCATCCTTAATTGTTGATATTAAATCATTTATTCCACCAATCAATGTATTAATTGTTGTCTGTATATTTGCTGCTAGAAACGCATCTAATATAGCTTCTATTTTATTCAATATATCCAAGCTAATATATAAATTATATGATTTATATGCAAATGGAGTTTCTATAAGTTTTACTGAAGTAATTGTTGCACTTGCATAAACTTGATCTATATTTTCTATATCAGGTTTTAATCTTGGGATGGGAAGTATCTCAGGAATTGAAATCTCTGTCCAATTTAAGTTTTCTTTTTTACATCCATTCATATTTAATTTTGATACATCACATATACCTAAAGTTTTGATATTAAAGTCACATTCACAAGTTTTTTTATTACATCCCATTTTTATTCCTCCTCATTTTATTTAAATTACTTAACATATTTTTGATGCCTTTATAAAAATAGTTGTATTTTTAAAGACACTTCTTTCTGATAATACACATGCATATATGTCCTCTATATATGCTGTTATTTTAAATTGTTGGTATAGTGGTGTATTTTTCTCTATTATTATAAATACTGAAAATGGTATATTAAAATCTGCAGAATGAACTGATTGTTCACCTAGTGCTGCTGTATAGATTATTTTTTGTCTTAGTAGTCCCTCTATTATTAGTTTTTTTCCTGTCAAATTTGTACATTCTCCATTTGGTATAGTTTCTCCTGGGATATAGTATCCATTACATGAGCTGTATCCGTTTACTAAAGGTGTTTTTATTACTCTTTGAGATATTATATCTACACAAGAATGTACTTCAACTATATCTTCTATATTTGGCTTTTGTGATGGTATATCTACTGTTTCTGATACAAAAAACTCTGTCCATTTGTTTTTATCTTCAGGACAGGGGCATTGCAAAACTTTTTCTATTTTTGATTCTGGATAGACACCAACAATATTTAATATCTTATCATCGCAACAGCATTTATCATGGAATTGATAAGATGTGCCATTTGTATAATTAGAATTTAACATTTCCTCTACTCCTTATTTTTATAATTTTATAATGTATTTCTTGGTATTGCATATAATAATAATGTTGTATATTTCGAGATAGTTCTTGCATCTAATAGGCTTACAGACAAATCTTCTATACACGCATTTACTTGATAGTCTACATCAAGTGAGTCTAATTTCATTGATTTTGTGCCCTTATTAAAAGTAATTTTCTGTGGTATAACTATATAGCTTGAAAATGGTACATAAAAATGTGCAGAGTGAACTGATTGAGATCTTTCATCAGCTGTATAAGATATTTTTTGACACAATTCACCCTCAACAATAATTTTTCTTCCTGTAGAGATTTTTCCTTCTAAGTTTGGTATAAAATCACAATTAGCATCTAAAGGTGATACAGGTGTTTTTACTACTTTTGTTCTCAATATATTCACTGATACATTAACTGAATTTATCTGTTCAATATCTGGTTTTTGTATTGGGATACTTAATGTTTCTGGTATATACATCTGAAACCAATAAGGATATTGACTTATAACCTGTGTAACATCGTCTATGTCACATAAACCGCTTACATCAATTAAATCCATATTACAAGCACATGCATTACTATTCATATTTATCTCTCCTTATATAATTTATTGAAAGTTTTTACCTCTCAATATAATTTATTTAAATTTCGACTTTTTGTTACATGTTTTTAAGATTTTTTATTTTTTTAGCTTTTTTATAACAATATATGATTTTATATCATATATAAAATGTATATAGAAACTTTAATCTCTATATAATTATAAAATTAAGGAGATATTTATATGAATGAAAGTATTTTAAAAACTGGAATTACACCCTTAGAAGACTATCCAGATAACAAATGTATGAAATACTATAAAGAATTTATAGAAGATGATATACTATGTGTTCCAACACAAAAACCAGATATAGAATGTATTAATGAAGTAAGTGTAAAGATATGCATAGAAGATAAGGAGATTATTAACACTATACTAGGGCCAAAATTAGTTATAAAAGGATTTAAAAATATTAAGGTTATATATACAGGAGATAATTGTCAGCAGTCTCTTCATTCTGCACATTGGAGTATACCATTTTGTCAATTTATCTTGCTAAAAGATTTGAGGTATGATAAGTGTGATAATATTATAGAAACTATTTTTGTTGGAATAGAGAATATTTGTGTAAAACACTTTGATTGTAGAATGATTGATTTATCACTATTATTTATAATTTGTCCACAACTTCGTAATTGTAATAATTGTAAATGCTGTAGAAGTTATTGTATGCATAATCCAAATTTATGCTATTATGATAATGATGACTGTTCAGATAGTTGTAATAATGTTACACAATGTAAATATAGTCTTAGTGATAAATATAATAGTAAAATTAGATACAAATAAATATTTAAATAAGAGGCAATAGGTATATTTACATATATTTATTGTCTTTTTATTAAATTAAAGTCAGTTTATATAAGAGAAAATTTAACAATTACTATAAATAGATATATAATAAATTAATATAATATAGTATTATTAAACTTATAATTGTTACTATTTGAGTTAAAATATTGGAAAAAATTATATATCAGTAAATTTAAGATAATAAAAAAAGACCTCAATTACATATAAAAATAAGGTCTTTTTATAGATTTCAAAAAAGTAAAAATATTATAGATTTTTACTTATACAAAAGAAGCTATCTCTTTTAGATTTTTAAACCTATTGAAGTAACTTCTTCTGTATTATAGTTTGTATATTATTATAAAATATTTCAAATAGCTGAAAAGTCATATTATTTGTATTATTCTATATATTTAGCTATCAAAATATATTAGATAAAAATAACAAGTTCTATTATAGTTAATAGAGCTTTTGAAAGATTTTATTTTGTATAAAAATAAGATTTTTAGTAGTTTCTATTACATTTACATTTTTTTGTATAGCATTGTTTTTTGTACTTATCAAAGCATTCTTGTATATCATTTTCATAATTGTTTATATAAGATGAGTTTTCATGATAAATATTACAATAGTCACAGCCGTGATGTTCATCATGTTTACATTTTTTTGAACCACATTTTATAAATGCAATGGCTAATTTAATTAGTTCATCAATTAACTCTTCTATTTCATCCAATTCTTTTTCTAAATCACAAATTAGACAATCGCAGAAAGAAGATCTTACATCTTTTTCATCATTGCATGAAATGCAATCACTACAGAATATTAACAGTATAATTATTTTAGCTATAATAGATATTATTAAAAGTATAATTTGTACCAATAAGCAAAATAATTTTCCTACTAAAAATTCACAGTTATCATTACAACTTATTTGTCTTATAGCTTCAGCTAAACACTCAGACAATCTAAAAGCTCTTTTTAATTCTTCTCTAAGTTTGCAGTTTTTTACAGAATTAGAATCTATTAGAGATTCTAATTCTTCGGAAAGTTCATTTAATATGCCATTATCTAAATTGAAACTTAAATCTTTCTGAAAATCTAATTTAACTTTTGCATCATATAAATCATAACTTTCGCCAACTAAAAAATATTTTATTATTCTCCATATTTGACAAGGTGTTAAATAAACTCTTGTATTTGCATCTAAATATTTCTCCTCTGTTAATCCAATTACTAATTTCATTAAATCACTAGAATATGATTCTAAATTATTTTTATAATATTCTAAACTCTTTGTATTATCCACTCTTTACCACTCCTATATATATATTAGGATAAATTCAATATCCTAATATATATATATGACTTGAGTATATTTATGATACAAATAAAAACAAAATTTTACATTAATATATATAAAAATACTATTTTTAATTGAATTATATAATTTTTTTATGTTTTGTATAAATATATGAATAAACATGTGAAAGAACTTTTATGCAATAGAGGTATAATAACTAAATTTAAGTATCCCTTAGATATAGATAAATTTATAAATTGTAATGGTGATAAATAATAATTTTGTTGTAAATGAAAATGATGTATAGAAGGCATTAACTAATATTATAGAAGTATTAGATTCTAAAAATAAAGAAATTAGGGTAAATACAAATATATTAAAAGTCTAACTTATTTCAGACTTGAATAGAAACAAAGTTATGTACGAAATGAAGGCAAACAGCAGTCCATGTGTTCTTTGATTTCGTACTTAAATAAAATCTCAAAATTATATCATGTTTTAATAAAAAATAAAACTGTGAATGCTAGAAATATATTTTAATTAATTTTTTAACAGAATAGTATTTAAAAGTAGATAAAACTAAAAAGGGTTTTCTAGAAAATAAGGTCTATTTAATTATACTTACTTACCAATACCATCACTTGATGCAAACAAGATTCTACTATATTTTCTCCGTATTCTAGTATAAAATCATCTAACTGTGTATCTATAAAATCACAATAATCATATGAACTACCAATATAAGCAGTTAACATATGTGTACATCTATCCATTTTATCTCTAAACATATATTATTATCCCCCTAAAAAACTTTCATAAAAACAAAAAGAAAAATATCTTTTTGGCAACTGGCTGACATAACTTATAATATACTTTACAAGTCTTAGTCCCTATAGCTTTGCGTCACTAAATTTCTCTAGTTTTGCCGATTTGGTTTTATTCTACAACTACAATAATACAACAGAATTAGTTATTATTCAACATGATTGTTTGAAAATTGGATAAATTTATAAATATGAACGTCATTTTACTTAAAAAAAACATACTAAATATATAGATTTTATGGTAAAAATTACCTGTATCAATTATGATTAGAAGCTTCTATTATTAATTTGAACTAGACAGAATTTGAGGGAGTGACAAAATGTGGAAGAAGAAATATTAATAGAACAGTTAGTAAGAGCAGAATTTGTGGTAATGTGCTATCTATGGGAAAAAGATTCTTTGATATCTAAAAAAGAAATAATAAGAGACATAAAGCAGATATATGGATGGCATAAGAGTACAATAAAAATAATATTAAAAGGATTAATTTGTAAGGATTTTTTAGCTAGAGATATTATAAAATTTCAATCGCATTATAAAATAATAATAACTAGTGAAGAGTATGATACTTTCAAGAAAAAAGTATTAAAATCTACTAAAAACAGAAAAATTATACGTTCTCTTACGACTACACATAAGTCCATAAGTAAACAAAAACTATATTATTTAGAAGAGTATTATAGGAATTTTGAAGAATGACTTGGAATAAATTGCAAAAATATTTATATAAATTCTCTTGTTTAGAAAACTTTATTGAGATAGAATTTATATATATATAAATCAATAATTTAAAAAATGAAAATGATAGATAATTACATAATAAAAACAATGAAGGTATGAAAGTATAAGTTTTTGTACCTTTATTTTATTTATTATTCTGAACCTATTTTAAAGATAAAAAATGTAGATAATATATCATTAATTAAAAAATAACAAAGAAATTTAAATTATGAGAGGTATATTTATAGAAAATAATGATATTAAACTTACAATATGTATATTTGCTTTTGTAATTGGAATAATAGTGTTATTTTGCTGTATAGCCTTAGGGCAATTTAATATAGATTGTATTATGCGACAAAATGGTGGAACAATGGATACCAACCAATACAATGTATATTTAGAACAATCTATTTCACAATATAGAAATTTTGGTTCTATATTGGATTTACTAGGAGGAATAGGAATACTGTTTGATAAAAGTGTTAGAAAAGATTAAAAGAGTAAAAATATTCTTAGTGATTATATTGTTGGTGTAATTAATACTAATAGAGATTAGAGTAAAGATATATAAGAATAAAGAAGCACCTACTTAAATGGTAGGCGATTTTGTTTTGTTCAAATTTGCTTAGTTAAATATATAATAGGTAAAATATGTAAGAGTTATAGGTTATAATATTTTTAGCAAGAAGATGTAATATACAATTTATAGAGTGGAGTTCATACAAAAGATTATCCTCCCAACGTATAGAAGGGAGGTGAATATGTATGGATAATTTTTTACAAAGCATACTAGCAAGTTTAGTTGCCAGTTTAATAGTTTACTTAATTAGTAAGTTATTTAAAAAAGTAAAAAGCCACTCTGGCAGGAGTGACTTTAGTTTTGAACTAAAAATCAAGTTCAAAAAGAATAAACATTAGTATTTGAACTTCACTCTACGTCTAAATAGATTGTAGTTCTTCTTGCTTTTATTATACCACAAATTGGTACACATATTCAAAAATAATATTATTATGATATAATAAAAATATAGAAGTTTTGCAGTGTGCGATTTTTCTACTAAAGTATAGTTTAACAGTTGGAATATAAGGTGTTGAGAGACTTTGATAAGTGTTATCAATTGCACTATTAGCCACTCACTGCAAATTTAAGAGAGTTGTATATGTGTAAGTATTGGAAATGATCAATTTATTTTGGGTTTTTTCTAAAGACAAAGCTTTTGCATCAGAATTGTTTGCATACTTTCCATCAATTCTATCATAATTATCTACTGCTACTATAGGTTTATGTGACAAATACTCAGCTACTCTCATTTTATCAATATCCTTTTATTTAAAAATTTTATTAAATTCATTCTAATAAACAATATAATAAATGCCAATAAAATAAATAAATTTATTAGTAACATATTTAGTAATTATATTGAAATAACTAGATTATATAAAAAATACAACTAAGGTATATGAAATTCATATAGGTTATATGGTAAAAATTAGATGGATATGTTCAGCTAAATTCTCTTATTTGAAAAACTTTAGTGATAGTGGATGAAGATAAATTAATTGAACTCGAAGAATATTTTAAGAATTTGAAATAAAAAAATGACAAATAGATACATAATAAACAAAATGAAGGTATGAAATTATAACTTTTTCTACCTTCATTTTGTTTATTATTCTGAACATGTTAAAAAAATGAAATAAGTTTATCTTCTGTTTATATAAATTTTAATAGGATATGTATAGTATATAGTAGATAGGATGTATAAAAATTGAATTTAAATAAGTAGCTATTATTGCAGTGAAATAAATGCTTCTAATTATATTCGGGAGGAAGAATGGTGGAAGAAAATTAGTAAAATATGATTCTTCCACCATTCTTCCTCCTAGAAAATAAAAACTACTCAATAAGAATTTATATACATTAATTCAGCTGAATCCAATCAAAATACTTAAATGAAAGTAATCTGAAAACAACATAATTCAAATTAATTAATTCAAATAAACCTCAATTTATCTTAAATCTTAAGAAATATTTAAGATTTAGGATAATATTTTCTTAAGATTTATATTCTATTATATAGATATAAAGAAAAATTATAAAAATGTAAGATAATACAATATAACAATTTAGTCATTATTGAGAAAGGGAGTGAAAGATATTGTATAATAAATATAAGGATTATTATACAATAGAGGAAGTGAAAATATGTACAATATATTAGTAGTAGATGATGATAAAGAGATTGTTGATTCAATAGAGATATATCTTAAATCAGAAGGATTTAAAATACATAAAGCATATGATGGAATGAAAGCATTAGAAGTAATAACAAAAAATGATATCCATCTAATCTTAATGGACATAATGATGCCTAAATTAGATGGAATCAAAGCAACTGTAAAAATACGTGAAGAAAGAAATATACCAATAATTTTAATCTCAGCAAAAAGTGAAGATACAGATAAAATAATGGGATTAAACATTGGAGCTGACGATTATATAACAAAACCATTTAATCTATTAGAACTTGTAGCTAGAGTAAAATCAAACTTAAGGCGATATGTAACCTTAGGTAACTATGAAGATACATGTAAAGAAATTTTAAAAAGTGGGGCTCTAGAGCTAAATACATTGACAAAAGAAGTTAAGATTGATGGCGAAAATATAAAAATGACACCAATTGAATATAAAATAATTGAACTTCTTTTAGAAAATAAAGGACGAGTCTTCTCGATAGATGAGATATACGAAAAAGTATGGAATGAAGAAAGTTTTAATTCAGAAAATACAGTAGCAGTACACATTAGACGAATAAGAGAAAAGATTGAAATAAATCCAAAAGAACCAAGATTTTTAAAGGTGGTGTGGGGAGTTGGTTATAAGATTGAAAAATTTTAGCGGAAAACTTATGAAAGAAAAGAGTTTAATATTTAATTGCATTTTGATTTTAGTCGTTTTTACTTTTACACAAATATTAGGAATTCTTATATGTTTTAACTTCTTCTCAAGTAGCTTAGTGTACTCTATGGGAATTATGCTTGTATTGAATTTTATTTTATATAAGATATTGACGATGTAGATGAGGTGAACAACTTGGAAAAATATAGAGCATTAAAGTTAGTAGCATTAATAATAGTATCTATTTCGTTTCCATTAGCTATACTATTTGCATCAATAGGACTTGCTGAACCTAAACACAATATACAAAAAACTTCTACAAATAGTGGAATTTTTCGAATATCTGATGATTTTTATGACAGCAATATATTTGATGAAAGTACAATTCAAGATTTATTATATAATTTGAAACTATCTGTAAGTAGTGGATACACCAAAGAAGAAAAACTTAAATTAAATTATGAGGATTCAAAATCAGAAGGAAACGGAAAAAATGTTGCTTTAAATAATGATTATGATAACTTTGTAAATGATAAACTATCATCTATAGAATACTTAGACTCTTTAAAAAATGTAAAAATGTATATTAGAAATACATATACAGGAGAGTATTATACGAACACAATATATAATGATTTAGATGAATTTAAGCAAAACATAAAGGGTTATTGTGATGTAGAAATAATAGAAGGAGTAGAAAAAAGTTCCTATACTAAAAAACTAAATGGAAAAAAATCTGAATTAAATAATATCGATTTAAAACTAAATGGTATGGATAAAGCTTTTGAAGCCTATGTATCTTTTCCTAAAGAGTTAAGTATTGAAGATGGAATTGTATACAATAACTTTGAAACGTTTAAGCAAGCTACAGAAAAAGTGCAATTATTTTTTGTAGCTAGTTTAATTTTAGCTATTATATGTTTATTGTCCATTATATTATGTAAACGAATTAAATACAAGGCATTAAAGAAAGACAATGTATTTTTATTAATATACAATAAAATACCTATGGAATTTAATGCAGTAATAATAGTTACCTCAATAATACTTCTATTTCTGTATGTTATTGATACATCCTATGATATTTATATTATATTACTAATTTCTATAGCATCATTACTAATTTCAAATAATATATTTTTTATAACTGTTCAGTTAAGTCATTTAGAAAATAAAATATGTATATTTAAGTCAAGTATTATAGTAAGGGTGATTTTATGGTTAATAAAAACTGTAAGGGAGGTCATTAACGCTATAAAAAAAGTATCTTTAGCAAGAAAAGTTATTGGTATAGTAATAATATCTTTGGTTTTAACAATTGTAATTAGTGTTCAAAGTGTGAGCCTAGGATTGTTATTTTCTATATGTATATTTTTGGGTTTTGCACTTTATATAACCAAAAGGCTTTCTTATTTGAGTTATGTTATAGAAGGTACCGAAAAAATAAAAGATGGTGAATTAGACTATAAGATAAAAATTAGTGGAAATGATAATTTTACATCTTTAGCAGAAAATATAAATAATATTGGAGAAGGTCTGGATAAAGCAATAGAAGAACAGGTAAAAAGTGAAAGGATGAAATCTGACCTTATAACTAATGTATCTCATGATTTAAAAACTCCACTTACTTCTATAATAAATTATGTAGATTTAATTAAAAAAGAAGATTCTATACAACCAGAATATATAAACGATTATATAAATGTACTAGAATCAAAGTCAAAGAGGTTAAAATTATTGATAGAGGATTTATTTGAAGCAAGTAGAGTAAGTAGTGGAAATATAGAGTTACAAATTAGTAAAATTGATTTGGTGCAACTCTTAAGGCAAAGTATAGGTGAACTAGAAGAAAAGTTATCTACAAATAATTTAAGTATAAGACTAAATGTTCCAAATGAAAAAGTGTATATATGGGCAGATGGAAGAAGAATGTATAGAGTTTTTGAAAATCTATTATCAAATATAGCTAAATATTCTTTAGAAAGTACTAGAGTTTATATAGATGTTTATGAAAATGGTGAAAATGTAAAGGTGGTTATGAAAAACATATCTTCATATGAGTTAAATTTTGACCCAAGTGAAATTATGGAAAGATTTAAAAGAGCTGACGAATCAAGAAATACTGAAGGTAGTGGGTTAGGACTTGCTATTGCAAGAGATTTAGTAAACTTACAAGGTGGAAAATTCTATATAGAGATAGATGGAGATTTGTTTAAAGCAAATTTAGAATTTCAAAAATATGAAGAAGAAGTAAAGATAGATTAAAATAAAATTTCAAGATATAATATAATTTTCACAGAAAAATTAAGATATTGAAAGGTTTCTTACAAAACAATTATATAGGTACTTTTAAAGAAAGGAATACTTTTAATTAATTTTATGAGAATATAGATATATTTGTGTAAATATATTTTTCTTATTCAATATTACTGGAAATTTTGATATACTCCCTTTATAAGTATACAGTTGAAATAATAACAACTGATGCTATGAAGGGAGTATATTTTTATGTCATGAAAATCTAAAATAGATTTTGAAATAAAAATTAAATCATTTGAAATGTATTGTTTCGCCCCACTCTTGTTGTTCAAAAATGATAGTAACTGAAAGATTATAAGATAATTTAGATATTTCTTTTAAAATAAATTCTCAATCTCCTTTATTCAAAATATTTGACATACATACTGTACGTATGTTATATTGATGATACCAAATATAAAGGAGATTATTTTTATGAAAAATAGTTTTTATCCTGTACTAATGTGCAATGATATAAGAAAAGAAGCAGATTTTTTTATAGAATTATTTGATTTCAAGGAAACCTTTAATAATGATTGGTATATTAGCTTAAAAGACAATGATGAATTTGAGTTGGCATTGATTGATAGTTCACATGATTCAATACCTAAACTTTATAGAAAACAGTGTGAAGGCCTTATTCTTAATATTGAAGTTAATGACGTAAACACTGTATATTCAGAAGTAATTAGTAGAAAAAAATCATCACTTTTATTAGATATAAAAAATGAAGAATTTGGACAAAGACATTTTATTATTGAAACTCCAAGTAAAATTTTGGTTGATATTATTCAAATAATTCCGCCATCAAATGAGTATCTTAAAAATTATAAGAAATCGGGTAAAGAAAATGAACAAAAATAAAAAAGAATTAGCATCTATAAATACTACAAAAAATTTGATTGCTATTGCACGTAATCATTTTTCTACTTATGGCTATGAGAAGACATCATTAGAAGCTAATATGACTAGAGGTGCAGTATATCACCATTTTAAAAATAAAAAAAATCTATTTAAAGCAGTTTTAAATCTTGTTCAGTATGAAGTTGGATTAAATGTAGAAAAAGAAGCTATGAAATCCGAAGATATATGGGAACAGTTAATTTTAGGTTGTGTTGGATTTGTACAATCAGCTACTTTAGAATCTAACAAAAGAATATTATTAATCGAAGCACCCAATATTATAGAATGGACAGAGTGGAAAAAAATGGATAATGAGAATTCTGTTTTACTTTTGGAAGAACAACTCTTAGTTGCACAAAAAAATGGGAAATTAATAGAGTTTGATATTCATATGATTTCACATATGATTTCTGGTGCATTAAATGATTTATCTATTTTTCTTGCAGAAAGCAATATTTTAGATAAAAATCAAGTTTATAAAGCGATTTCTCATTTATTGACAGGGTTTAGAAAAGATGGCTAAGAAAGTGAAAGACTACTATGACATTGAATATGTAAACTTCTTAGCTGAAAAAATAAAATCAGTATATCCAGAATTTATTATTAATGAGTTTTTTTCACTAACAAAACCAACTATTGAATTGTTAGAATTCAATGAAAGGCAAGAGTTATTAGCAAATGCTTTAAAAAAGTCTATCAATTTAAACTATTCAGATACTATTAATGTTTTTGAGAATATATTAGGTCCAGAGTTAGAAGGCAGTTTAGGCATGTTTACAGAGGGTTATTGGTTATGGCCCATTGGAAAGTATGTAGAGAAGTTTGGTGGAGAAAATTTTGAAGTAAGTACAACTTTCAGTAAGGAGTTGACAAAAAGATTTACTAGTGAATATTGTATGCGTACTATAATAAATAATTTTCCTGAACAGTCTATGGAATTGCTTTTAAAATGGAGTAAAGATAGTAATAAAAGAGTTCGTCGATTAGCCAGTGAATGCCTCAGAATACGGTTGCCATGGGCAAAAAAAATGTATGTTGCCTTAGAATACTTTGATACTTATTTTGAATTATTGTCTAATCTAAAAAATGATACAGATAAAACAATTCAAAAGAGTGTAGCAAATAATCTAAATGATTTATACAAAGAAGAGCAAGACAAATTTGAATTAATTATTTCTAGTTGGCAAACAGAAAATATAACAAAAGAATGTCAATGGATTATTAAGCATGCTTCAAGAACAAAAAATAAAAAGAAATAATGTTTGTAGTATTTATATTCAAAAATATGTCTAAAGATGATATCTTTCTAATGAAAAAAGAGTAATTAAAAAGTAATTATAAAAAAACTCTATAAGAAAATTGTATTTTTCAAAATATTTTCTTATAGAGGCAAACATATATTGTGTATAATACTAATATTGATGATAAATTTAAACTGATAATCAACCTAATATCTTAAAAATATGTTGGATTCATAAATGGGATTACAAGTTCTGCGACCTCTCCATCTGCATCAAGCCCCCAATATCCGCTGTAAATACCATCACCCATACCGCTTGTGAACATAATTAATCTGTAGGATGTTTGTGGTAATTTTAAAAGTAAGAAATTGCCATTTTTATTCTGTAAATTTGGATGCATTTCATGACTTTTTTGAAAAAGTGTTGCAAAATAATCATTATATTTGTTTTTACCTGGATTTTTATTTTGCCATTTTGTTATAAAATTACTATACTCCTTTGCAACTTTTGCGTCTGAAAAACAGGCTAATCCTGTATCCACACCAAAGAAAGTCCATGCTCCTGACTTTCCAAAATCTTCGCATTTCTTTCCCTTTGGCATTGCAATTTCATACTTGATAGGTTTTTTGTCATTGATAATCAATCTTGATGCTGCAATTCTAAGTCCTGCAATTTTAGAATGGCAGATAGAAATTTCTACCGAATAACTTCCAACAGGTATTTTTCTTTCTAAATAAGTCATATATTCACTACCTAAATACGCAAGAGGGTCTGCAAGGACAACTTCTCCACTTGGGAAATCTGTTTCTCCTATAATGAATGGTTCAAGTTTCTCACTTCTTTGAAACAAGCTTTGAAAGAATTCTATTGAATAGTTTTCCTGATTTAGAAATTTTAGGTTTTTTTCAAATGCTATTTGAGCAGGATGTTTAACTTGTTCTCTAATTTCTTTTCCTGTATTTGTATCAATAAAATATTTTCCACTTTTATTAGAGTGAAATTCTAAATCAGTTCCTATGGGCATATAAAAAATATTCAAAGTAGTTGGTTCAACGTTAATAAGTGTATTAAAATCTACAATTGCCATATTCTTGGGATTGTCTACATACTCTTGTGTATCTGTATCACCAAAAGCAATCTATCCATTTCCAAACTCACTATGCTCTCTAAAAAGCCACCTCAGTTTTGATGTTCCATTGAGAATCGATTTGCTGACAATACAGCCACCTGCCCCAGTAATATACTGCTTTACTTCTGATTTTTCGACTTTTGTTTCTTTTTTATTTTTGCTAAACAGTTCCATACGAATTCTCCTTACTTTCAAAAATTTCTTGATAATAAATATAATAGACATTATTTTATTTGATGGTTGATTTGTTATCTTTCAATTTATTTGTTAAATATATCGTATCATACCTTCATACTAAATTCTGTGTTTTTCTGATTTTAGCAAAGATACTTATTTCAATCTGTATGGTAATAATTGTATTTGATTGTATTAAATCATTACAGTACTATTTATTTAAGTAGACACAACTTAGGGATTTTTTACTCAGTATAGATTGTTTTTTTGAAAAAATAATCTATGCCATTCCCATATTTTTTAAAAAATACTTTTTAGTATCATTTATCTTTTAGATTAGGGTTAAACTGTGCAAAATTATAGAATAAGGTAAAATCATGTGCAATTATTTGGTATGGCACTATGTATGTAAAATATAGATAATAAAATTAAGGAGGCAGTATGAAGGAAAGGGCTAAAAAAATATTAGATTTTATTATTAAAAATAACAATGTAACATCACAAGAGCTACAAGAAAAGTTTAATGTATCAAAAAGAACTGTTTATTACGATATCCTATCTATAAATGAAGAACTAGGAAAAAGAGGTAATATAAAAAATATAAAGCACAAATTTATATTTGAAGGTAACTTAGGTAATGTAAGAAAAATAATTTCAGCTGAAGAAGATAAATTTCTAGATAGTGAATATAGAAAAACTTTTATATTAAACAAGATATTACATGATGAAAAAATATCAATAGAAAAACTAACAAATGAAATGTTACTTTCAAAAAACACAGTAGTACAAACAATAACTGATATAAAAAAGCACCTTCAAACAATGGGACTAAAATTAGAGTACAAGGGAAAGTACAAAGTAATAGGTGATGAATATGTTATTAGAGAACTTTTCTTGCTACTTACACAAGAAAATGTATTAGAAATTAATTCTATAAGTAAGGAAGTAACTGACTTTGATACAAAGGGATGCATAAACCTTACAGATTACTCTTTATTAAATTTAACTAAGTTTACAAAGTTTCTAAATAAAAGAATAAGAGATGGGAAAACCTTGTATTCTTATAAATATCTAAATGAAGCTAAAAAAATTAGTTACTTTAATAATTGTAAAGAACTTTTGTGTGAAGAAGCTAATGAAAATGAACAAGCCTATGTATGTGCTTATGTAAGTTCACTTCCTAGTTTAAATAGTGAAGTTAAGGAAGATGTTGTTGAAGAATATGTAGATAAACTTATAGACAAGTTTGAAGTAAATACAGCAATAAAATTAGAAAGTAAACATGAGTTTAAAAAAAATATTTTAAGGCACTTGCATTCTTCTTACAACAGAATAAGATTTAAGTTTCCTATTAGCAACCCTATGCTAGACGAAACGAAGTATAAACATAAGTCACTTTATAAGATTATAAAGTCAATTATAGAAAATGAAGAAGAGTTTCCTGTATTTGAAGGTATAAGAGAAGAAGAAATAGGATTTATAGCAGCATATTTTGGAGGATACTTAAGAGGTTCTAGAGATAATGGTCTAAGAAAGAATAAAGTTTTACTAGTTTGTCCTAATGGTCTTATGGTATCAAAGAGTTTGGAAATACAGCTATACAAATACATACCAACTATAGAAATAGTAGGTATAGTATCTATTAAGCAACTAAAAGAAGTAAATATATACTATGATTACATAATTACAACCATAGACATACAAAATGTAAGTAATGTAATAGTTGTGAATCCTCTTTTAACAACATCAGACATTCAATTACTGATGAACAAACTCATAAGTGTAAAAGAAAATGAGAAGTATTTCAATCTTGAACTGATAATACAGGCGATAAGAAAAAATGGAGTTATTAATAACGAAGAATCATTAAAAGCTGACTTATTAAACATAATACATAAGATAGATGAAGGAGAGATGTATCAACCAATGTTAAAGGAATTAATTAATGAAGATAGGGTCAATATAATAAAAAATGTTAAAGATTGGAAAGAAGCAATAAAAATAGCCTCAAAACCATTGTTAGAAGACAACTCTATAGAAGACTTGTATATAGAAAATATGATAAAGTCAGTTGAAAAGTATGGACCTTATATTGTTTTAGCTGATAGATTTGCTCTACCACATGCAAGTTCTAAAGAAGGGGTAAACAAACTTGCCATGTCTTTACTTATAGTAAAAGATGAGGTTGATTTATTAGGAAAGCCAGTGAATATATTTATGGTACTAGCTGCTATAGATAACACTACTCACATCAGAGCATTAGCATCACTTTCAGAAATGATGTATGAAGAAGAAAATATAAATTTAATAATTAATGGAGACAAAACCTCAATACTAGAACTTATAAATAAACAAAATTAGGAGGAATTTAAAATGAAAATATTAGCAGTATGTGGATTTGGTGTAGGTTCATCAATGGTATTAAAAATGACGATACAAAAGGTTTTAAAGCAGTTAAGTATAGAAGGTGAAGTAGAAAATACAGATATAAACTCAGCTAGAGGAGCTGATTGTGACTGTATATTTACAAGCCAAGAATTATTAAATGAATTAAAAGGAACTTGTAATGTACCAGTATATCCAGTTAAGAAGTATATGGACTTAGCAGAAGTTACAGAAGTTGTTCAAACCTTTTTAAATGATAAGAAATAGTATAAATTTAAAAAAGTAAATTTAAAAGTAAATTTAAGTTAATCGACATAAAATAAAAGCTTACTGAAATTAAAAATAGTAAGCAAGAGAGGGGGATTTTAGTGGTAGAAAACTTAAATAGTTAACCTATCACTAAAAAAATATAATGCTTGATTTTATTTCAAATAATATTTTACGTAATCCGTCTATGCTAATTGGATTAATAGCAGCATTTGGTCTTATATTACAGAAAAAGAAAGCATCAGATGTTATAAAGGGGGCATTACTTGCAGCTTTTGGAATCATAATTATGGAAACTGGAACAGGTATGTTAGTCAGTTCGATAGCACCAATTAATGGAGCTTTCCAAAGTATAAGTGGTGGTGCGGTAACAGAAGGTTTAAGTGATGTTACTTTTACTGCAAGTTATGGAGGAGTTATAGGTTTAGCTATGTTTGTAGGTCTAGCTCTTCATTTAATGATAGCAAGATTTACACCTATTAAGACAATCTTCTTAACAGGTCACATGCTTTACTGGTTTCCGTTTATATTTGTAGCATCAGGAGTTGAAGCTGGATTAGGTGGTGGAGTATTAATAGCTTTTGCAGCAGTACTATCAGCACTTTACTGGTCAATAATGCCATGGTTATTAAGAAAGTATGTATTTGACGTTATTGGAGATGAATCTTTTACACTAGGGCATCCAGCAGGTTGTTTAGCACTTGTATCAGGGTTTGTCGCTAAGTTAGTAGGAAATAAAGAAAAGTCTACAGAAGATATAAACATACCTCAAAGTTTATCATTCTTTAGAGAAATATCTATAAGTGGTGGAATGGCAGTATTTTTAATGTTTATAGTTGTTGGAATAGTAATACCAGGGGCATTTAAGGATGCTAATGAGTTTATTGGAACATATGCAATAAAGCAAGGTCTTTCTTTTGGGGCAGGTCTTATAATCATGCTTCATGGGGTAAGAATGTTAATAAATCAAATAATGCCAGCATTCCAAGGCATATCAGAAAAAGTTGTACCAAACGCACTACCAGCTTTTGACTGCCCAATACTATTTAACTATAAGCCAAATGCTGTATTAATAGGATTTTTAGTTGCTATGTTAACATCTACAGCTATGATTTTAATATGTAACTATTTCAATATATTTAACATGTTAATTATACCACTTGTTATAACTTCATTCTTTGAGTGCGGAGCAGCAGCAGTAATAGGAGAATCGCAAGGTGGTATACGTGGAGCTATAATAGGTACAGCTGTAGCTGCAATACTTATGGTAGCTTTAGTAGGAATATCTGCTGTAATTTACTCAGGAACTATTAAAAACTGGATACTAATATTTGGTGGTAACGACCTTTCATTATTTGGTATAATCAGTAAGTTTATAGGTTCATTATTTGGAGGAGTATTATAAGTATGAAATTTAAATACATAGATGAGATAAAAAGATTAATTGACATAATAGAAAATGAAGAAAAAGTCAATATGGAAAAAGCAGTACAAATCCTTGTTGAGGCAATAGAAAACAAAAGTGCTATATTTTCCTTTGGGGCTTCACATGCAGGAATACTAACAGAAGAATTATTCTACAGGGCAGGTGGATGTGTTCTTATAAATCCAGTATTTGCAAAGTCTCTAATGCTAGATACAGCACCGATAACTCACACTAGTAAGATGGAAAGGCTAGAAGGATATGGTGCAGCTCTAGCTGATAAGACTCCAATTAAAGAAGGAGATGTAGTTATAGTTCACTCAGTATCTGGTAGAAATCCAGTAAGTATAGAGTTTGCTATAGAAGCTAAAAAAAAGATGGCAACAGTAATATGTATAACTAATTTAAGTTATTCAAAGAGCGTATCTTCAAGACATTCTTCAAGAAAAAATCTTTATGAGGTGTGTGATTTAGTAATAGATAATCATGGTCAAAAGGGAGATGCCTGTGTAGACATAGATGGACTAAATCAAAAAGTTAGTCCAACGTCTACTGTAATTGCAACCACTGTTATGAATTCTATTATAGCTCAAGTTACTCAAGAGTTAGTTAATAGAGGGTTAAAGAATCCACCAATTTTTTATAGTGCAAATATAGACGGTGGAGATGAGTTAAATAAGAAGATTTTTGATGAGTATAAAGATGTAATCTACTATGAGTATTAAGGCGAATAAAGTATTTCAATAAGATTCAAAAGGTCTTAACAATGTAAATAAGTAGTATCTAAAAAAGCTGTAGGTAAAATCTACAGCTTTTATTATTAGGTAATCGCATAGAATAAAGATAATTAAAAGTACTCCTTATTTATCTTATAGTATGAATTATTTAACTATTTAATTTCTATAATAAATATATTTAATTGTTTTTAAGTACAATAGTATTTAATTTATATTTATGAATTAATCTTTTTATTTGCTAGTTCTAGTTCTAATTTTTTTATAAAATTATTAAATTCATCTGGTTGTCTTTTTCCAAATAAGATTCTTACAATAAGTGAATTAATTTTTCCAAATATATTTCTATCACTTTCACTTTCAGTGAAAATAAGTTTTGTATTTTCTAAATCAATATGTATGAGTTCATATCTAGTAATAAAACTTTCTCTGTTATTGCTTGTTTTTATCTCATATATTCTATTCTTCTCAAAATTAGTTATTTCAACCTTAAATCTTTTATTATTTTTTTGTTGTACAAATGTACCTACCGCCCTCTTCTCGTTAAAATTAGGGAAATTTAGTCTTGCAGATTTTATAAATATATTAAATATATCTTTTGCAGAGTATTTCAATAAAGCTTCAGATTTAAATGTTTTCATATTATTTTCCTCTCTGTGTGTAATTTTAATACTTGTAAATTATTTTTATAAATAAAATAGTATAATATGTCATATAAAGTCATACCTCAGTTAGAGATATGATTAAATTACTGTGTATATGAGCATTTAATAAAATACTATTATATCGAATTAAAATTTAAAAACAGAAAGTGTTAAAAGCATAAGGGTTCATAAATTCTTTGTTGAGTAGATATATAATATTATATCTAATTAAATAAACTTTTCAATCCTAATTTTACAACTAATTTATATGATAATCTATATTATGAATTATAATATCAGCAATCAAAAACAGTTAATACATTTAGTAAATTACTAAATGTACAAAAAGCAAATGTTTATCAAAATGTATGAATGCTTATGAAAAAGTAGTCATTTACAAGCGTTGCAAAGAAAAAAAGTATTGAAATAAGTATGGCACGATAGTTGCTTATATATTTATCAAGAAAGGAGTTATCAAGCATGGAGTTGAGAGATAAACTTGTAAACATCATAAATACAGAAAATAAAAAAGACCCACTAACAGATGTTCAAATAGCAAAGTTTTTAAATACAACTAGAGAAAATATAACTAATCTAAGGAAAGAACTCAATATAAGTAATTCGAGACAAAGAAGATATCCTTATTTAAAGTCAGCGATTTCAGCAATATTGCAAAACAGCAAGGATATTTCTATTTCAGAAATTACCAGAGAGTTGATGACAGAAGGATTCAATATATCAAGAAGAGTTGTAGAGGAAATTTTACCTAAAGAAAGTTTAGAAATGGAAATCGTAGAGGTAATTGAAGAAAAATCAAGCGACCCGTTTGAAACTTTGATTGGAAATAAGGGAAGTCTTAGAAATGCTGTAGAACAAGCAAAGTCTGCTATATTGTATCCTCCAAAAGGTCTTCCAACTTTAATTGTAGGAGAAAGTGGAGTTGGTAAGAGTTTATTTTCTAAACATATGTATGAGTTTGCAAAGAAAAAAAAGGTAATAAAAGAAAATTCTAATTTTGTTGTATTTAACTGTGCTGATTACAGTGATAATCCACAATTATTGTTATCTTTATTATTTGGATATAAAAAAGGTGCATTTACAGGAGCTGAATATGATACACCAGGTCTTGTAGAAGAAGCTGATGGAGGAGTTTTATTTTTAGATGAAATTCATAGATTACCTCCAAAAGGTCAAGAAATACTATTTTCTATTTTAGACAGAGGCAAATTTAGAAGATTAGGTGAAACTAATGCTGAAAGAAAGGTAAGCATGATACTGATTGGAGCAACTACTGAAAACGTAGAGACTAATTTATTGTTGACATTTAGAAGAAGAATACCAATGCTAATAACATTACCATCATTACATGATAGACTGTTAAAAGAAAAAATAGACCTTATATACAATATCTTTCAACAAGAGTGTAACAGAATAAATGCAAAAATATTTGTAGATAAAAATGTGATTGAAATACTTGCATTAAAAAAATTTAGTGGAAATATAGGGCAATTACAAAATATGATTCAGGTTCTTTGTGCAAGAGCTTTTATGAAGTTTATAAATTCTAAAGATGAAGATTGTGAATCAATAGTAGTAGTAGATATAAATGAAGTTTTAAAGCTTAAGGATTCTTTCAAAGATGCTGCTTTTCAAGAGGTTGAATACACAGAAATAAGAAAGTATTTAAAAAATGCTATATTTATACCATTTAATGTAGAGGAATCCTCAATAAAAGAAAATATTGTGAATGATGAGTACATATTACCAGAGGATATATATAAAACAATTGAAAAGAAATATTATGATTTAAAGTCTCTAGATATTGAAGATATTGACATAGAAAACATTTTATGGACTTTTGTTTTAAATAGATTTGCTGACATAAAGTTTAATCTAGAAAACGATGAAGAAATCTTCTCAATGAGTGATTTAAATAGCTTTGTAAGTGATAGTCTAGTAAAACTGGTAAAAGAGCTAATGAATAATATAATTGAAAAAAATACTAATTTAGAAGTAAATAAAAATGCATTTAAATATCTAGCAATACATTTAGAAGAAGCAATAAAAAGGATTAAACTAAATCAAAAGATAATAAATGTAAACTTAGAAAAAATAAAAATAGATTTTTCAAAAGAATATGAAATAGCAAAACGCTTTGCAATAAAAATTGAAGATACAAATGAAATTAAGATTCCAGAAGATGAGATTGGATTTATAACACTTTATATAAAATCAGCCTTAAAGAATGAAGTAAAAAAAGATAAAGTTGGATTGATAATAATCTCTCATGGTCGTATAGCTACAGAAACTGTAAATGTTGTTAAAGAGCTTTTGGGAGTAAAATTTCCTGTGGCCATAGACATGCCTTTAGATGAAAAACCAATGAATATATATAACAAGGCGGTGGAGTTGTCAAAAATAATAGACCAAGGGAAAGGAATATTATTTTTGGTTGATATTGGGTCACTTACAAATATAGGACAAATAGTAAATAAGAGAACTAACATAAATACTAAAACTATTGATAGAGTAGATCTTTTAATGGCATTAGAAGCAGCTAGGAAAGTTTCTATGGGAGATGAAGAACTTGATGAAATGTTTTTTTCTCTTGTAAAAGATAGGATGGGATATAATTATGAACTGGAAAAGCACATAGATAAAACCAATGCAATTGTAGCCCTATGTCTTACTGGAGAGGGAACCGCTAAGTACATAAGCAAAACATTAGAAGAAAAGTACAACAATACTAAATGTTATCAAATGAGTGCTTTGGATGAGAATCTTCCCTATAAAATTGAAAAATTAAGAGAAAAAAATAATATATTAGCCATTGTTGGTACAATAAATCCCAAAATACCAGGCATAAATTTTATTCCATATAATAAAGATGTTTTTAAAAACCTAGATATCTATCTTTCAAAAAAGCAAGATGATAGTCAAATTAAAGGATATGGAAGAATGCTTGATGAGGATTTAGTAATATTTGAGCCAGATATATATTTTAAAAAGGATTTACTAGAATATGTATGTTCAATTCTTATCAATAAAGGATATGTGGAAAAAGATTATTTGGATTCAGTTCTACATAGAGAAGAAATGCTTCCAACCTATTCTAAAGGGGCTACAGGTGTACCTCATGGAGATTCTTCTGCAGTAAATAGTACAAGATTTGTTTTTATTAAATTAAAAAACCCTATTGACTGGGGTGTAGGCAATGTGAATTTTGTATTTATGCCAGTTTTTAAGACTAATGATAAAGATATTGTTAAGAATGTTCTTGAAATTTTAAAAGATGAAAAGTTTATGAATAGTGCTAAACAGTGTTTTGATAAAGAAGATTTTAAGAAGATTATATTTGATAAATTTAAAAATATATAGATATAGCAACAATTTGAGAGGAGTTAGAGTAATGAATGTAGATTTAATATCATTAGACTTAGAAGCTAATGATTATGAAAGTATTATCAGAGAATTAGGAAATAAAATGTATCAAAAAAAATATGTAAAAAATACATATATAAATGCCGTTTTGAAAAGAGAAAAAACATTACCTACAGGGCTTAATATTGGAGAAATGTGTGTTGCGATTCCACATACAGACTCACAACATGTAAATGAATCTAATGTAGCTGTAGGAATATTGAAAAATCCAGTAAAATTTAATTCAATGATAGACCCAACAGATAAATTAGATGTGGAGCTTGTATTTTTACTAGCAGTAAAGAATCCAGACTCTCAAGTAAAATTATTAAAAGATTTAATGTCAGTTTTTCAGAATATAAAGCTGTTGAGAGATATAAAAAATGCATCAACAAAAGAAGAAGTAGCTGAATTATTAAATTTTATAGAAATATAATGAAAATATGTTTTAGAAGTAAATAATAGAAAATTAGAAACTTAAAAGCAGTATTAACTTTTGAGCAATTTAATTTATATAAAATAAAACTTAAATATAATATTAGGAGGAAATTATTATGAAACAATTTAATGTATTATCAGTATGTGGTTCAGGAACAGTTACATCATCAATGGTGGCAGGTAAATTAAAAGAAGTATTAGGAGATAAGGGTATATCTATTACAACAACAGAGGCTAGACCAACAGAAGCATTAAATTTGGCACAATCAGGAAGATTTGATTTTATAACATTTACAAGCCCACTTCAATCAGGTGATTACGGAATACCAACTATAAATGCATTTGCTTGTCTTACTGGTATAGGAGAAGATGCATTCTTTGAAGAAGTTTTAAAGGTTATTGATAGTTTAAATAAATAGTGTTTATAGTATCTAAATTAATAATTTAGATACTATAATAAACTATTATTAAAATAACTACTATCAAAATAAATTTAATCAAAGTGGTATCATTTAAGAATTTATTAGAATAAAAATGACAACAAAAAGATATTTATTTAGACATATTTAATTAATTTGATAAATGTTTAGAAATAGGAGGGTAAAAGATGTTAACATTTATGAAATCTATAATCGATACATTTGGTTCTGCAATTATAGTTCCAATTATAATATTCATAATAGCAAAAATATTTAAAGTGACTACTAAGAAATCGTTTCTTTCAGCTGTATATGCAGGTGTTGCTTTGCAAGGTTTTACGTTAATATTAAATTCATTTACACCAATAATAACACCAGTAATTAATAGAATGGTAGATAGTACAGGAGTAAATTTACCTGTGTTTGATGTTGGTTGGCAAGCTACATCATTAGTTGCATTTTCAACAAGTGCAGGTATGATATACTTAGGTCTTGGAATATTATTGCAAACTATTTTATTTTTAGTAAAGTGGACAGATGTATTCCAACCATCAGATTTATGGAATAATTATTCTTATATGGTTTGGGGAGCAATGGTAATAGGAGTGACAGGCAATTTCCCTTTAGGTATAGGGTGTATGGTCTTGTTAAACTTATACAGTTTATTAATATCAGAATTAGTTGCAAAGAGATGGTCTAGTTATTATAGATATCCTAATTGTACAATAATAGCTATGCACAATGTTGAAGCTTCTGTCTTTGCAGTATTTGCAGACCCTATATATAACAAACTTGGACTAAATAAAATAAAGTTAAACCCTAAAGAATTAGAAAAGAAATTAGGATTTTTAGGTGAGCCGATTACTCTAGGTCTTTTCTTGGGTATGTTTATTGGTATACTAGGTAATATGACTAGAATAACTACTATGGAAGCTTGGGGAGAAATAATGAAAGTTGGTATATCTACAAGTGCTGTTATGGCAATATTCCCAAAAGTAGCAAGTATGTTTGCTCAAGCATTTGCACCTATAACAGAAGCTGCTAGAAAGATTATGCAAAAAGCTGGAAATCGCGAGTGGTATATAGCAGTAAATGATGCTGTGGGATATGGTGAACCTGCAACTTTAATATCAGGTCTTATCTTAATTCCAATAATGCTTGTAGTAGCTATGATACTTCCAGGTAATCAGGTATTACCAGTTGTAGACTTACTTGCAATTCCATATATGGTACAAGGTTTAGTTGCAGTACATAATGGTAATATACCAAAAGTAATAGTTTCAGGTATAATATGGTTTGGATTAGGATTATATATATGTACATCTACAGCTCCATTATTTACAGATATGGCTACAAGTGTAGGTGTTGCTATACCAGCTGGAGCTATGCTTATAACAAGTTTCAATATACTAGGAAAACCTTTGATGGGGTTAGTGTTCTTTGCATTCTTAAGTGCAAATCCAATTTATATAGGATTAGCAGTTGTAATTTACTTTGTCTTATGGGCATTATTTAGAAAGAATAAAACAAGTATACTTGAATATTTAGAAAAACAAGCACTTAAAAATGTTGCAGAAGAACCTGTAGTAGCATAGCTTAAGTTTATTAAATATAAGAAAACAATGAATCAAGAAATCTATAATTGATTTTATAGGAGTATCAGAGATTATCTGAAAAGCTATAAATGAAATGTAGATTTCTTTTTATTTTGATAAATATTAGGATTCTGTTTTATTGTACTCAACTATTAATTTTATGAATTTTATTTTGTTATTTAAAACATATTTTTTTATATTTATACAATAATGTAATTTGATTTTATAAAATGTATTATACATTGTCAAAATGCTTTGTATGTAAGGTATTTGTAGATATGAATTATTTGTTTTTTGTATGGCATAAATATTGCTATATATAAGTGTATAGCATGAAGGGAGAGGTTTATATGGCAAATAAGATGAGAGCATCAGTACTATATGATATAGGTGATGTTAGATATGAAATGGTTGATATACCAGAAATAACAGATGGAGAAGTACTTGTAAATGTTAAATATGTTGGAATATGTGGCTCGGATTTACCTAGGTCTATGGTTAGTGGATTGAGTGGAGGTACAGCATATCCATTAATCTTAGGACATGAGTTTTCTGGTGAAGTTGCTAAAGTAGGGTCAAAAGTAAAGAGCATTAAAGTAGGAGATAGAGTAGCTGTTGCTCCATTAGTTCCTTGTGGAGAATGTGGTTATTGTAAAGAGGGGAATTTCGGATTATGTAATGACTACAATATAATTGGGACAAGAGTAAATGGAGCTTTAGCAGAGTATGTGAAAGTTCCTGAAGAGCATGTTTTAAAATTACCAGATACATTAGATTATGAAACTGCTGCTGGAATTGAACCAGCAACTATAGCATATCATGGGATTGCAAAAGCAGATATTAAGGTAGGAGATAGTGTAGTTGTACTAGGGTGTGGTCCAATAGGTCAGTTTGCTTTACAATGGGCAAAGGTTTTTGGAGCATCTAAAATTATAGCTGTTGATATTTTCAATGAAAAGCTAGAACTTTCTAAAGGTCTAGGAGCGAACTATACAGTAAATTCAAAAGAAGTAGATGCAATTGAAGAAATAAAAAAAATAACTAATGGTGGTGCTGATATTGTCATAGAGACTGCTGGTAGTAGGTTCACTCAAGAGCAATCTCTACTTATAGCCAAAAAAAGAGGAACTATAGTATTTGTAGGTATTTCGCATACAGAATTACCACTTAGTGCAAAAGCTGCGGAGAGCATATTACGTGGAGAACTTACTTTGAAAGGTTCTTGGAATTCATATACAAGTCCTTATCCTGGAAGAGCATGGACCGCAACATTAGATTTTATGGGAAAAGGAGATATTATTTTTACACCAATGATTTCACATAAAATAGGTCTTAATGAGGTAGGAGAATTTCTGCGTAAAATGGCAAACAGAGAAATAAATTTTAATAAAATCCTAGTAGAAATATAAAAATTTAAGAGGTATAAAAATGAATAAAAAACTAAAACAAATAGCTAAAAACATAAGAATAAGTATTATAAAAAGTATAACAGAAGCTAAGTCTGGACACCCAGGAGGTTCGCTGTCAATAGTAGATATATTAACTGTATTGTATTTTGAAAAAATGAATATAGACCCTATAAAATTTAATGATGAAGATAGAGATAGATTTGTATTATCAAAAGGGCATTCTGCACCAGCATTATATGCAACTTTGGCAGAAAGAGGTTATTTTGAAAAAAAGGATTTAATGAGTTTAAGAAAATTTGCTTCTAAGTTACAAGGACATCCAGACATGAAAAAGGTAGCAGGAGTAGATATGTCTACTGGTTCTCTTGGACAAGGTTTATCTGCTGCAAATGGTATGGCATTAGCTGGTAAATTAGATAATAAAAGCTATAAAGTATACACTATTTTAGGAGATGGCGAGATTCAAGAAGGACAAATATGGGAAGCTGCAATGACAGCATCACATTATAAATTAGATAATTTAATTGCATTTGTTGACTTAAATGGATTGCAAATAGATGGTTCTAATGAAGAAGTAATGAATGTTAGTCCAGTAGATGACAAATTTAAATCTTTTGGATGGAATGTAATACTAATAAATGGACATTGTTTTGATGAAATAGGAAATGCAATAGATGAAGCTAAAAAAGTTACAGGAAAACCAACAGTAATAATAGCTAAGACTGTAAAAGGTAAAGGTGTTTCATTTATGGAAAATAATGTGGCATGGCATGGAACAGCTCCAAATGCAGAACAAGCAGAACAAGCATTGAAAGATTTAGAAGGAGGTCTATAGGAATGGGAATAGCAACTAGAGAAGCTTACGGACAAGTGTTAAAAGAACTTGCAGAAAATAAAGATATAGTAGTATTGGATGCAGACTTAGGAAAAGCTACAAAAAGTATATCATTTAAAGAAGTTGCTCCAGATAGATTTTTTGATATGGGGATAGCAGAAGGTGACATGATTGGTACAGCAGCAGGTCTTGCTACTTGTGGAAAAATACCTTTTGCAAGTACTTTTGCAATATTTGCAGCAGGAAGGGCTTATGAACAAATAAGAAACTCTGTGGCATATCCAAACTTAAATGTTAAAATAGCAGCTACTCATGCAGGAGTAGCAGTAGGAGAAGATGGAGGAAGCCATCAAGCTATAGAAGATATATCTTTAATGAGAGGTATACCAAATATGGTTGTATTAAATCCTGCTGATGGAATAGAAGCAAAGAAAGCTATATTTTCTGCTGTAGATTACAATGGTCCTGTATATCTAAGACTTGGAAGAGCAACTACTGAAGATATACATAATGATGATTATAATTTCAAAATTGGAAAGGGCGAGATTCTTAGACAAGGTTCAGATGTAGCTATAATTGCAACTGGAATAATGGTTTCAAAAGCTATTAAATCTGCTGAATTATTAAGTAAAGAGGGACTTGAAGCTATGGTAGTTAATATATCAACTATAAAACCAATTGATAGTGAACTTATAGTAGAGGTAGCTAAAAATACTGGTAAGGTGGTAACTGTAGAGGAACACAGTGTAATAGGTGGATTAGGTTCTGCTGTTACAGAAGTTTTAAGCGAGAAATACCCTGTTGTAGTAAAGAGGATAGGTATAAATGATGAATTTGGTCAATCAGGAAATCCAGAATCTCTATTAAACTATTATGGATTGACTGTAGAAAATATAGTTAGTACTGCAAAATCATTCTAAATAAATATAATCAATAATAAAAGCAAACTAAAAATAAATTTTATCAAAAAAATATAGGAGGAATCAGAATGTTAGAGACTCTAAAAGAAGAAGTATTAAAAGCAAATTTGGAATTACCTAAAAGAGGATTAATCACTTATACATGGGGAAATGTAAGTGGAATAGATAGAGAAAAAGGGTTAGTAGTAATAAAACCAAGTGGTGTTGAGTATGATAAGATGACTGTAGAAGATATGGTAGTAGTTGATTTAGATGGGAATATAGTAGATGGTAGATTAAGACCTTCTTCAGACACTCCAACTCATCTAGTTTTATATAAAGAGTTTGAGGAATTAGGAGGTATAGTACATACACATTCAAGTTGGGCTACAACTTGGGCTCAAATAGGTAAATCTATACCAGCATGTGGGACTACTCATGCAGACTATTTTTATGGAAGTATACCATGTACTAGAAAAATGACTCGAGAAGAAATAAGTAGTGAGTATGAAAGAGAAACTGGTAATGTAATTGTTGAAGAATTTATGGGGAAAAACCCAATACACTGTCCAGGAGTAATTGTAAATGACCATGGTCCTTTTACTTGGGGTAAAAATGCAAAAGAGGCTGTTCATAATGCAGTGGTTTTAGAAGAAGTTGCAAAGATGGCATATTATACAGAATTAATGAGTCCTGAGAATACTATGGATAGATTACTTATGAACAAGCATTTTTCAAGAAAACATGGTAAAAATGCATACTATGGTCAAAAATAACTATCTGGAGGTAAATTATGCTAGAATCTTTAAAAGTTAAAATTGTAGAAGTAGCAATTAAAGCAGAGAATTATGGCTTGTGTAAGGAAAAAGCTGGTAATTTTAGCATTAGAGATAAGGATACTGGATATATACTTATAACACCTTCAGGTATAGGAAGAGAAGAATTGAAGACAGAACACATTTGTGTATTAGACTTGGATGGGAATGTAATAGAAGCTGAGAAAGGTATTAAACCTAGTAGTGAGGTACTAATGCATATTGAAATATACAAAGTGAGAGCAAATGTAAATGCTATATCGCATACACATTCTCTCTATGCAACAGCATTTTCAGTGGCAAATAAACCAATTATACCAATTGTATATGAGTCAGTTAATTATGGTGGTTATGTAGACATAGCTCCATATGAAAGACCAGGGACTTTGGAACTAGCCAAAAGTGTTTCAAAGTTATTATTAGATACGGATGCATGTTTATTAGAAAGGCATGGATTGACAACTGTAAGTAATGACCTTGAAGATGCTTTGTTAAAATCGAGATATGTAGAAGAAGTAGCAGAAATATACTATAGGTCTTTAGTATTAAATCAATTTAAAGAACCTAAGGCAGTAGATATTAATGAATTTAAAGCATGGAAATATCCAGATGAAATAAAATTTTAATTAGGATGATTTAAATTAAATAGATGAACTATAATAGATATTAGCTTCTTTATATAGTGTAGTACTTCTTAAGTAAATATATTTAATCTGATATATTCATTTAAAACAAAAATAATATAAAACCCTAAATCGATTCTTATATTGGTTTAGGGTTTTATATTTTTTATTTATATATTTCTACTTATGCATTTCTTTTTAGTTGATTTTCTGGAGAATTTATATATTCAAAGTATTTTTTAGTTTCAGATACTATTATAGGTGATAGTGCAAGCAAAGCTATTAAGTTAGGTATTGCCATAAGTCCATTTACAATATCAGCAATTATCCAAACTACTTCTAACTTTAAGAATGCACCTAATAATACCATAGCTACAAATACAGTTCTATATCCATTCATACCTTTTACACCAAATAGGAATTCAAAACATCTTTCTCCATAATAACTCCACCCCAAAATTGTAGTGAATGCAAATAATGTTAAGCTAACTGTAAGTAATATTGGTCCAAATGTAGGAATAGCACCATTAAAAGCTGCTTGAGTCATAACAGCACCATTTAAGTCTGAACACCAAACACCTGATATAACAAGAGAAAATCCAGTAAGTGTACAGATTATAATAGTATCTATAAAAGTTCCTGTCATAGATATAAGTCCTTGCTCTGCTGGCCACTCAGTTTTAGCTGCAGCAGCTGCTATTGGAGCACTACCTAAACCAGATTCATTTGAAAATACACCACGGGCGATACCATTTCTAATTGCTAGTGACATAGTTGCACCTAGAAAACCACCAGTTGCAGCAGTAGGTGTAAATGCACTTTTAATTATCAATACAAAAGTTTCAGGTATTTTATTCCAATAAGATATTAAAATGACTCCACAGATTACAATATAGATAACTGCCATAAAAGGTACTATCTTAGTAGCAACATTAGATATACTTTTAAGACCTCCAAATACAACTAAAGCTACAAATACTGCTAGTACAACACCTGTAATTCTAGGGTCCACTCCAAAGCTACTATTGATAGCGTCTGTTATTGAATTTACTTGAGTAAAAGTACCTATTCCTAAAAGTGCAACTAATATACCACTTATAGCAAAGAATATTGCAAGAGGTCTCCATTTTTCTCCCATACCATTTACTATGTAGTACATAGGTCCACCAGATACTTGACCATTTTTATCTTTAGTTCTGTATTTTATTGCAAGGACACCTTCTGAGTATTTAGTAGCCATCCCAAAGAATGCAGCTATCCACATCCAAAAAAGTGCACCAGGTCCACCAGCTTTAATAGCTGTGGCAACACCAACGATATTACCAGTACCAACGGTAGCAGCCAATGCAGTACATAAAGCTGCAAAACTTGAAACATCACCACTACCTTTATTTTCAGCAGCAAATATTAGCTTAAGAGCACGTGGAAGTTTTGTTATTTGCACAACGCCAAGTTTAACAGTAAGTAATATACCAGTACCAACTAGTAGTACCAACAGGGGCGGTCCCCAAATAAAAGCATCAACTTTGTTTAAAATATCAATTAGATTCATAAAAACACTCCCCCATTTTTTTGCTTTACACAATCAATAGAATTTTTAATGAAGTAATTGACAGGAAATTAGTATAATTTATTAATAATTTCTAGTGTAATAAAAAAAGCTAAATCTAAAATAGATTCAGCTCTGGATATACACTAATTAGCAACCAAAATAAAAGTATTAATAATACTAGTTTTGGTAGATAATCCCTGTCCTTTTGCCTGAGAGATTGAGCACAAATGCCTTGCCCCTTCGGCGCCCATAATGGGTCTCTCCAGAGTTCCGTAAATTTTACAGTCCTACTTTAAAAAAGTACCTGAGAGTGTTACTCCTTCGGTGTGCCATATGGCAACTCTTCTATAAAATCTTAACCGGATATTGATTTGTCATAGCTTATTGTATTAATAATATTAATATAAGGTTTTGTGTTTTGTCAACTAAAAAATTTAAAAACAGGAAAAAAATATAAAAATATAAGTCTAATTACGAATTATAAACTTACAAATTTAAATAATATACGTAAAAATAAATAGGATAGTAGGTGTGTAAATCAAATTAAATATAGGTTTGTGATAAAAAAAGAAGAAAATATTAAATAATTAATTAGAATTGATTTAATTATGGTAATATTATAGTTACAATGTTAAGAAAAAGTATATTTATTTAGCTTTTAAGTGTAGTGTAAGATTGGAGAAAGAGAAAGGAAGTATTTTAAAATGGGAAAAATATTAGTACTAGCAGAAAAACCTTCTGTGGGAAGAGATATAGCAAAAGTTTTGGGTTCAAAAAATGAAAAAAATGGATATATAGAGGGACCAAAGTATATTGTTACCTGGGCACTAGGTCATTTGGTTACACTTGCTGACCCTGAAAGTTATGGAGAAAGATACAAATCATGGAGTTTAGAAGATTTACCAATACTTCCTAAGTATCTAAAGACTGTTGTAATAAAAAAAAGTGGAAAGCAGTTTAATACAGTGAAGGCTCAAATGAACAGAAATGATATAGATGAAATAGTTATAGCAACAGATGCAGGGAGAGAAGGAGAACTTGTAGCAAGATGGATAATAGAGAAATCTCAAGTAAAAAAACCTTTAAAACGTCTTTGGATTTCTTCAAGTACAGATAAAGCAATAAAAGAAGGTTTTGCAAAACTAAAAAGTGGTAAAGAATATGAAAATTTGTACTATTCAGCAATAGCACGAGCAGAAGCCGATTGGATTATTGGAATAAATGCAACTAGAGCTTTAACAACAAAGTATAACGCACAGCTTTCTTGTGGAAGAGTGCAGACTCCTACTCTTGCTATGATATTGAAAAGAGAAGAAGAAATAAGAAATTTTAAACCTAAAGAATATTATGGATTGGAGATAATTGCAACAAAGGGCAACTCAGATATAAAGTTTATTTGGAATGATAAAAATAATAATTCCTCAACTTTTAGTAAAGAAAAGATGGAAGGTGTATCAAAAAAAGTAAAAGATTTAGATGTTAAAATATCTGAAGTAAATAAATCATATAAGAAAAAATATTCACCTGCGCTTTATGATTTAACAGAATTACAAAGAGATGCAAATAAAATGTTTGGATTTTCAGCAAAAGAAACATTATCTATAATGCAAAAACTATATGAACACCATAAGGTACTTACTTATCCTAGAACTGATTCTAGGTATCTAACTTCGGATATTGTTGGGACATTAAAAGATAGAATAAAAGCTGTAAATGTTAGTGATTATTCGAAGGTTTGTAATAAGTTATTAAAAAGTAATATTGTATCTAATAAGTCTTTTGTTGATAATTCAAAAGTAACAGACCATCATGCCATAATACCAACAGAGCAAAAAGTGTTTATGAGTGATTTTACAGATAAAGAAAGAAAAATATATAATCTTGTCGTAAAAAGGTTTTTGGCAGTATTAAGTCCTCCCTTTGAATATGAACAGACAACTATAAGTGCAACTATAGAGGGCGAGACATTTAAAGCCAAAGGCAATAAAGTAATAAATCTAGGTTGGAAAGAAAGCTATAAAGATATGGATGATGAAGATGAATATGAAAGCATTCCAAATGTGTTGGAAAAAGATATTCTTAAAGTTAAAAGCTTGAAGATGACTTCAGGAAGGACAAATCCACCACCATACTTAAATGAGGCTACACTTTTAACATCTATGGAGAAAAGTGGACTTGGTACAGTTGCTACTAGAGCAGATATAATAGAAAAATTATTCAATTCATTTTTGATGGAAAAGAAAAATAAAGATATATATATAACATCAAAAGGAAAACAACTGTTAGATTTAGTTCCTGTGGACTTAAAGACACCAGAACTTACAGCATCGTGGGAAAAGAAATTATTAGATATTTCAAAAGGGAAGCTTAATAAAAATACATTTATAAATGATATGAAGGATTATTCAAAAGCTATTGTATTAGAAGTAAAAAGTAGTGATAGCAAATTTAAACATGATAATTTAACTAAAAATAGATGCCCAGAATGTGGTAAATTTATGCTAGAGGTAAATGGTAAGAAAGGTAAAATGTTAATTTGTGAAGATAGAGAGTGTAATACTAGAAAAACCATATCACAAACAACTAATTCAAGATGCCCTAATTGTCATAAAAAATTAGAACTTCGTGGTGAAGGTGAAGGAAGAATATTTACTTGTAGTTGTGGGTACAGGGAAAAATTATCCTCTTTTAATAAAAGAAAACAAGAGGAAAAAAAGAAAGCATCAAAGAAAGATGTTAATCAATATCTAAAAAATCAAAATAAAAATCAAGAAGTATTTAATAATCCATTTGCAGAAGCCTTAGCTAAGTTGAAAAAATAAATAGTTTTCATGGCAATATTATACACAATCATAACTTTAACTATATATTAGTTATATGTACTGATATAATATAGGGTATAGTTTAGACATGAAAGTAGGGATGTCAAATGAGATTAAATTATATATTTAAATGCTATTGTGACAAATGTAAAGATATATGGAATAATTCAAGTATCGAATTATGTAAAGAAATAGAAACATATAGTGAAGATTCACAAAAAAAGTGTGAAGGCGAATTAGATAAATTGATAGATAAAGTATCAGTTCACTTAGAAAAGTGTCCAAGTGATGTTGTTCTAAGAAAAATGTGGATAAAAAAAGGTGAAGCTTTTTTGCAAAAAACACTAGAAAAAGAGAATATTTTTAAATTAGAGAAAATGAATGTAGAAGATAGAAAAAAATTCTTAGAAATAACAAAACAATTTATCAGAGATGCTAGAGGATTTGATGATGATTTACCTATAGAAGATATTATGCAGGCCATGAGAAATGTATGGATTTCAAATGCACTGCAATTATTATTTGGAAAAGATGTCTATTATTCAAAAGCAAGTTTTGCATATAGTATGTTATATCCATATACAGACAATTATTTAGATAATACAAAGACAAATGAAATGGATAAAGCCTTATTCAATCGTTGGTTAGAAAAAAGACTCTTAGGAGAAAAAATTAAACCTAATAACTGTCATGAAAGTAAAGTATCTCAGATGATAGATTATATTGAAGAGGTTTATCCTAGAGAAGATTTTAAAGAAATATATGAGTCATTGTTATTAATATTTGAAAGCCAAGTAAAGAGTTTAAAACAGCAGGATAAGGAGACTTATTTGCATAAAGACGAAATATTATCTATTTCTATTGAAAAGGGAGGTTCATCTGTTTTAGTAGATGGATATTTAATAAATGGGCTTATGACAAATGAAGAGGTAAAGTTTTGTATTGGTTATGGATTTTTATTACAAATATCTGATGATTTACAGGATATAAAAGAAGATTTAAAGTGTAATCATAAGACTATTATGACAGAGATGTCAAAAAAGGGTTTATTGGATGAAATTGCAAATAAGTTAATAAACTTTACTATTGAATTAATAGAAAACTTTAAAATTAACAGTAGAAATGAAGCTATAACAGACATGATAAAAAATGATTGTTTAATGTTGATTTTGTTTTCTATAGCTTATAATGCTGAATTTTTTTCTATAGAATATATAAAAAAAATAGAGAGATTTCTTCCATATACGATATCTTATTCATTGGAAATTAAAGAAAAGATGCGAAAAAAATTTAAAAATATTGATTTTTTAAATAATGAAAATGAATATAAAGAAATGATTGATACTATATGTGCAAAGTAGAAAAATAGTGAGATGTATAATACATATCTCACTATTTTAAGTTTAAATAAAATATTGATTTTAAGTTATTTAAATGCAGTAATAATCCCATTATCATGTAGATTTTTAATGATTGTAGCTGCAATAGGAAAGCCAAATAATCCAGCTATTCCAAATAGTTGAGCACCAACAAACATACACATTAGTGTTATTAAAGGATACAGACCAATTTGTTGTCCTACTACTTTTGGTTCTAATATTTGTCTAACAACAGTTATGATGATGTATAGTATTAAAAGCCCTATTGCCAAATGTATATTTCCATTGATTAATGAAATAATCATCCAAGGAGTTAAGATACTTCCTGTGCCTAATACTGGTAAAATATCGACAAGCGCAACTATGACAGATATAGTAAATGCATTTTCAACTTGTAGGATATTAAGACCAATAAGAAGTTCTACAAATGTTACTGATAGTAGTATGGCATATGCTTTTAACAATTTTAAAATAGCATTGATACTACTATTTTTTATATTGATTATCATTGTCTGACTTTTTTCTGGAAACTGTCTTAAAATAAAGTTCACTATTTTTTGATAGTCAAATGTAAAGAAGAAAGAAGCAATTAAAGTTATAATAAGTTTCAACATAAATGCAGGTGTTTTACTTGCAATACTTGCAATAGCATTAAGTGCATTTGTTGAAATAGAGGCAACTAAAGACATCATAGATTGACTGATATTATCCCAACCAAGTATCAATGCTAGATTAACATTAGGTGTACTAGCATCTATCTTAGAAAATAAGGTGTTTAATGTTGGCTGTATACCTGATTTATATATATCAGGAAGTCTAAAAAATATGTCGCTTATACTTGCAAATATTTTTGCACCAAAACTAACTAATAAAAATATTCCTAATCCATAAAAGGCTAAAAGTACTACCGCAGAAATAAATGTACGGTTTAAGTTTGTATTATCTGTAATAAGTTTTATAATAGGTCTTAAAATAAAGGCAATGATAAAACTAATCACAAAAGGTATTAATAATGGAAATAAGAATTTTAAGACAACATATATAATACTTGCTATTAAAACTACATATGTAAATTTAATTATAAAGCTCTTTTGCTTTTGAATGTCCATAATATAAAACCTCCAATGTATTTGATATTATTCTAAATATGGTCTTATTTGTATAAAATATACTACTGTATATTGATTATAAACTATAAAGCTTCTATGTAGTAAATAAATTATGTAAAATTTAGGTTAATTTTGTATAAAGATATACTTTTGTATTTTAAAATTATTAAGCAAATACGAAAAAATATTTTAAATAAATAGCATAAAATTGTGATAAAATTAATTTATAATGTTTGAGCTAAATATAGTAGATAACTTATCATATGATAGAGAATTTTTAAGAGGTGGTAAGATGAAAAACTTTAGAGATTTAGGTGGAAATAAAACAGAGGATGGTAGAACTGTAAAGTATGGTTTATTTTATAGGTCTGCAAAGTTGTCAAATTTGAGTAGGAATGATATAAAGATTTTAAAAGACTTAAATATCAAATATGTATTTGATTATAGGAGTGATGAAGAGGCACATAAACATCCATCAACAATAATATCAAATATAAAAAATATAAGAATTCCAGCAATGAGAGAATTAGAAGAATCAGGAGGTCGTTTTGGCTCTATCGAAGATATGATTGAGAGTTTATTTGAAAAAGATGGTGCGTTTAATATGCTAAATAATAGCTACTATAATCTACCTGTAAATAATCCTTCATATAAAAAGCTAGTAGAACTTATAAAAGATTACTCTAATTTGCCAGTACTAAATCATTGTACAGCTGGTAAGGATAGAACTGGTATAGGAAGTGCTATAATTCTTATGATTTTGGGTGTATCAAGAGAAAATATAATGAAAGATTATCTAAAAAGCAATGAGTTTGCAGATAAGGAAATAGAAAGGTTTATAGAATGTAAGCCTAAATTTAAAGATATTCCAAAAGAAAGATTAAATTATATATTTGGTGTAAATGAAGAATATATGAATACAGCCTTTAGAAGAATTGATGAGGAATACAATAGTGTAGAAGAGTATCTATATGGAGAATTTAATTTAAATAAAGAAGAGATAAAAAAATTGAGAAATCAATATCTAGAGTAAAAGGTGATTTTATGAGTTTAAATATAACAGCTAGACAGATAAATATAATAAAGATACTGTTAAATTCAAAAGATACAATGAGTGGACTTGCCTTAAGCCAAGAAATAGGGTGTTCTTCAAAGACTATACAAAATGAAATAAAGGATATTAACAAACAGCTTAAAAATGGTAAAATTTTATCAATAAGAGGTGTTGGTTATAAGTTAGAGGGAAGCTTTGGTGAAGTGAATTTAAATAGTAACCTTTATGATGATGTAGATAGGGTAGAATATATAATCAGAAAAATACTAACTTTAAGCAATGAAGAAAAAAATACTATAAGGCTTGAAGATTTAGCAGATTCTATGTATGTAAGTGTTTCAACAGTAAAAAATGACTTAAAAGAAGTCAAGAGGATATTTGATAAGTATTCAATTTCTGTTAAATCTAAGCATAAACAAGGTATATGTATCTCTGAAAATGAAGATAAGATATTAAATTGTATAATTGATTTAAGTAATAAGAGAGACAACCAACTCAGTCTAAATGATTTTTTAAATGACGATATAAAAGAAAAAAAGTTAATAATAAAAAAAATACTATTAGACGCATTAAATGAAAATGGATTAGTACTAACTGATATAGAATTTAAGAATGTATTAAATAATATATTAGTTATTTTGAGCAGGCATAAGTATGATGAAAGAGAGTTTATAAAGGACTATGTAGAAACTTATAGCAACAAAAGAAGTTCAATATTGGAAAATGAACAGAACAAAGAGATTATAATAAATTCGATAAGAACGTTTTGTAAAAATTTAAAGCTAGCTACGTCAATAGATATAAGCCATGATGATATATTTGAAGAATATTTATATAAGCATATTAGTAGCTTGTGTAAGAAAATAAAGTTAGGCATGAATCAATCGCCTATAATAGCACAAGATATTAAAATAAAGTATCCTTTTGCCTTTGAGTTAGCTAATATAGCTAAAAAAACAATAGAACAAGATTTAAAAATAGAAATCAACGAAGATGAAGTTGCAAATATAGCTCTACATATAGGAGGTGCTATTGAGAGGGCATCCTATAATAATAAAGATAAGGTTTTCAAAGCGATAATAGTTTGTACATCAGGTATAGGTACCTCAATGTTAATAAAAGCTAAATTAGAGAATATATTTAGAGAAAAGCTAGAAATATTAAAGGTTATTCCTTCATATCTAGTTGAATATGTAAAGGTTATAGATGTTGATTTTGTAATATCTACTGTACCTATTGAAATAGGTGATATACCAGTAATAAACATCTCTCCAATGTTGAGTGAAAAGGAAATTAAATTAATTGAAAAATATATAGAAACAGGAAATGTATATTTGGATTTAGATATAAAAAACTTATTTGATAGTGCGTTGTTTTTTACTGACTTAGATTTTAAATATAAAGAAGAAGTTATTGATTTTATGGCAAGTGAACTTGTACAAAAAGGTTATATAGATGATGACATGAAAAACTCTTACTTTGAGAGAGAAAAAATAGCAACAACAGAAATAGGCAACATGGTATCTATACCACATGGAGCTATTGGAAAGGTTTATGATAATAAAATAGCAATTGGAATACTAAAAAAACCAATTGCTTGGGAAATATCAGATGTGCGCTTAATAATAATGTTGGCACTTGATAAAGATAAAATATTAGATTATGAAGTTATATTTTCAAACATATACAAAAGAGTAGACTCCATAGCGAAAGTTATAAGCATATGTGAAAATAGCAATTTTGAAAAATTTGTAAACATGTTTAAATAGATATATATATAACATAGTGTTGTATATACACATGCAAATTTGGATAATATAAAACTAAATAAGATAAAAACGATAAATTTCTCTTTTAATTAAGAGAAATTTTTTGACTTTCAGGGATATTAATATGGAGTTAAGATATAAACATAAGATAAATAAATAAAAAGAGGTGGCAAAATGATTTATACAGTAACATTAAATCCATCAATAGATTATATAGTTAAATTAGATGAATTAAATACAGGAAGTACAAATCGTGTAAATGAAGAATACGTTTATCCAGGAGGAAAAGGTATAAATGTGTCTTGTATACTTAAAGAACTTGGACATGACAATACATCATTAGGTTTTATAAGTGGTTTTACTGGTGAATATATAGTAAAAACATTGGAGGAAAAAAAATTAAAAACAGACTTTATAAAATTGAAAAACGGTTTTTCAAGAATAAATGTAAAAATAAAAGTGTCAGAGGAAACCGAAATTAATGGACAAGGACCCAATATAAGTGATGAATACATCAACCTATTATATAAAAAACTTGATAAATTAAATCAAGATGATATTTTAATATTGGCAGGTAGTATACCATCTACTTTAGATGAAAAATTATATGAAAATATAATGTCTAGACTAGAAGAAAAGAATATAAAAATTGTTGTAGATGCAACAAAAAATCTTCTTCTTAATGTATTAAAATATAAGCCTTTCCTAATTAAACCTAATAATGATGA
Organism: Clostridioides sp. ES-S-0123-01; assembly: GCF_020658415.1. Lineage (NCBI taxonomy): Bacteria > Bacillati > Bacillota > Clostridia > Peptostreptococcales > Peptostreptococcaceae > Clostridioides > Clostridioides sp. ES-S-0123-01. The sequence goes on from NZ_JACVWD010000004.1 coordinate 457,821, forward strand.
GCTAGAGGAAATGTTTGGTGTTAAATTAAATTCAAATGAAGATATAGTAAAGTATGCTAAAAAGTTAAAAGAAATGGGAGCTGTAAATGTTTTAGTGTCAATGGGTAAAGATGGTGCATTACTGATTACAGAAGATAATGAAGTATTTATAAGTGATGTACCAAAAGGAACTGTAAAAAATTCTGCAGGAGCAGGAGATTCTATGGTAGCAGGGTTTATATCTGGATATCTAAGTACTGGTGAATATGATTATGCTCTTAAATTAGGTGCAGCTTCAGGAAGTGCAACTGCTTTTTCATATGATTTAGCTGAAAGAAAATATATTGATAAATTAGTAAACGAAATATCTGTTAAAAGATTTTAAAAATAACCTAAAAAATATATAGAGAGGAAATGAGAACTTATGAAAATTATAGATTTATTAGATGAAAAATCAATTAAATTAAATTTAAAGTCAAAAAATAAACCAGAAATAATAGAAGAACTAGTTGATTTAGTTGAAAATAGTGGTAATTTAAATGATAAAGAAAATTATAAGAAAGCAATTTTAGCCCGTGAAGAGATGAGTACAACAGGAATTGGAGAAGGTGTAGCTATTCCTCATGCTAAGACTACAGCAGTTACTAAAGCTTGTATAGCAGCAGCTGTATCAAAGGAAGGTATAGATTATGAATCTTTTGATGGAAGTTTGTCAAATTTATTTTTTATGATAGCTGCACCAGATGGAGCTAATAATACACATCTTGAAGTATTATCTAGATTATCTACAATACTTATGGATGAAGATTTTAGAAATAAACTTATAAATTCAAATTCAGCAAGAGAATTCAAAGAAATAATAGATAAAAAAGAAAGAGAAAAATTCAGTGAAGAATATCAGGATGAAGAAATTAGTAAAGAGGATGTTTTAAATAATAAAGATAAAAATATTAGTAAGTATCCTCAAGTTTTAGCAGTAACAGCGTGTCCAACAGGAATAGCACATACATTTATGGCAGCTGAAAGTTTAAATAAAATGGCTGAAAGTAAAGGTATCTCTATAAAAGTAGAAACTAATGGTTCAGCAGGTGTTAAGAATAGACTTACAAAAGAAGAGATAGAAAATGCTACATGTATAATAGTAGCAGCAGATAAAAATGTTGAAATGGCCAGATTTAATGGCAAAAAAGTTATAAAAACTAAGGTTGCTGATGGTATACACAAAGCGGAAGAACTTATAGATAAAGCTGTAAATGGAGATGCTCCAATTTATCATGGAGAAGAAGGAAGTCACAACGAATCAAGTGAAGAAAACGAAAGTGGATTTAGAAAAGTCTACAAGCATTTAATGAATGGTGTGTCTAATATGTTGCCATTTGTTATTGGTGGAGGTATACTTATAGCTTTGGCATTCTTACTTGATGATTACTCTATTGACCCTTCACATTTCGGTTCAAATACACCAATAGCAGCATTTTTTAAGGGAATTGGAGATAAAGCATTTGGATTTATGTTACCTGTACTTGCAGGTTATATAGCATATTCTATATCTGATAGACCTGCATTTGTTGTAGGTTTTGTGGGAGGAGCTCTTGCAGGAGATGGTGGTTCAGGTTTTCTAGGAGCATTACTTGCAGGTTTTATAGCAGGATATTTGGTAGAAGGACTTAAGAAAATATTTAATGTATTACCAACTTCATTAGAAGGAATAAAACCAGTATTATTATATCCTTTATTTGGAACCCTTTTGATGGGCGTTATAATGACATTTCTAGTAATACATCCAGTTACAGCAATTAATAATGCTATGGTTGGATTCCTAAATAGTTTAGGTGGAACTTCAAAAATAGTTTTAGGATTAGTGTTGGGTGGAATGATGGCTGTAGATATGGGTGGACCTGTGAATAAAGCAGCTTATGTATTTGGTGTAGCATCTCTTGAATCAGGGCAATTTGAAATAATGGCAGCAGTAATGGCTGGTGGTATGGTTCCTCCACTTGCTATAGCTCTTGCAACTACATTCTTCAAAAATAGATTTACAAAAGAAGAAAGAGAGTCTGGTAAAGTTAACTATGTAATGGGGTTATCATTTGTAACAGAGGGAGCAATACCTTTTGCAGCTGGAGACCCACTTCATGTTATACCAGCTTGTATTGGAGGTTCAGCAGTAGCAGGAGCACTTAGTATGCTATTTAATGCAGCTCTTCGTGCACCTCATGGAGGAGTATTTGTTATACCAGTAGTTACTCATCCACTTGGATATATAGTGGCTATAATTGTAGGTGCTGTAGTTGGAATGATGCTTTTAGCACTACTTAAAAAACCACTAAATCAAAGCGCATAATAACCAAAGAGTATTAAAAGGGATAATTTTAGATATATTTAAATGAAATTATTATAAAATAACTGACTGACATTTAACTGACAGTCAGTTTTTATTATTTAAAAAAATTTACTTAAACTATAGGGTATTTCATTGTCAAATTTTTAAATCAGATGAGAATATCTATTTTATAGTTATTTGTAATACTTTATAGCTTTATAACTAAGTCATAGTATAGCTTTTTAATTGAAAAACTTTCAATTAGCCTTGACTTATATTTTGTGTCATGTTTCATAAATCTTACACCTCATCTTTTAATTAATATTTTAATATTCAATCTTAAATCAAGGAATAAAACTCTACTCTATATGTTCTAAATTAATATTGTATTTTTTTTCACCCTTTATAACTTTGAATTTATCATTTTTATTAGGATAAATAGTCACAACATTGTTTTTGTACTCTGATTCATCACATTTTATATTAAATGGCATAAGCTCTGATTCTCCATATAGATAAGTAACAGGTTTATTATTGTTCATAACGACAATTTGTAGCATATTTCTATCTTTTGGAGAAGATATATTTCTCCATTTATATCCTACAGCTTTATATATATCGTTTGCTGATGTTCCAGACTTAAAGATAAATATTTTATCCCATTCAGGCGGCATTACTTTTGCCAGTCTTATTTCATTATTGTTTTCACTAGCTTTCATAAGTGAAGAAACAAATTGTCTAAATTTCTCATCTTCTTTATTTTTCTCAAATTTAACTAACTCACTGGATTTGTCAACTACACTCCATTTATCGTTATTTTTTTCTAATTTAAAGTTAATTTTAGAAATACATTCTCCATGCTTTCCTGGTTCAGTAACTATAACCTTTTCTCCCAATGTGTTTTTATAATCGTGTTGTTCAATTTGAACATGATTATGCCCTGCAACTATCGCATCAATACCATCAACTTGTTGAGCTAAATCTTGTATTCTATTGCCTGGATTTTTAGGATTTTTAGGTCTTTCACCTGTGTGCGCAACAGCTACTATTATATCTGGACTTTCTTTTTCCATGATTTTTACCCATTTTTTAGCATCTTCTACTAAATCATTCATATATAGTTCACCACTATAACCTTCTTGGTCTTTTAGTTCTAAAGATTTAGAATCTACAAGTTCTCCATTTTCATTTAGTTGTTTTCCTTCACCAACTTCTTTTATAGTAAGTCCTAGAATTCCTAGTTTTACATTTCCTTCTGGTGTATCAATATTTTTTATTATGTATGGTTTTGTATAGCTATCCCCATTTTTCTTATAAGTATTAGCTGATAATACATCTATTTTTTGTTTTTCAAAATCAGATATCATATTGTCTAAATGAAATTTATTAAGAGATATAAATTCATGATTACCAAGAACTACAGCATCATAACCGACTTCTTTCATGTCCTTTGAAATAGGAGTTTCAATATAGCTTTCAGTTTTGTTGTTGTTATCTTTAAGCATAGCATTAGAATAATCATCCATACTACTTCCTAAAGCTACTCCACGGTCAAAGAAGTCTCCAGCATCTACTAAAGTTATATTTTTATCTTTTTCTCTTTGTTCCCTTACATAAGAAGTTAACTCATAAGGGATGTTACCATGTAAATCGGTAGTGGCTAGTACATTTATTTCTGTTGTATGTTTTGAAGTACACCCAGACATTAGCAATATAAATAAACAAGTAATGCCTATAATTATTTTGTTTTTCATAAAACCTCCATTTTACTTTTTCTGAATATTTGTTTTAGTGTCATTAACTACATAATCCCCCTGTAATATCAATAGTAATATATTACTATACAAAAATCAACTATATATTTCATAGACATATAAATTGATAGAGATAAAAATAAAGTTCATTAAATAAAAATCAATTAAAAGTAATCTCAAAAGAATTTTAAAGCATTCTATAAGATTGGTTAACTATAGTATCTTTGAGAAAATGATAAACAAATAATATATAGTCTTGCATTTATTTTTTTATATTATTTATAATAAATAAACCCTATGATGGAAAAACTATTCTTATTTAACATGTAAAGGAGTATTTAAAATGAATGAATCGTATTGGATTTTAAATTCAAGTCCCAAAGAATATGAAAAATTAGGCGAGAATATAAAAGTAGAATGTCTAGTCGTAGGAGGAGGAATAACTGGTTTAACAACTGCATATCTATTAGCAAAAGAAGGTAAAAAAGTAGCACTTGTTGAAGCTGATAAAGTAGGATATGGAACTTCAGGCAGAAATACTGGTAAAGTAACTTGTCAACATGATATAGTATATTCTAAAATAGAGAAAAAATATGGATTAGATAAAGCTAAATCATATTATAATGCAAATAATGAAGCTTTAAAATTGATTGAGAAAATAATCAGTGAAAATAATATAAAATGTGATTTTCAAAGGATTCCATCTTTTGTCTTTACAGAAAAGGAAGAATCTATAAAGGATATTAAAGATGAATACCGTACATGTAAAAAAATAGGCATAGATTGCGAATATTATGAAACTATAAATGATATTCCATTAGATGTAAAAGGAGCTATTCATTTTTCTAATCAAGGTCAATTTAATCCAAAACAATATGTTGATGGTTTGGCAGAAGTAGCAGTAAATTTAGGGCTAAAAATATATGAAAACACGCCGATAGTAGACCTAGAAAAAGGAGCTATATGTAGAGTTAAGACTGGAGATAATAATATAATAGAAGCTGAAAATGTTATAATCTCATCTCACAGTCCATGGTATGATGGGTTGAATTTTTATTTTGCAAAGGAATATGCTGAACGTGCCTATTTAATGGTTGCAGTCCTACAAAATGAATTGCCAAAGGGTATATTTATAAGTATAGATGACCCATCAATAACTTTTAGACAATGTAATGATGAAAATAATAACCTATTAATCTTTGGAGGAGGAGACCACAAAGTTGGTCAAGGTGGAACTGAAGAAGAAATATTTGATGATTTAGAGCATTATGGTAAAGAAGTATTTAAGATAAAAGACTTTAAATGTAAATGGTCTGCTCAAGACAATATGAGTTTTGACAATGTTCCTTATATAGGTTATATCAATAAAAGGGAGAATAATATTTATGTAGCTACAGGATTTTCTAAATGGGGAATGACTAATGGAACTGCTGCAGGAATAATAATAAAAGATTTAATAATAAATAAAACTTCTGACTATAAGGACACTTTCAATCCATCGAGATTAGGTAGTTATTTTTCAATGGATTTTATAAAGGAAAATGCAAATGTAGCGATGAATTATGTAACTGGAAAATTAAAAATAGGTAGTGGAGATATGCCTAAAAGTAGTGGTGAAGGAAAGATTGTTAATATTGATGGAAAAAGATATGGTGTTTATAAAGATGATAGAGGAGATTTTTATATTGTAGATACTACATGTACTCATTTAGGATGTGAACTTAATTTTAATAGTGAAGAAAAAACATGGGATTGTCCATGCCATGGTTCAAGATTTGACTATAAAGGAAACATACTTGAAGGCCCAGCACTTAAGCCATTAAAACTTTATGGTTATGGTGATAATGATGTTAATCCTAAGTTATTATAGAATATAGAATGTTTTGGAAAGGTAAATTATTTATGAATAAACTTTTAAAGCCAATAACCATTTTACTTTATATAGTATATGTTTTATGTGCCATATTTTTTGCTACAAATAGAGCTTTTGGAAATGTAGGTTTAGTAGCAATCAGTTTAATTGGTACTTTTATATTAAGTATTTTAAATAGGCAAAATAAAAGACTTTTGAGCAATGAATTATATATTGTACTTGTATTATTTATAATGTTTGCATCATTATTAGGTACTTGTTTTAATTTTTATGACATAAATTATTATGATGATTTTTTACATTTATGGTCGGGTATAATATCATGTATTGTAGCATTTTCTACAATTAAATATTTTTATATACAAAAAGATATAAGTAAGATGAGTAAAATATTTTTAGTTATATTTGTATTTATGTTTAGTATGGGAGTGGCTAGTTTGTGGGAAATAGGTGAATTTCTAATGGATACTTTTATTGGGACTACTACACAAGCTGGAGGACTAGAAGATACTATGATTGATATGGTAGATGCTTTAATAGGTACAATTATAACCATTCCTTTTATAATAAAAAAATCAAATGCATAGTTTAAAGTTGATTGCAATGGATTTAATTAGTCATATGAAGTCTAAGAAATTATATGACAAATTAAATCCATTTTTTATTGTATATACTTGTATAAGAGATTATATAATTTCTTATATCGTGAAAATAAATTTAAAATATTTAAAAGTGTATATGATTATAAAGACAATATTTTTTATTAAATACAGATATTCTACAAAAAGCATAATATAAATTTTATTTTTTTGTTACAAAATGGAGAAATGTATAGGTATATATATAGATAATAAATATTCTTTGACTTTTGCCAAAACAGAGTCTTTTACTACTATAATTTGAAACTCGTATTTAATGATGTAAATTTGAATCAATTAAATAGTGTAGTAGGTAGAATATTTTTTATACAATACTAATTTTAATGGTACAAAAATTAGTCATTGTATACATATATAAAAATAAATATAAGAAGTAAACTTAATAGGGGGGAACAATGTTAAAAAAAATTAATTTAGAGAGCTGTTTTAAACATGCTATGGAAAAGGGATATAATTATTTAGGTGTGGTTGTAAAAATAGATGAAAATCACAAGGAGCTAATAGTAAATACCAAAAATAATTTTCAAAACAAACTTAAGTATTATAAATTAGCTTATGATGAAAATTTGAATCATAATGTAGCAAATGATATGAGTATAACTGATTTTACATATGGAAATACATTAGCAGATATTGAAAGTAAATTACAAAAAAATTTTATATAAAACAAAAAATATGCTTTTTAGTTTAACAAAGTATATCTTATAGAGGGTATATTACATAGTGAATAAGCAAATATGACCCCTCAAAAAATCCGCGTAATACCAACAAATCTAAGAATCCCAAATAAGCTTGTTAGCATTTAAATAATGCTAACAAGCTTAGATATACTAGTCTAAGATATCTCAACTAAGGAAGGAATAATATGGATAAAAGTATAAAGGAAGAGAATATATTGAGTTACAATCCTAATTTAGAAGTAGGGAGATTTGAAAATTTTGAATATACATCAATAGTAAATGAACCTATAACAATTGAGGATTATAAGACTAATATTTTGAAGTCATTTGAAAAGTATCATCCATCAAAAGTAGTATCAAAATTAAATGAACTTATATCATTAATCAAATCCTATTTGAGTTTGATAGAAAATGATGCATATCAAGGTAAGATTACAAAGCAGTATTGTTTTTCTATTACAGAATCTGAACAATATATACTAAAAGAGGAAAATTTTAAAAATTTATATGGAGATTCTAAGTTTGAAAGTTACTTAGAGATATTAAATATAAAAAACGAATTATTAAATATAAGAAAAATCTTTGTAATGGGGATATACACAACTAAAAAAAATGATTATTTATTTGATGATATAGATTCTTCATTTATTAATAAATTGAACCAGTATGAATATGAAAAGAGTAATCATAATATAAATTACTTTTCATTATTTTATGATATTCAAGTTACATTTATTTTATTAGAATACTGTAAGAAAATAGAAAAAATAATTAAAGAATTATTTTTGATTGAAAATAGAAAAAAAGGACAACCAATAAATTCAGAAACACATTTTATTCTAAACAAAAAGTTTAACCTTATAAATAAAACTATGAAAAATGACTTATTTAATGAAAAAAGTATACATGGAAATATAGAGGATTCTTTACATAATCTATTTTTAGCTAAACATGATGTAAATACATTTATAAATAATTTTATTAATTTAAGAGATGAATTTAACTTACTTAATGAGATAAAGGAAGATAATCTAAATGATGTAGAAATTTGCATTGATGAGTTAATAAATGCTTGCATGATGTCTGTAATTTATAAAAAAGATGTTTATAATTCACTATTGAATAAGTCAAAGATAAGAGAATTTTTTACTAAATAATTTACAATAGAGAAAAATGGTTGGTATATTCAGAAAATGAAAAGTATTAATAAGGAGGGTGAATATATGGCTGTTAAGCAAAAAAATATTAAGAAGAAAGATAAAGAGGAGCTTTACTCAAAAGCAGTAAAAATAAAATGCTGTTATTGTAGTAAAAAAGAAGATTGTTTATATCAAGCAAGAAAAGAGTTTAGTGAAAGTATAGGTCATATAACCTATTGTACATTAACTCCAAATATTCCTAAAAAACAACGTAAAAAAATAAAACGTTAGTAAAAGGAGAGCATATATGAAGAACTATTTAAAAAAGAGAGTAGGAAATAGAGGGTTTTGGGTTTCTCTAGCAGCAATGATTCCACTTACAATACAATCTTTTGGATATATTGATATACTACCAAAAAATTATTCTGATATAGTAAATTGTCTTTTAGCCTTACTCACAACACTTGGAATATTGAATGACAATTCTACTGAAAACAAGTGGTATTTAGATGATAAGTAATAGATTTTATTGAATAGCTAACATATTTACATTCTAAAAAAACTTTTCAAAAATATTTATAACAAAAATAAAAAATAAAGGAGATAGTATTATGATTTTTAATGATTTGAAGATACCTAGAGGAAGTTCTTTTGACCCAATGCAAGGAGTTAGATCTGTAGATAATATAGATGGGGATGTCACAGAACTTGTTACAGTTGAAGGTGAAGTCGATGTGAATGCAATTGGGGAATATACTTTGAAATATTCAGCTCCAGATAGATCTGGAAATATAACAACAGCAACTAGAATAATAACAGTTATAGATACAGGTGCTCCTGTAATAAGTGGTGCTGATGATAAGACTATAAATTTATTGGAAGAACTAGATTTAAAAGCTGGAGTTACAGCAATGGATGATATAGATGGAGATTTAACTGATTCGATAGTTATAGAAGGCTCAGTGGATAATACTATACCTGGAGACAATAAGATTGTTTATACTGTGGAAGATAAATCTAAAAATAAAAGTACAGTAAATAGAGTAATAACAGTTGTTGATAATGTAGCTCCTATATTATCTGGTGTTGAAGATTGTACTGTAGAATATGGCTCATCATTTGATTCAAAAGCTGGGGTTACTGCTAATGACAATATAGATGGAGATTTAACTTCTAAGATAGTAATAGAAGGAATAGTTAATACTTCTGTTTTAGGAGAACAAACATTAACATATAGAGTTTCAGATGTTGCAAATAACGAAGCAAGTGTTGTGAGAAAAGTTACTGTTGTTGATACTGTTAAGCCAGTATTTTCAGGCGTAGACAATTTAACATTAAATTTAAATGACACATTCAATGCTTTAGAAGGTGTAACAGCTGTAGATGAAGTTGATGGAGATTTAACAGATTTAATAACTGTTGAAGGTGGAGATTTAGTTGATACATCTGTTGTAAAAGAATATCAAGTTACTTATAAAGTATCTGATAAATCATCAAATGAAGCTGTAGTAGTTAGATTAGTATCTGTAATAGATAATATACCTCCTGTATTAACTGGGGTTGAAGATAAAGAGATAGAAGTAGAGCCAATACCTAAAGAAGAAGTTTAATAAATGATGTAGTAGAGGTGAAATTATGAGTAACTTTAATGTCACTTATAGTGCTGGTGGAAACATAGATAAAATAAAAAAAGTTGGAAATATTGAAGAAATAAATAATATAGAAAACATAGAAAAAATAGATAGTCTATCTGAAGTAGAAAACATAGAAACTCTTAAAAACATTGAAAATTTAGAGCAAGTCAAAAATGTGGCAAAACTTGAATCTGTTTCTAATATAGAGAACCTTAATGAAGTTAATACAGTCAATGAAATAAAAGAGATAGGTAGTATAAGGGGATTTGCATCAAAAACACAACCATATAATTATATGAGATTAATAGAAGTTCCAGCACTTAGAGGAGTGTTTGAAGAAGAAATAGTTTTGTCTCCATCTGAAGTTGAGATTCTTGCTATATCTGTTACATGTAGTGGATATGGAGAAAATGACCACTACAATTTATATTTTAATGAACAATTATGGTTTAAAGATTGGTACTTGGGAGAAGTAAAAGAGGGACTTTTCTTAGGTTCATCAACATATGTATATTCAGCACCTCCAAATTCAAGAGTAATTTTAAAATTTCATAATGATAGCGGAACTTCTAAAAAATTATGGTTTGGTATAAGAATGTTAAAAGACCCAGAACCAATTTAGAGATGGAAAGGAAAATTAAATATGTTAAGTAATGAAATAAAAGACTTTGTCTTCCATGAATTTAAAACAGATGCAGACAGTTTTGTAAAAGATTTAGCAAATGTTTTGGCTTTAGGGAATTATACTAAAGAAGTAAAAGATGTATCTGGAAACTTAATGAGAAAATCATTACCTTCAAAAGAAGATTGTTGGAATATAGTGTATCCTAACCCAAATTTTAAACTTATAAAAGGTAGAGAAGTTTCTTCTTTTGATGAGATAAATGCAAGTGAATATGAAATAATAACTAAGGACCAAATTTCTAAAATAACTGATTCTGTTGTTGTGAGAGCTGTAACAAGACCATCTGATAGAATTACTCAGCAAACAACAAAAGTTGGCTCTGATGAAATTTTAAAATATGGACTTCTGGATAATGATATAGAAGAAAATACAGTTATGTATTTGGAAGTGTATTTTCCAAAATATTTATGTGATACAGAATTGGATGACCCTACTCAACAACGAGATGGAAAAACTGTACCAAAAGTTGTAAATCTAAAAACTGGTGTAAAAGATGCGCAAGCTAGAAACTATCATAACTGCTATATGAGAATTTTTGATAATCCAAATAAGGACTATTCTGGTCCAGCAGAAAATGTTATAGATATGGTAACTGGTGATATAGCTGAATTTAATTCTGCTTCATCTGAATGGTGTAAATTATCTTGGTTTACAGATTTTGATGAAAAGTTTAAATCAGAACTTGGTATAACTGGTTCAGATGCTCTTTTAAGAATACCTATTACATCTTCTTTAAATAATAAGACTAAAATAAGAGTACTTGCTAATATACATCCAAATAGAGTGCTTATAAATGTTACAGGTAATCCAAATGTAGATTATGAGGACAATAGATATTTAGTTGGTCAAGCCTATATAGGTTCTATTGATAGTTTTGATTTTGCTAAGAAAGACATAACTGGTAATTTTGGTATATTTACAACTTCTTCATCTGTACCTTCTATACCAAAGTTTAATATTAAATATAGTGAGCCTTTTAATGGAGTCAATACGCTTGGAACTGATGGAGTAAAAACAACTGGAAAAAATGTTATATCAAATGCAGGAGCTAAGTCAGCTTGGGTAAATATAGGTACATTTCCTTGGTTAAATAATTCATTATTTAATACTAGACCTGCAGATACAATAGTAAAATATACATATAATAGAAGAGATATTCCAAGAGATTTTGGTTCAAATATTGCTGGTGGAAAAACAACTATATATGAACCTAGTTTGCAAGTTACAATAGGAGCTTCTGTAAATAATGAATTTGTGGCTGAGTTTGGATTAATGAATCCAAATATAAAATATAACTCATATGGAGTATCTTATATTACACCTAATGCAAGAACTTCTATATCAAGAGAAAAAGTTACTTTTCCATCTGAGCTACCAATAACTATAGATAAACCAATAGTAAAAGACATGACAGTAGAAGTTCAAGTGACTTATAATGAACAAGATTTATATAACTATATTAGAAAGTATGTAGCACAAAATGATGGAAAAGAGCTTTTAAATGACCTAAGTTATTATATATATGGAGCACAAGATGGAACAGTTGAAAGACCAATTTATTTTTATCTAGGTTTTGATGAAGTTGAAGAAAGAACTACTCAAGAAGGTGGTTCGAATAGAGATAAATACGGAAATCTTGTAGATATAAAATACCATCAAACTTATGGTGTGCATACAGCAAATGGAACAACGGACTTTGCAATGTACAAAACAGACTCTGCTGACTATTTTCAAAGTCACTATTTTATGTTCTCATCAACAGAGCAATTCATGAAAAAACATATGTATGGTAAATCAGTATATACAAACGAATACTTTGCAGATAGGATAAAAATTGTCCATAGTGCAGAAGGTGTTCGTGGAGCTTTATCAGGTATGATAGTGATAGATGCTGAATCACTTTTCCCATTTGATGAATTAATAGTAAACAAATCTTTTGAAAAATATGAAGATAAACCAGAAGAAACATATATATACCTTCCATTAACTACACCTTATACTCCTTTTGCAAATTCTCCAAATGAAAGATATGGTGTTGGAGTATTAAAAGAGCTTAAATATAATGAAAGCAATGATGATTCTAGATGTGAAACTGCATTAAGAGAAATACAAGATATGTATAAAGATATCTATTCTTGTACAAATAATGCTGAATCAGTTTATTTTGCTGATAAAACAGACAATGGATTAGAGATAACATGGCATTCTTCTGATACGAATATAGTAAGTTTTTCTAAAGGAGCAGATGTTGAAGAACCTACAATAGAATTAAAAATATCTCCTGAAAATCCAATTTTAAAAGTTGGAGAAAAAAAAGTTCTTTCTTTACTTGAAGGAGAAGAAATAGTAGAGGATGATAACATAATTTGGATTTCATCAAATGAAAATATAGTTACTGTTTCTCAAAAAGGAGAATTGACAGGGATTAAAATAGGTGGGGCAGTTATAACTGCTAGATATAAAAGTAGAAAAGTTCAAACTGAAGTAAATGTAAATTCTACAGATGAATTGGATGAATCAAATTCACAAGAAGACCCTGTTATATAAAATATAATGAGAAATAGAAAGGATGAATATTAATGTTAGGTATAATTAATAGACCAGATTTCTATGAAGGAGATAAAGAAGTATACTTATCTGCTACTGTAAAGTCTGGAGAAGTCTCTAAAACTAAAAAATTTAAGGTACTTGTAAAAGCATCGAAGCGAACTGATTTACAAAGTGTACTAGAGGATATAGGAAATATATCTATACCAAATATAGTCACAGAAAATCTGACTTTTATACAAAAAGGTAGTTGTGGTTCAACTATAGTATGGTCATCTTCTAGTCCAAATATAATAGGTCAATTAGGAAAAGTAACAAGACCTGTATTTGGTGAACAAGATGCAAAAGTTACTATAAACATTATTGTGTCAAAGGGAAGTGTAAGTAGAAGTAAAGAATTTAAAGTTACAGTACCAGCATGGACTCAAGAAGGTGAAGTTGAATCTGCTGCTAATGCAATAACTTGGGAACTTATTAGAAATAAAAATACTGATATAAATAAGGTTACAAGTGATTTAGTACTTCCAACAACTATAGGAAATGAAATATCAATAACATGGACTACAAGTAATTCTACATGCTTGAGTGATAAAGGGGTAGTTACTAGACCAGCATATAAAGACGGTGATAGCATCGTATCTGTTACAGCAACACTTACTAAAGGTGAACTTATATCTACAAAAACTATAACTAATATTAGAATACTTAAGCAAGAGCCTACTAATCAAGAGAAGGTTGATGATTTTGTAAAAACTTTTGACTTTGTTTCATATATTGCACCAAATAAATCATTAACAGAACTTAGTGATAACTTTACATTGCCTGCTAAAGTTGAAAATATGTCATTGACTTTTTCGGCACTTGATAATGAAGGTGAAGACTTAACATCAACAAATATAAAATTAGAACTTGATAATCAGGCTCTTTCTTATAAAGCCACAATAGTGAGACCTAGTTCTAGCATTGGTGATTTTAGTTTTAATTTAAAAATTGAAGCTAAAATTACTGTCTTGTCAGAAGGAGAAACATCAGAAGAAATTAAGGCTTCTAAGATATATCCAGCTAAAATATTAGCTATGATTGAAGAATAGATGATTGCAACTTTTAAGTTTAGCACTGGCGTTTTCGTCAGTGCTAATTTTAAATATAATCTTTCTGGGGATGAAAACTCTATAGCTTTATTTTATAAGATAGAATGTGAACACACAGAAAGTAATATAGACAATACTTTGTTGATGTTAAAAAATGACAAAAAGTCAATGTATATTAGAGAAAAACAGGTATTTTTTATAAAAAGTAAGAAATCTTTGCAACCAATATCCATAAGTAATATCTATATAAATAAAGTATATAAAAAATTATATGATAAAAACATTAGTGAATATATAAGTAGCTATAAAGATTTTAAGAAATTTAGAAATTTTAATAATATATTAAACTATCTAAGTAGAGAGGAACAATATTTAGATAAATCAATTATAGAACATATGCTGTTCGTAGAATATAGAAATACTAGAGACAAAATACAAATAAATGATAACTACAATACTTTTAAGACCAATCAAAATACTTTGTTCTTTCAAGATAATACAATAGAAGTAAGTAATATTGATAAATATCTAAAAATTTATGACTATGAGGATATGATAGGTCTTCCAAGTAAACAAATTTTTGTAGACTGTAAAAGTACAAATATAAGTGAGACAGAAAATGATACATATATATTTGATTTTGAAAAAAATATTAAAGACTTAGATAAAAAAATAAATGAAAATGATTCTATAGCTGTCAAAAACTCTATAAACAATAAAATATCTATAGAAAAACCAAAATTTGCTGAAAATCATATTAAAAACTTATCTATAAATTTACAAAAAATTATAAAGAATGGAGATTTAAGAAAAGTTTTTGTAGAAGAAAATAAAATGTCTACATCAGATTCATCAGTTAATGTAGATATTAATTTACCTTATTTGATTGATATACCAAATATACCAGAGGTTTTAATCAATAATAATATAAACTTAAGAAACGGTTTTAATAAGCAAATACTTATAGAAGATAAAAAACGTTTAGCAAAGGGATACTCAGATAAAATACAAACATTTTTAGAATCTAAATATAAACTATATAAAGCTAAAAATTATATTGAGTTATACCATTCACTAGATAATATTGAAAAAAACATAGATAGTAGTCTTCATATTGTAGATGATATTAAAGATTTTACACATGAAGGTTCAAATATTCAAATGAATGATATCCTCACTGGATATGATTTTTCAAAAGGGAAACCCACATTTAATTTATATAATCTAAATATAGATGTAGGAAAGGCTGACAATCAAAAAATTTATATTTCTAGTATAGATTTATTCTCAAAATACTATAATCCAAAGTTTGATTTTAAAAATGATGAATATAACTTATTAATATCAAAGTCTAATAATAAGGAAACATCTATAATTGAGCATAAGTTATTTGGAGAATATTATAAAGGGAATCTATCTCTTATTGACTCAACTATATATCCTGATTATCTTTCAAAACCTTCATTATATACCTTTGAATGCTATATATATAAACGACTAGAAAATAGCAAATACAGACTTCTAATAAATAAAGAACTTGAAAAAGGGACAATACAAAAAAATGACTTTAAAACATCTTATGGTTATAGTCTGATAAATTTTTATAAAGAAGGTAGTTTATTAAATATTTCAGACCATATGGATGAGTTATATAAGTACAGTAATAATCTTTATAATATGTATCAAATTCAATTTGGAATCATGAAAAAAATCAAGGATACATCATCTGATGAATCACCAATTAAATTAAAGTTTTCAAAATTACCTACATATAAAAATGATGATGGTTACTTTGGAGTTGCGACAGAATATTTTCCTGACTTTGTGGTGATTGATGGAAGTAAAGATGAATTGATTCTTCCCAAAAGTGGTTTTGATTATAATATATATAAAGATAAGATATTTGGTGACAATCTTATAATAACAGATAAGGATAAGTATGTAAAAAAATACACACAAGCTGGAAATCAAATAATTGAATTACCTATAGAAAATCCAGTTGATTATTTTGCAAATATAGCGATAGATGTTATAAATATTGATGTTTCTGTTATGAAGTATGTTCTTGATACACTATACAATCAATGGAGACATAATATTTATAGATATGCTGGTATAGAGCCTGAAAAAGCTATAAAAGATTTGATAGACTCAACAATGAAGTATATAGGTGGAAAATATTATTGGGATAGATGCAAAATACCACATCTTGAGAGAACCTTAAAACTTTTTTTATGGTATGCAGAAATGAGTATATTGTGTAATTCAGAGTATGAAGTTGTATATATAAGAGAAGATTGTAAGATTGATTATTCTAATAAAACATTAGGAAATTTAGAAAAAAATATATTACATATTGACAATTTAGAATTGACAGATGATTTTGTTCTATCAAGTAAGAAAAAGGGTGTAAGTTCCAAGTTAAAATTTAAAGTCAATCAAGAATTTGATTTACAACTAAAATTTAAAGCATATATGGAAAACCGTGGTGTTTTAGAAATACATATAGGAGAAGAAATTTATACGTTCTTAGGAGATGAAAAACCTTCTTATAATATAGATTTAAGAATTCCAAAAGAAGTTAAAGAAGTAGAGATTTTATTTTTTTATGATAATGAGGAATCTTTTATAGATATAGCTGCTTTTAGAATAAAAGATATGTTCAATAAATCAGTTAAGATAAAATATATTGGAAAACTTGGAAAAACAAATAAAACTGTAGAATATTTGATAAATATGTTAAATATTGCAGGTGAGTCTATAGAAGATACACAAGTTAAGTTAGGAATTCAAAATTCAGTACAAGTTGCATATGCACTTGATACATTTAAAGATTATATGTTTAAACATCATAATAATAAAGAAAAAGGTAAGCGAAGAGTAATTAAAAAATAAAAATTATTTAAAATACTATCAAAGATAATCGAAGGGAAGAAATGTTATGGTAAATTATCAAATTCAATATAAAGAAAAAGTAAATCAAAATGAACTATCTGGACCACCAAATGAAGCAAATGAATTTTGGAGAGTTGTATGTGACATGCCAACTTTACAATCAGCAATATCAACTACCAAATCACTAGTGAAGAAATATGGGTATGAAAATTTTCAGATATGTAAAGTGACTAGTATAAGGGTTGAAGTTCATGCAGAGTAAAAAAAAATTAAATAAAATATCTACAGGATATATATTTAGTGAGGAATTTAATGGTACCATGAATCCTCTGTGGGATGTATTTCCAAGTGATAACAATAGAATCACCTTTACAGGTGATTCTATTAAAATACTTGAAAATGATGATGAAACAGAATTATTGATACCATGTCCCAAAGAATCTGGATATGTATTTCAAACATATATAAGGTATGAACCAAAAGAATCTAATGGTAATGGTGGTTGTATAATAAAGTCTATTACTGAAAATTATGTAGAATGTGAATTATCATCAGAAATCGAATCAATATATTATTCATATTTAAAAGTAATATATTCTGATAATTTTGTATTAAACCTTAGAGCATCAAAAGATGGATTAAATTGGGAAGATTTTGGAAGTACAAAATTGTTAGATTCTAACTCAATAGGATATTATCTAAATGACAGTAAAGATACATTAGAAATATTTAATTGTGAAATGTATAAGAATAACTTTATAACATTTATAGGAATTGATAAAACACAAAATATCAAAATATATGACGAAAATAATAAAGAAATAGTGACAGATGTAGATATGAAATATACTGAAGATTCAGTTATTGTTGATTTATCATCAAAACTTTTTCCAATAAATCATGTAAAGGTAGAAGTTGAAAGTGGAGGAAGATTATCTGATACTATAACTATAGACAAGTTGTATGGTGGAGATGTATATTCATTTGAACCAGAAATTAGATTTATTGTCAATGAAGCTAATATGGATAATGGTGACTTTGATTTAGGACTAGTACAAGGTAAAGATAGAGTTTATGAGTTACAAGTAGTAAATGCAGGTGATTTTACTAAAACTGGAACCTTAAAAATAGTTGGAGTTTCTAGTTATGATAGGGGAGATAGTATGGCTTACTTGATGCCATATGGGGATTCAAGTGGAAGTTCTGAATTATTTAAAGAGTTGGACATTACTTTATTGCCTGGAACTACAAGTAAATTTTTGATTAAGATAATAAAGGACTCTAGTTGTATAACAATTGATGATAAATATAGTTTTAATATTATATTTATGTAAGGTGGTATGGTAGATGGGTGTAAGAATAAAAAGATATGGAAAAACAGAATATTTAAATGACCATAACCAATTAAAGAATACTGATATAGAGGACCAACATCCAATAAAAGCTATTACTGGATTGAATGAAAAACTAGATGATATAGATAACAATATAAGTATTAATATAGATGATATAAGAAATAACAGAAATGATATAGATATTATTAATAAAATGATAGAAAATGGTGAGATTGGTGGGGGTTCTGGTGGTGTATCTGATATAACTCCATTAGTTGAAAGAGTAAAAGTATTAGAGCAAAATGTAGTTATACTAAATAACAATAATTTAGAACTAAAAGAATTTGTGATTAGTGTATTGAATGAAGTAAATCGTTTAGAAGATGAACTTGTGAAAACAAAGCTTATTGTAGACGAATATCATAAAAATACTAATTTAAGTAAAAATAGTTTCACTGATACTTTGATAAATGACGATTACATACAAAATCTAATTGATTGTAAGATTGATATAAATAATGATAATGTTACATAAAGTGAGGTGATGATATGCAAGGAATAGATTTAGGAGAAAAAAAAATAGATGGAAATGAGATATCTTTTCCAAATGCGATAGCCATTTTTGATGGTAATGCATGTGTAAAAATAGAGTATTTAAATGCAAATAACATTGGTGTAACTACAGAATATGAGATAAACAATAACAAAATAAGTAGTAAAGATAAGATAATTTATATAGAAGAGCATAATGAAAGTGTAATAAATGATATACTAAAAACTATAAAAATAAAAATATATAAAAAAATTGAGATTAAAATAACACTAATTAAGAATCTTACTAATTATATGCCTTTAGGTACAGTAGCTACTGCAAATAAGAGTTATCTTGATAATACTCCAGACAAAGCAATAGATACTAATCTAGAAACACATTGGGGAGCTCCAGATTATAAAGGGACATTAATCCTAACATTCAAAGAATCTACAAATATAAATAAAGTACAAGTAAAAGTAGTAGTAAAACCAACTGCAAAAAATACTTATATAATAAAATCTAACGGAAATGAAATAGGTCAAAAAACTTTAGTAATAAAAGAAAGTCTAAATCCTATTATAGTTGATATAGATGTAATAAATGGAAATTATAATGAAATAGAAATAGAATGCAAAAGTGAAGGTGTAGAAGGAAGTATTTCTCCAAATGGGTCTTGGATTAGTATACATGAAGTTCTTTTAAGTGGTAAAGAAGAAGTAGTAGCGTCAGATACTTGTATCATAACTAATTTAGGGGATCATATACAGGTAATAGATGAACATACTTTATTGTACTTAAAAGGAGATTCTTTTAATGATTTAAGTTTAAACCCAAAAACAGTAACTGCTACAGGTGTATCAATTGTTGATGATGATTTATTTGGCAAATCATTTAAATCTAATACGGGGGTAATTTATGTTCCAACAAAAGAAATAACTTTAGATGGGGATACAAGTTTTACAATAGAATGGTTTGAAAATTTAACATCAGGCTATGAGGCTGGTATATTTAGCACCAATGAAAAAATACATCATGGATTGCTTTTAGGATATTACGAATTAGATAATTCAACTATTTATTGTAGCAGTGATGGAAATTCATGGAATGTAATTCATAGAGAGGTTTGTGGAGGAAAAACATTTAATGAATGGATACACAAAGCTTTTTGTTATTCAAAAGAAAATCTAACTTTGTATTGTTTTGAGAATGGCATAAAGACATATGAAAAAAAATTACAGCAAAAACTGTCTATTTACTGTGGAGAAAGACTTTTATTTTTTGACGCTTGGACAAATAAAGTTGATGCATATATATCTAATATTAGAATTTCTAATGTAGCAAGATGGACAGAAAATTTTGAAGTGCCAACAGAACCATATGATTATTTTCCTAATATTGAGATAATAGAACAAACAGAACATCATATAAATTTTAGAGTTTTGATAAATACAACTACTGTAAATAAAGTTAAAGTATATGTAAATAATGAAATAGAAAAAGAGTATATTGATACTTTTGAAAATCTAGTTTTTAATATTATATATGATGAAAAATATATAATAGGAAAAAATGAAATAAAGTTTGTTGTTGAATACAATGAAAATAAAAATATAGAAGAAAAAGTATATCATTATAGGCATAGAATTGATGAAAATACAATGTTCTTTCTAAACGGAACAGACATTGTTGATAGTAGCTATAATCCAAAGGTTATAAATAACAATGGAGTAACAATGTCTGAGGGTGGTAAATTTGGTAAGTTTTATAATATGAAAACTGGATATTTACAAATACAAAATTTTAATCCTCATTTTAGAAACTTTTCAATAGAGTTTTATTTGAAATTTAATGATAATAGTACACAAGATATATTATTTGATACTAGAGTTTCTTCTTATAACAAAGGATATTTAATTTATACAGAATCTAAAAAATTAAGATTCTATCTTAGTGAATATTCATATTCTTCTATAGATTATTCAAACTTCGATAAAAGTGTTTACCATCACTTTGCTTTTGAAATTAAAGACTATAAATATATAAAGATATACCATAATGGTATACTTAAAAAAACAGATACTTTGTCTGAAATACCACAAGAACATGCAAGTAACAACATATATATGTCAAAAAGATGTGATGGAGGTAATTATCGTTTTACCAATGAATTAAGTATGTTTAGAATCTCTAATATGAATATATACAATGAAAATTTTACACCAACAAATATTCTATATTGTTACGAACCTATATTGAAGGCAAACCAAGCATCTGAAAATCAATTAATATTATCAATAAATGATAAATCGAATGTAATGAATAAGCTTGAAATTTTTATAAATGATTCATTAAAAGAAACCATAGTAGATAATTTCAATAATATTTCTTTCAATTTATTGTTAGATAATTATAATGATGGCTTTAATGAATTTGAATTATTAATGACATTTAACAACGTTAGGCGTATTATAAAAAGATTTAAAATTTATAAAGCTGATCAAAGGTTAATACTTGCAAGTAAATGTTTTGAGGTAAATAATATTTTATTTGATAAAATATATACTCATTTTAAACCTTTCTTTTTGGGTCACGGTAGTATTAATATTTTGTACTCAACAGATGATAATGAATTTACCTACTGCGATATCAATACTTTTACACAAATAAATTCAAATAACATAAGATTAATGTTTTTAATGGATTCAGATGCTGTAATTGAAGCTTATAAAATTTATGTAAAGGATTGCATTGATACAACTAATATTAACTTTAATGAAGTTTTACCTCCACCAAATAACATAGATAAATTTCCAGTGACTGGTGGTGAAGGACTTAGTGAAGAATTATTTGATGCAATAAAAAGTAATTTTGATATTTTAAACAATAAAATACTAGAAGAACAAAAATATATAAAATATATAAATGATAGAATTATCTCAGTAGAAGATAAAGTGTATGATATTGAATTTGATGTTGATGAATATCATAAAAATACTAACTTAAAACATAATCAATTAACTGATACTCTTATTAATGATAAGTATATAAAACAGTTAATAGATTGTGAGTTAGATATTAATAATGATAATGTCAAGTAAAAAAAGAAGGTGAATAAATGGCTATAGTTGGTGAACAGTTGTTACAGCCAGAAGCTGGATGGCAAAGAATTGATAACATTGATAATAATTTTAAATATATAGGATTATGGAAAAAAGATACAAGTTCAGGGCTTTATAATAACACAGGTATGTTTATACAAGAAAATGCAACAATAGAAGAAGTAAATTCTAGTTATATTACATTTGCTTTTTATGGTTCAAAAATAAGGATATTCCATACTAGATATGCTAGTCATTCTTCTAATATGAAATGTATTATAGACGATATTGAGTATGAAAATTATAATATTCATGGAGAAACTATAAGACAATATCTTGCCTTTGATAAAATAAATTTAGAAAAGAAGATTCATTTGGTAAAAATTAAAAGTGATGATGGTGTCAGATTTGATTTTGATTGTATAGATATAGATGAAGATGGATATATGATAGATTTAATTGAAACCAAACTAACAAAAAAATCTACATTAGATTCTATGAAAATAGGAGATATAATTCCTTGCAGATATACAGTTCCTATTTCTGGGAAAGTAGGATATTTTTCAGAACTTGGAAGCTGTAATTGTGAAGGAATAGATGTAGATACTTCATCAGATACACCAGATGGAAAGTTTTATTTTATAAAAGTTGATGATAATAAATTTATATCTGATAGAAATGTTCAAGCATCTATTTCATGGAATGAATTAAACAAAAACAAATTAACTTGTAAAATGCTTTCTCCAACTTCTTTAGTATTTAATGGTAAGTCATCATATGTAAGTATACCTATAGAAAAAATTAGGACTACTAAAGAGATAACAATAAAAATAAGAGTATATTTAGAAGACTGGACAGTTGGAGCAGAACATAGGTTTTTTAGTTGCACACAACTTGGAGGTTATGCATGTTGTTATGTTCCAAAAGATAGATATTTTAGAATAGAGATTGCTACAAATCATCCTAATTCTCCAACTTTATATTTTATTTCTGGATTTAATATTGATTCATCTAACAATGGATGGAAGACTTTTTACATACTATATAATGGAGAATCAGTTAAAATATATGATGAAATAACTTTAAAATTGAATGAAAAACGAAATGGTACTATCATATATGGAAGTACAAATCATTTGGTATTAGGTGGAGAAGCAGGAGGAGGTTTTTCTGTAGAGTCAGGTACTCGTTTAACTGGAAAAATATCAGAGTTTGCAATATGGGATAAAGCAATAGAACCAGCAACTATAGAAAATAATCTAACAGGGAATGAAGAAAATCTAATTTGTCTATTTAAATCTACTAATGCAATTGGGGATACACTTTATGATTTATCACCAACTAAAAATAATGCAACTATTTTTAATTGTATAAAAGAATATGACAATAGTAATAAATATCATTACACTATTCCAAGTGGAGGAATAGCATATAATGACGATATAACAATATCTTTTCCAAAGAAAGCTTTAAAGTCAAATGAAGATTATAACTACATTATAAAAGAAAGTGGAGTATTAAATGCAAAATATTTTGGATACTTAGCATTTAATAAAACAACTGTAAATGAAGATGATTGTTGGCATAGTCCTATGGATAATAACCCATATATTACAATATCATCAAAAAAAGAAAAAATAATTTCAAGTGGTTTTAGATTAACTAATAGAAATTGCCCTTCATCTATTATGCCTCCAGCTACTTGCATTGTGTATGGAAGCAATGACAATGAAGAATTTGAAAAAATACATGAGACATCAAGTTTTCCAACAACTAATAGAGCAACTTCTTATCATTATTTTGATTCACAAGTGGAATATTTACACTATAAATTTAGCTTTATTGGTGTAGGAACTTCGGTAGCTATAGGTGAATTAGAACTGTTTAAGGAATATGAATATAAAAATACATCTTCAAGTTTAATTAATAAAAATCAAGGCGGTTGGCCAATAGAAAATGATTGGGATAAATATATAAGAAATAGTGATTTAAAAGGAAAGATAATAGTGGGAGACAATGATATATGGAACTATCGTAATATGATTTCTTTATGTAAAGAGAAA
Source organism: Clostridioides sp. ES-S-0123-01 (assembly GCF_020658415.1). Classification (NCBI taxonomy): domain Bacteria; kingdom Bacillati; phylum Bacillota; class Clostridia; order Peptostreptococcales; family Peptostreptococcaceae; genus Clostridioides; species Clostridioides sp. ES-S-0123-01. The sequence continues at coordinate 482,110 of NZ_JACVWD010000004.1, forward strand.
GTTATTACAGGATTAAAAGATATTAACAATGAAAACTTGGATACTCCAAGTGGAAATGTATTAATACCAGTTCGTGGCAAAATTGAAGCTATTGACGATTTGTCAGCAAAAAGATTTAATATATGTTTATCTTCATCTGTTGCTAAAAATATTGGTTTCAGACCTATGTTAATCACAGAGGTAGGTGAACAACATGGCTAATATAGGTAGTACTTTACCACAGCCAGAACAAGGTTGGAAAAGATATGACAACACAGACAGTAGAATAAAATATGTCAATAAGTGGACTATAAATAATAATACTATAACTGCTTATAACAATACAGGATGTATTACAAATTATAGACATGGTGAAAATGGGATATTAGAATTTAGATTTACTGGTACTAAAATAAGATTAATAGTTCCTGGTTCTGATGCTTCTCATACAGATAAGTGTACAGTAGAGATAGATGGTGAAAAATTTATAACTAGTCAATGTACACCAAATTTTATACATCCTAATTATATTTATCAAATGTTATTTTTTGAAAAGCTTGATTTAACAGATAGTGTTCATACTGTTAAGCTATATATAGAAATTGGAACACCGCCACCTTCGAATGCTCCTTATGGAGATAATTATTTAGCCTTAGATGCAATTGATGTAGATGTAAACGAATCTCTATTGCATCATACACTAGAAGAAAATAACTTAATACAAAATATTCAAGTTGGAGAATATATATCTTGTGATTACATCTATGAAGATGGATTTTCAAATTTTGGCGATGGAAAAACATTAAACTTTATCTGTGTTAAAAATAATTTTAATCAACATGTCTTAATTTCTAATACAGTAATCCCAAATTTAAGTTTTGATGAAATAAATGATAAAGGTTTTATTTATGGAAAAGAATTGGATAATCATCCCTATAAAGGTTACTCGTGCACTGTAAAATCAATTACAGACAGCCCATATAATGACAGTTACTTACATTCAGAATACGATAAATATATTTTAAATAGCACTTTAAATCACTTAATTATTGCTGGAGATAAAGATATATGGCATCATAATTTAGCATCTATAACTGATACTTTTTCTGATTCAGATAATACTAAAGTAACAATTAGAGGTGGTACAAGCTCAAATTCATATAATGTAGTAAGGACATCTACTAAAAGTGACACAAGCGGGTTTAGACCAGTTTTAATTATCAATACTATATATTTATATCCAGAGTTTAATATTGATTATACTTTTGGGGAATGGGATGGGATTATAAGTTTAACAGATATATTATTAGATAAAACAATAGAAGTAACAAAAATAAAAGTAAAAGTAACAAATAAAAATAATACAGAAATATTATATACAGATTTATTAAGTGTAAGTGAAGGTAATTTAAATTTAGATATAAGTAATGTCGACTTATCAAATGGATTAAATTTCTTAGAAATAATTATAGAAGATGAAAATGGCTATGTTTCAAATCCTAAAATTATAAATGTCTTTAAACACAATGAAGGACTTATTCAATATTCTAAAATAATCTTGACTGAAAATATATCATTTGATAAAACATATAAAAATATGAAAGTTAAATTAAAATCTACAGGTTCAATTATTGGAATTTATACTATAGATAATATTAATTACAACGTTTTTGACATAAATTCTATTTTTAACATAAATTCTAATAATATTAATTTGTTATTATTAATGGACAAAGATACTATTTTAGATGCATATAAGCTAATTTGTGAAGATATTGAAACCATTAATTTTGATAATATTGAATTAAAGCCACTACCTCCATATAGCGAAGGAGACTCAGAGTCTGTAAACAAAGAAGAGATAGTAAAAATAGTAAATGAAATTATAAATCCGAAGATTGATTTAATAAATAAAAATCTAAATATATCTGATTTAAAAATTCAACTAAAATATGATAAGGAATTAAATCTTCCAGCTAATTATACATCTAATTATTATATAGATGCCAAGCTTGATACAGTAGAAAGAGAAGGTGAATAGTATGACTAGAGTTGGAGATTCACTTCCTCAACCAGAAGCAGGTTGGAGAAGATATGACGATAATTATAAGGATATAATATATTCTGAAAAATATAATAAAATGAGAATACTTACATGTTATGGTGGTGAATGTTCATATGTTGACAATATACCTTATGATGAAACTAGTATTAAATTTGCATTTGTAGGTACAAAAATAAGAATAATATGTGTTAATTATATTGATAGGTCTGATATAGTTGATATTGATATTGATGGAGTAGTTGAACAATTTAGTACAAAAGAAAATATACAAAATACTTCTAAAGTAGATTATGAAAAATTAAATCTAGAAAATAAGATACATAATGTTAAAATATCAGTAAATAAAAACAGTCAAGGTGTTCATTTATTGTTTGATTGTATAGACATAGATGAAGATGGATATATATTATCACCTATAGAAGGGACATTGTTACAACGAACTTCAATAGAAGATATGGAAATTGGAGATATAATATCTTGTAGATATACTGCTTCTACTACTGGTAAAATAGGGGGTTTTTCAGAACTAGGAAAGTGTAACTGTGAGGAAATTCCAAGGGATGTATCAAGTTCAACTCCAGATGGCAAATTCTTTTTTGTTAAAGTAGATGATAATAAATTAATAGCAGATAGAAATATACAAAATAATATTTCTTGGAATGAGATTAATGGTAATTTAGACATGTTTTATAAAGAAAAAATATTTCCTCTAAATATTTGTGAAAGTGATGAAACAGATGAATATGTTTTAAAAGCTAGTAGTGTGTACAATGAGAGATATGCATACAAAGCTTTTGGGAGTAAACTAGGATGGCATAGTAAAGGTGTTGGCTACCCACACACTTTACAAGTTACTTTCAAAACTCAACCTCAAAGAATAAATTTTTATAAATTTCATTTTGGAAATAGTGAACAATTCCCACAATCTGCAACTGAATGGACTATAGAAGCTAGTAATGATGAATTAAATTGGGTTATTTTACATACAGTTAAAGAAAATCCAGCTCCAAAACATGATCAAATTAAAAATTATATATTTAAAAATGAAAACTTTTATGCACATTATAGGATAAAAATAACAAACTCAAATTCAGTTGATAAAAGTGTAGCTATAAAATGTTTAGATTTTTTTTATAAAAAATTCTCTATGTGTTTACCAGATGGTGGAGTGGCTTACAATAATGATATAACAGTATCTTTTCCTAAAAAAGCTTTAAATGCAAATGAGACTGATGAATATATTTTAGAACAAAGTTCAACATACAGTACAGGATTTCTTGCGTATTTAGCTTTCAATAAAACAAACATAGATTCTAATGACTGTTGGCATAGTAATTCTGAACCTAACCCATATATTAAAGTGTCATCAAAAAAAGATAAAATACAAGTTTCTGGATTTAGGCTAACTAACAGAAATTGTCCTGGTTCTATCCAACCTCCATCCTCTTGTACTGTATATGGAAGCAATGATAATACAGTTTTCGAAAAGATATATGAAACATCAAATTTACCTTCAGGAAATAAAGCTACTTCTTATCATTATTTTAATTCACAAGTAGAATATTTACATTATAAATTCAATTTTCAGCATGCAGATTTATATATAGCTGTAGGTGAATTAGAACTGTTTAAAGAATATGAATATAAAGACTCTCCTTCAAGTTTAGTTAACAAAAATCAAGGCGGTTGGCCAACTAATAATGACTGGGATAAATATATATGGAAAAACAACTTAAATGGAAAGATAGATGCAGGCGATAATAACATATGGAATTATAAATATCTTGTATCTTTCACCAAAAATATTGCAATTTTATCAATTCAATCTATATATGGAAATATTCCAGATGGAAATAGAATTGTTGTTAGAGGGTATAATGACCAATATGTAAATGATAATAGTCCCAAAAGACTTGATATATCAATTACAACACATAAATCTTCTACTTTTGGGTTTAGACCTATGTTGATTATAAGAGGTGAAGAATAATGGCTGTTATAGGGGAACAATTACTTCAACCAGAATCAGGATGGAAAAGATATGATGAAGCAAATATACAAGCTATAATAAAAGGAACATTTTGGGGAAAAGAGAATTTCAATGGATTTTATGGAGGGTCAAGTATTTGGCTTAAAAGTATTGATAGTAGCTATAAATTTAAATTTTATGGAAATAAGTTAAGACTTATATCAGATAGAAATACAAATAGACCTCAAAATAATACTAAATTAGTAATAGATGGAGTTGAATACATTTGTAATACATATGGTCAAACAAATGGTCAAATACTTGCCATTGATGTAGGTAATTTAGAAGATTCTATACATGATGTTGTAATATCTCCAGTTAAAGAGGGTCTTGCAACTATTGACTGTATAGATATAAATTCAGATGGATATATTCTTGATTTAGCTTTAGAACGAAACAAAACTATTAATAAGTTAGAAGTTGGAGAATATATTCCATGTAATTACAGTTACTATGATGGATTTTCAAGCTTTTATACTGGTAAAGATATAAATTTTATTTGTGTTAGCCACACTGATAGACAGTCTATATTAATCTGTGACAAAGTTATTCCAGATTTATCATTTGATGAGATAAATCAAAAAGGTTTCATATATGGTAATGAGCTAGAAAATCAATCTTATGAGCATAATATTTTAAAAATACAATCCTTAACTGGAGGTTCCAATAATAATGGTTTATCTGAATATGATAAGTATATTGTAAATTCAGACTTAAATGGACTAATAACACCAGGAGACAAAACTATTTGGAATTGGGATATTTGTAGTATTACAAGTTCTATATCAGCATCTGATAATTCTAAAATAATAACTAGAGGATACTCTAGCCTTACAAACTATTCAACAAACAATACTTTCAACAATAAAGGTCCAACTTTTGGGTTTAGACCAGTATTGATTATTAAACATTTATATGTTTCTCCATCATTTGAAATAAATCAATTTGGAAATTTTGATAATTGTTTTAGTATAGCGAATATAAATTTAGATATATCAATAAAAATTCCTAAAGTAAGTGTTAGTATAATAAATACAACTAATTCCAAAACTTTTATTTCTACTGAATTAATAAATGTTGTAGATAATTATTTAAATATAGATTATACATTTAATAAAGACGATTTTGAATTAAATAAAGTAAATGTACTAAAGATTACTTTAACCGATGAAAATGAGTTTGAAACATCTATAGAAATAAATACATTCCCTATCGAAGATAAGCTGCTTATTTTTAACAATTCAATAACCTCTACTATCATTGAAAACAAACATAATAAAGATAGAATGATTGTCTGCGCTAATATAAAGGATAATTGTATTGTATTATACTTAAATAATAATAATTACATTGAAGCAAACCTTGAAGATTATGTCAGTGTAAATAAAAATACGAAATTAAAATTTTTATTAGATAAAAATTCTGATTTAATATCTTATGGATTATCATTTATATAAAAAATAATTAATACTAAAGCGAATGAAGTATAAAAAAGGAAATCTAAAGTAAAAAATAATTATCGTGATTTGCAAATAAAATATAAATTAAAATCTACAAAATAAATATAAGTGGTAGTATATTAAATAATGTCAAGATATATAGTGTATTTAATTAATCTTGAAGAATTATAAAAAATAAAGATGATTAGAAGGAAAGAAATAATCATGAACATATCAAAAAATTTGCTTAATGAACAAGAATTCTATGGCAAAAATATCTATCTATTGGGAACTTCAGAATTTGGACCAGTAAACACTCCAATAAAAATAAATTCAATTTCTCACATGAATTCAAACTTTGGGAAAAAAGGTTCTTTAGTTGAAGCATATAAAATTATAAAAGAATCCAAATTAGACTGTAAAGTTTATCTATGTAAAGTTACAGGAGCACATGCAGAAATTTATCTGGATGTAAAATGTGCTAATGGAGAAATAATAAAAAACAGTATACACATTAAATCAAAGTATGCAAATGAAATATATAATGATATTGAAATAATGATAAATCAAGATGACTTACGGGTAGTCTATCCAAAAAATTTAGGGGATTATGTATTAAAATATCCATATAAAAATTATCCTACTTTGTATGATTTATCAGAAGCTATAAATAAAGATTCTCAAAAGCTAAAAGGGATGATAATTTGTAGTATTTATTGTGATTCTTATATAGAAACAAAGGATTCTATAATTGAAGTAAATCAAAGTACATATAAACTTAGTGGAGGATATAATGGATTAGATTGCAACAAAAATATAATGTACAATAATTTAGACAGTACATACACTATTTTAGAAGGACTTGATGTAGATATTATTATGCCTTTAGGAGTATATTATGATGATACATTTACAGATGACAGAGAAAAAATAGATAAATATTATGACCTAACAAGAGACTATCTAACTATTAAAAATGGAGAACGATACTTGACTTTTTATGAACAATTGCTTAATTTTTGTAAAGTTCAAATGAAAACAGGTATCATAACTCATGGTGTTATTGGACTTAATCTAACTAATGAGATTTGGATAGATGAGAAAAAATATATTGATATACTGGAATATTTTAAAAAAGTAAATGAAGTATCAAAATTTGATAAAAATTATGAACAATTGGTAAGTGTAGTAGCTGGAGATGTATATACCACATATGGTACTAACATTGTAAATGCAAGTATAGTATATGCTCCACTTGTAGCAAGTTTAGATATTATAGCAAATACTACAAATAAGGAAATTCCAGAATCATTTTCACTATTTAATACCTTTGATACTTCAACAATAGAAAAAATGAATGAACTTGGATATGTATCATTTAGATTTAGTCAGTTACATAGAAGGGTAGTAGTATCAAATGGAATTACAATGAGTGAGCATACAGAATATAAGTATTTATGTAATGTAAGAATGATTCAGTTGACCATGTGTTACATAAAAAAGATGTTATATTCATATATAGGTGAAAATATAGATGCTTTGTTATCATCTGGATATTTAAAAGAAAACTTAACACAATTGTTAGATGAATTAAGGGAGAGAGAACTTATAAGTGAATATATAATAAATGAACTATCTAAACGTAAATCAGGAGAATTATTTTTAGACTTAAGTTTAAAGACAGTATATATGCTAGAGTATGTTAAAACATATAGTGGTTTGAGTATAGGTAGGTGAAAAAGTGAATACAGAATCTATTCAAAATAATAAAAATATATTTATAACTAAAGAATACATTAACAACTTTGAAAAGATAGAAGAAATACTAGAATATATTTTAAAAACAGAATTAGAAGATAATTGGGGAGTAATTTCCTTTGAAACAATAAAAAAAGATGAGACAGATAAAATTATACTGCCACAAATAAATTACTGTGTAAAATTAAGAGAAATATCTAAAGGGAAAAGTTATAAGCCAATGTTGACTGATATAATTGATGAATTAGATGAAAATAAAGAAAAAACAGGTAAAGTAATTAAAGTGTATAGACAAAGTTTTGATTGCATACTAGAATTTAGATTTATAGCTAAAACACAAAAAGAATGTAGAAGACTTATGGAAGCTTTTGAGGACATAATAACATCTTACACAGGATTTCTAAAGAAAAAAGGTCTTGGGGATATTTTCTTTTTAAAAGAAATCTCAACTGAAGATAACATAAGTTTTGATGAAAATACTTCAGTTAAAACATCTGAATATTTTATACGATTAGAAAAAGTAAAAACTTTAAATGTAAATAAACTTAAAAATATAGAAATGAAATTTTCTGTAAAGGATAGAATTTAGCCAAGAATAGTATAAATTCCACTTGGTATAAAGTCTATAATATCTACAAAATTTAAAGGGGGAAAAACCTTTATGGCAAACTTAGGAAATATGTATCCTAATCTTCCAGGAATGTTAGTCGAATTTAAAGATGGTGGTTCTGCACTTAGATTTGGTTTGGATGAATATAACACTGATAGTATGTTGTTACTTGGGACAGCAGTTGATGGCCCAGTAATGGAGCCTGTAGCGATAGATGATTCTTCTATAGAATTACTATTTGGTTCAGACACTAATTTAAATGGAATTCCAAATGGTTCAACATTAGTTCAATCATATAAGCAAGCTAGAGATGCTGGATGTCAAGATATAAGAGTAATGAGAATCTCTGGTACATGCGCAACGTCAAATATAAGTGCACCATCTCAAGTTGTTGAAAAAAATAAAAAGATAGATGAGGACTTATCAGTTACTCAAGGATGTGAGAAAACTGATATAAAACTAAGTGGAAAAGGGATTATTGCAAGTTCAATTAGAGTTTATGTAAAAGGAAAAGAACTACTCTCTGGATTTGTATATAATGAATTTCTTAAAAGCATATCAATAGAAAAAAATGCTTGTGATGCAGGTGTACCTGTTTCAATAGCTTATAATTATAGATATTGGGTTGAACAGAAACCAGAATATTTAACTTTGAATCGTGATAAAAAGATTTTTTTATCTAATATTCCAAATGGCGCTGCTATAGTAGTTACTTATGATGGGAAATCTATAGATGAGTATATTGAAATGAATGATAATGTCATAACAATACCATCTTTAGATGAAGGAGAAAGAGTAGTTGTAAGTTATAGGGTAGAAGTTGTAGGAGAAGAAATAGAAACTCAAGTAGATGGAAATATTTTTATGACTGCAACATCAAATCAAAAGCTACTTTTAAGTAATACTCCAGTAGATGGAACACTTACATTATATATTGGAGGAAGTAAAGTATTAGATTCAAATTCTTTTTCAATAGATAAAAAGTCAAAAACTATAACTCTTAAAAAAGAATGTTTTCAAATGGGACAAGTAGTATCCGTAAGTTATTATATGCCAGTTAAAGAGAAGATAGAAAGAAAGATAAGATTAAAATCTAAGTTTGCTGGAGATATGTATAATTTAGGTCAAGTAAAAGTAGAAGATTTGAGAGACACTTTTGGCAATTATATAGGAAAATATGTAAAAATCATTAAGCCAGAATCTAAAATGAGTATTGGTGAAGAACCTTTAATATTATCAACTCTTGACTACTTAACTTTTGGAGCATTAGTAGATGCAATAAACAATTTACAGACAACATATTTTGCAGAAACGGATACACCAGAAGAACTTACAAAAGATTTAATAAAATCAGCTACATATTTTATAGGCGGTTCTAATGGTTTAGATATGAATAAAGAAGATATGTTTAAGGCATTATCAGGAGAAAGAGATAGAAATGGATACATAGTAAAACAAGGTGCTTATCAATTGCTTGAAAATTATAATGTAGATTGGATAGTTCCTTTAGGTGTTTATGCTGATGATAAACTATTTGACAGACATCAAGATTTTGCATATGAACTTGCTTTATTCTGTGCAGTGTTATCCTATAGAAATAAATCTACATATGGTGTAATAGCAATGAATCCATTAAAAGATACATCTCTATCAGGTGTCCAATCACACTCTAAATATTTAACACAATACAGTAATGAATTTTTAATGAAGGATGATAAAGGTACTATAATTACTGATGGTCAGGGGAACTTTATAGACCTTGGAAAGTTTATATCAGTAGTTGCAGGTCCTACACCTATAGTGGAACATAAGGTAAGTTCGCTTAGAGAAGGAAATCCAGCAGTACTTTATGCTGCGTTCAATACAAGTATTTTACCACATTCATCTCCAACAAATAAGATATTAAGTGGTGTGAAATCACTAAAATATTCTTTTTCAAATGCACAATTGAATGATATAACAGGGAACAAATTGGTTTCATTCAACTCTAAAAAATTAAAGGGTAGAACTTGCTTAAATAAGGTTTTTGTAGTAGATGCTCCAACATCTGCGAAGAAAGATAGTGTATATTCAAAATTATCTACATTAAAAGTTATGAGAGTAGTAACTGATAATATAAGGGAAGTGGCAGACCCATTTATAGGGGAAGCAAATACAATAGAACAGAGAAATGCACTAAGTGCAACAATTGCAAAAAGACTAGATGCATTATTATTACAAGGAGTTATATTAGATTATAGTTTCAATCTAATAGCAACACAACAAGATTTAATATTAGGACAAGCTAAGTTGGAAGTTGGTATAGTAGCACCACAAGAACTTAGAAAAATAACTACTATAGTAGGTCTAAAAAAATAAAAACGGAAGAAAACCATTCGTTTATATTTAATAGTTAGGAGATATCGTTATGTCAAGTCCGAATATAAACACACTAACATCATTTTCTGGTGCTGATTTGGTTGTAAGCTTTGCAAATCAAGTTATTGGAGAATTACAAAAAATATCGTGGAGTATAGAACGTGAAAAAAAACCAGTATACACATTAGGAAGCCCAGATGCAAGAAGTTTTTCAAGAGGTAAAAGAGAGATTAAAGGTTCCTTAGTATTTGCTATGTTTGACCAAGATTCTCTAATTAAATCTATGAAAAGCGTTTTAAAATCATCAGAATCTACAATATTTACAACATCAGGAAAATTAGCTATAACAGAAGAAGAAAACTTTATAAATGCAGTAGAGATGTTGAAGTGGAATATAACAGCACAAGATGCTATAAATTTAAGTAGAAACATGGATAGTAAATCTAAGTATAATGAAAGTAATCCTAAAGTAAGTGACGAAAATTTTGAAATACCTAATGGCTTTAGCCCAATAAGGGATAATAGAATAATTTATTTAGATTCTTTACCACCATTTGATATAACAATGACCTTTGGAAATGAGCAAGGTCAATGTGCATTTCAAAAGATATATGATGTTGATATAATAGATGAATCTAGTGAGGTCTCTATTGATACAATTGTTTTAGAGAAAAAGTTAAATTATAGAGCTAGAAAAATATCACCACTTATACAAGGTGTATATTCAAAAGAAGAAAATTAAAATAAAACATAAAATAAAAGATGTAAATAGATAAAAGAAAAAAATTATAAGGCCTCATGTAGTAAATATTTACAGGTGTATTTTATGTATTTAAAAGCTACATGTGGTTTTTCTAAATATAAATCACAAAAGAGAGGTAAAGTAAAATGGATTTAGATAATACTTTTTACAAAGCATTTTCAAGTACAGATTCTCTCGCATTTGTTTTATTTCCAGAATCTAAGCCCATTCTTTTAGGTAGTTTAACAAGTATATCATACTCAATTCAAAGAAATAAAAAGCCAGTAACATCAATAGGAAATACAAAAGTATCTGGATATACTAGAGGACCTAAGGTGATTTCTGGAAAAATGGAATTTACTTTAATAAATCAGAATCTAATAAGTGATTTGACAAATAAGATTTCAGCTTTATCCAATAAAAAGAAGATTAGTTCAGACGAATTGCCTCTATTTGATGTAATGATAGTATCTCTAAATGAATATAAATATGTCACACAAATGATGATATATGGCATAGATATTATCAATGATAGTCAGATTATTTCTATAAATGATATTTTTATAAAAAATACAATTCACTTTGTAGCAACAGATTTAAATGATTTTATGAGTTTATCAAGTGATAAAACAGTATCAAATAATACAAGTAGTTCAAATGTATTCTCGAATTCAGTGTTTTCTTATGATTTTACTATTGAGGGATATGAATATTCTAAAAAAAGTAATTTGAAAGGCGTTAAATATGACAAATTTAAACTTTGATACTATAAATAAAAAAGAAGTAAATAAGAGAGATTATAGTACATATAAAGAAGAGTTTTATGGAAGTTCTGATGTATTAATTTATATAAATAGAAAACATAATAAACAGATATCTGCAATAAAATTTTATGTCAAAGAGCAAAGTAAACCTATTTATGGATATACATCTAGGGTATTTGATGATATAGCTGTAGGAAATAGAATAGTATTAGGATATATAAAAGTTCCTGTTAGTAATGCTCTCTCAGATACATCTAATTGTTTAGAACAAAATATAAGTATCTGTGATGACTTTATTTTAAATAAAGAAGAAAAAAAAAATATACCAGATTGGATATATGGATATGATTTAAGAAATCTAAATGATAATTATATATGTAAATATGATGATAACTTCTTATATAAAAATAAATGTAATTTAGATGACAATAATGTATCATTTCTTTATGATAAGTCACTATTTTATGTTGATTTTGGAAGTAAATACGATATTAGAGTACACTCTGTACAAACAGCTCTAGTGTATATGGGATATATGTATAAGGAGCTAAGCTTTAGTGAATTAAAATACGGTCATTATTGTGTATGTACATTTGATATGGTTAAGGCTTTTCAAAAAGAAAGTGGAATTATACCCACAGGAAGGTTATGTAAAAAGACTTGGAATTTAATATTTAAAAAATTATATTCTAATTATAACATCATTATTTTGAAGAATAATGAAAAAGAAATCTGTATTAAAGATATGCAAGAAGAAAATCAGTATAAATCAGATTGTAATTTAAAAGCTATAAATTCTTTTGTTTATGATGAATTAGAATGTGATTACAACTTGATAGATAATTTAATAGATGATTACAATTACAAAGAAAATAAGCTGAAATATGACTTAGAAAATTCAGACTATCAACCTTCCTTTAATCCTAATAATATAAATACGCTTAGAAAAAATAATTTTTCGATAAGTCTTATATATGGAGATAAAAAAGAAAAATATAGAAAAATAATAGGAGTATCACCTGTATCAGTAAGTCAAGAAATAGATACAACAGGAAATCCTATATACGATATATACGAATTCATAGCAAAGGATGTAATTGAAACTAATAATTAAATAGTACTTGGAGGTGAGTAAATGAATTATGATGAAAAAGAAATAGAATTATTAGCAAAACAGGCCAAGCTGGACTTAGAATCTCAATATGGAAAAAATATAGACGAAATTGATTTATATGCAGATGTTTTTAGTGAGGACAGTAAAAATGAAGAATTTCAAGGTTTAGGGCTAGAAGACACTCCATTATTTGAAGGAGGACCAGGAACAATTCAAGTACAAGCATGGAAAAAGAAGTGGTCTGGTTATGATATTTATATGATTGATATTTTAAATAAAAGGTTTATATTTAGAACGATTAACAGATTTGAATATAAGCAGTTATTATCTATTCAAAATATTGACACTTTAGAACGTGAAGAAATTATATGTCAAACAGTTACATTATGGCCAGAAGAGTATAATTGGAAAGATACTACTAAGTCCTTAGCAGGTTTACCAACTTCATATTCTGAAGTAATTATGGAAAAATCAGGATTTACAAAAGAATTTACAATAGAGGTAATATAGTATGCTTTTAATAAAAGATATTATAAATATAAAAGAAAAAACAGGATATAAAAAGTTAATTCATATTAAGTTTAGTACACATGAATATATATTTAAATTAATTAATTTAAATATATACATAAAAGCTGGTATTATTTCTGATACATATGAAGAGTTTAATGATTTTATATGCCAATCTGCATTAATATATCCTGATAAATTTGTTTTTTCAAAAAGTCCAATAGCAGGATTGGCAGATGAAATATCTAAAAGAATAGTTTATGAATCTCATATTTTAGATGAAAGTTCAATAATAGATTGTTTTGAGGAAAGTAGAAGTAAGCTTAATTCTTTTTTAGAACAGAGTAAATTATTTGTAAAAGCAGCATTTCCAGAAATTTCTCTTAAAGAAATACGAGACTGGGATTATGAAAAGCTTATGGAAATGACAGCTAAGTCTGAATATATTCTTAAATTAAGAGGCGTAGATGTGAACCTTGAATATGACAAAGATTATCCAAATAATAAGTCTAATAAAGAGTATATGAATAATCAGAATGACATAAATAATTTAAATAAGGAAAACCTAGAAAATAATTACATAAAATCTAAAAATTATCGTTTGGATTCTAATAAATTCTCAAATACAAGATGGGATAATCCAGAAAAGCTAAAAGTATTAAGGTGTAGAAATGTACAAAAATTAAATATAGGAACTAAATATGCAAATTTAGATTTTTTTAAAATAGAGAATAAAAATGATAAGGATAATATTACTAATTCAAAACATATAAAAGATAAAAAGAGAGATTACATAAGAAATAAAGATAATATCATAAATAGTACAAATAGAAAAAATTCTAAGATAAGCGATTTCTATGTTAATGAAAATTTGAAGAATTATAACGACGATATATCAAAACTTCATTTACAAATAAGAGATATTTTAAATGGAGCAGGATATAAAAATATTGATATAGACTATATTCTAGGTGGAAAAGAATCAAATATAGATTTGAATTTTTATGAAAACAGACTTGAAAAATTTAAAATAAAGATGTTAAAAATGATTGGAGATATTATAAATGAATAATTTAAATAATATTGAAGAAGCCTTTTATAAAGAAGAATATGAAAAATTTTTATTAGGGAGAAGAATAAAAGCTAAAGCATCTTTCAATAATATCAACTCTAAATTAAATGATGAATATTGTAACTTAGAAAGTAAAGATAACATAGTAGAAGATGATATTTTTACAAATAATAGTGAAGTATTAAATATGAAAATATCTGCTCAATCTCCTTTAGATACTGATATAGATTATGGTGAAAAAATTATAAAGAATCTATTTAAAAATATAAAAAATTTAAACATAAGAACTACAATACAAGACGATAGAAAAGACATAACAAGCGAGGAAATTGAAAGTGTAATATCTAAAATAATTGAGTGAATTTATAAAAGTGCTTGTGAGTTAAAGAAGGTGAGTTTATGAATAATAAGTCTAATAAGAGTTCAAACCAATCTTATTATGGAGCTATTGCTCAGGAAATAACTGATAAAGATAGTCAAGAAATAGTCAATATGCTATACAAAGAATCAACACTTAGAAACTTAGATGGTGAATATAAACCTTTAAGTTATTACGAATATATTCAATATGAACATAGGCTCAAATATAAAGACAATCTTGATAATATTTTTAGAATAGGAGACTGTTGTTTTAAAATATTACCAGAATATATAAGTATAACTTCTATAAATGATAGTGAGAGTCTTAATGAGAATAGGATGGCAAATATAGAACAATCTAAAAAACAGAATATAAGAAAAGAAATATTTGTGAACTTGACGATAAATGGTATAAATCAAGTTAATGGATATCAAGTAGAATCGCCATTTGACTTCAAATATTATGTAGATGGATTAAGAAATTTAATTTGTCAGTTTAAATATACTCCATTTGTTCCAGTTGAATGTAAAGTTGTAAATGATGCAAATAGTATAAATAATGTAGCCTTAAAGAGTATGTCAGTTGAAACTGTAGAGGGTTTTTCTGAGACTCTAAGAATCAAAATAATTATGGAAGAATTTAATGTAAAGTCTTATTTTAATAAAGATAATATTTCATTAGATAAGCATATAGATTGGGATTTGTATAGATTTTATACTCAAAAAAATCTTGAAAATTCTAACTTATCAAGTCTTAAAAAGATACAGTCACTAAACTTCACTGGTAAATTTACATTTAAAAAATTACATTTAAAAAATATTGATTTTAATAAAATAAAGAGCAAAAACATTATAATGAATGAACAATATTTTGATGAAATATTGAGTAGTGAAGAAAGTGTATATCTTACATATATCAATTTTAGTTTAAGTAATACATTTTCGAACATAGGATTAAATCATGATGAAATACCAACAAAACAATATATGGGATTTAATAAAATTGACTTTGTCTTTATATTTAAAACAAGCGATGAGAGTATAATAAAAAAATTTAACAGATTAAATAATAAAAATACAAGTTTTGAAAATGAAGATAGAGATATTATAAAAGTGGAAAATGAACTTGTAAATCTGACTGGAACAGAGTACATAACCATAAAAGATGTTCAAGTAGACACTGTATTTGGATTTTGTGGATTATACAATATAACTATTAAATGTAGAAGTTATGATATGGATAAAATTCAAAAGATGAAACCAATAGGCTTTAGACCATTTAATAGAGCTATAGAAACATATGAATATAAGTACAATGAAATTCCTGAGGGGAGACTAGGTACAGAAGAGGATTTTATAGATTATACATCTAAAGGAATAGATAATAAAACTATGCAGGATATTTGTGCCTCCAAGAAACTTGTATATTTGGAAATGTATCCAAATCTCAGTCTACCAAAATATAACGAAATAGACAATGCTATACAAAAAGTAAGAAATTTTAGATTTAAAAATGGAATTAAACAAACTTCACTTGTAAAATATCCTAGAACAGATATAGTTATGGGCGAAATAGCGAGAAATGAAAAATATAGTGGTTTTGTTGAACCAGACTTTTATATTATATATCCTACTAAATCTGAATGTAATAAAATTGATACACAGTTAAAAAGCATTAAATCAGATATAGTTGTAGAGCCAGAATATAAATATGGATATGAACCACAAAACATAGGTGAATTGGATGATGAATTTGAAAGAGAATTATCTTCTGACGAACACTTAATATTTAAGAATGAAAACTTTAATAAAATACATGGAAATGAGATTGGAAAATTTAATATCGAACAAGTAAAGCCAACTCAATCCTTTAAAGAGTTTCCTAAAAATAATCGAAATACAGTTGTAGAAAATATGCTAGTTGATGAATTTTTATATTCGCAAAAAGGTACACTCATTAGGGCATTTCCAAATTTTATATTTATGTTATGTGATGAGGGTATAGATTGCTTTGATGGACAAAAAAGTTGGACAAATTACTATATATATAAGTCTATTATAGATATAAAAATATCACAAGAAGTTGATTCTCCTATATCAAGTGCAAAAGTAATTATTACTAATGATTTTAATAATGAAAAAAATTTAGATGGTGATAGTATTGGTATAAAAAATGACACTCTAAATACGTTTAATAAAAATCAATGTATATTATCAAAAGTGTTGGAAGGATATAAAGAAGACTCAAGAGATGAAATTAATTTAGAAATAGTGAAAAAAAGAAATAAATTAGATAGCCAAGACATTTTGAAAGAAGGAACTAGAGTACATATACGAATGGGATATGGTTCAAATCCCTCAAAATATCCAATTGTGTTTAATGGTACTATAATTGAAATGAACACTTCAAAAGACACTATTTTAATAGAGGCAAAGTCAGATGGATTAGAGCTTACAAATAGATATCTAAGTGAAGATATGAATTTTTTAAATGATAATATAGATTTAAAGAAAGATGCAAGTAATATAATATTAGATTTAATGAGTAAGAGAAGTTCTAAAATAGAATACCAAAATATTGAATATAAGGAAAAGAATCTTAAGAGTAAATATGATGTAGAGCATTTTGGCATGTATGATTTTAATTCTATAGAAGCTTACAAAAAAGTTCAGAGTGATATATCTAAAAATATGTATCTAAGTAATTATAATGGGATATACCTTAGTGATATTCACAGTGTTAACTATATAAGTGAATCAATTTATGAGTTTTTACCAATAGGTAAAAAAATATGGGACATATGTAAAATGAGCGAAAAATCTATGCCTGAGTTTGTAGTATATCCAAGACCATTCCTATTTGAACATAGATTATTTTTTGGTTTACCTATTTGGATGTACAAATTTGATATAAATAAGTTTAAAAATGATACCTATGAGTATTCTAAAGCTTTTTCGCAAATGCATATAGTAGACTTTAATGACTCAATTATAGCCAATAATATAAAAATAGATAATAACAATTTAATAACAAATACAAGAGGAATTTATAATGTATTAGGGACTTTAGAATCAACACCATTTATAACGAGTGATTACAATATGAAATGGTCAAATCAAAAAAATAAAGTATTAGACAATTCAATGATACAGAATTTTAATATATTTTCTACTTTAGAGGATGAAAATTTGAAATGCAGAGAATTATATGCAAATAACAGGCATATGTCTATAAGAAACTGTGTATCACAACTTCAAAATTCATGGCAAGAAACTTACAGTGGTGAGTTGATTATTATGGGGAAACCACAAGTGAATGTATATGATTTAATAGCAATTAATGATTTGTTTGGAGGACTATCAGGTGTGTGCTTAGCAAGGAAAGTAACACACTCTATAAATATGAAAACTGGATTTACAACATCAATTACACCAGGTCTATTGACTGCAAACTCATTAAAATATAGTGGCATGAGTAATATGTTAAAATCATGTAATAAAATATTGTTTTCTGTAGCAAATATATTAAACAATGAAAGCTTAGTAAGTTCAAACAATACAACTAATACTTCTAAACTAACGAGACTAGATAATTATAAGAAGCTAAATAGTATATTTACTGCACAATATGAAATGTTTAATTATAAAAACTCTATAATTAGATATCCATTATATAAAGTTTAATTCATATAGTAAGTTTAACCTAGAGTGGGAGGTAATTAATATGAAGCTTAAAGATAAATTAATAGATAACATAATAGATCCATATTCAAAGATACTGTTTACAACTTCTATAGGTAAAGTAATACATTATAATATATGTAAAAATACAGCAGATGTATATGTAGAGAACATAAAAGGCAATAGTACAACTTTTTCAAATGTACCTATTCAAAATATAGGAGAAGGAGTTCATTTATCACCATTAGAAAAAGGAGATAAAGTATATATACAATTTAATAATGGTTCTATATTTCAACCGAAAATAACAGGAGTAGTAGAGAAGTCATACAAATCTCCATCAAAAAAAAGACAAACTCATATTAGAAAAGGATGTTTATTATCAAATATAAAGAGAGATTCAAGAGAAATAACTAAAAAAACGAGCGAAACTTGGCTAGACTATGCTAATAAAGATAAGTCAAAATATAAAGATTTTATGCATAAAAATCCTATTGATAATATTGTAAAAAAAATAGAAAAAAAAGGAATTTTTGTAGGTAAAGAAGTTGGTATATACCATCCTGTAAAATCTTCAATTGTAAAATTAAGAGATGATAGTAGTATAGATATATTTACAGCAACTAATGTTGGATTAAGGATAAATGCTGAAAATAGAACTATAGAAGTTTTTGGAGATTTTTCTACCAAATCAGAAAACTGGTCAGTAATATCAAATAATATAAATATATGTGCTGAAGATAAAATTACTTTATCTGGAAGTGAGATAGTTATTGATACAAAAAAGATAGAGATAAATGGAGTAGATAAGAATGTTTGATTTTTGTATAACAGATAGTGGAGAGCTAATATATGATAATAATTCGAATAATTTTTTATATTTAAATTCAGATGATTTACTTAGACAAAAATGTATTTGTAGAATAAAGTCTGTAACAAAAGATTGGTTCAATGTAGATTATATAGGTTCAGATATAGAAAAGTTTTTAGGCGAATTAAATAATAAAAATACATTAGACTTAATTATAAAATCTATTGAACAAGCATTACTTTATGATGAATTAGTTGGAGAAAATAGTTTGTTTTTTATACCTAAAATATGCAAAAATAGGATAGAATTATTAATTTTCATAAAAGAAAAAAGAAATAATAATCCAATTGTTATTAACATGGAAATTGATGTAGTTAGTGGGGTGAAAATCAAATATGATATTAATACACAATAAAAATTTTGAATCTCTGGTTAAAGAAACGGAAGTCGAACTAAATAAAATTGGATTTGACACAAGCCCTGGTTCTATAGCCAAACTTTTTTCTGATATAATAAATAAAAATATATCAGAATTTTATGATGTACTTACAATGAGCCATCTTCAAGCTTTTGTGACTACTGCTACTGGTAGGTTTTTAAATGCTATAGGTATATTAGTAGGATGCAAGAGATTATTTGAAGAATCAGATGAAGATTATAGAAAAAGAATTACTCATCAAACACTAACTTTGGCTAAAGCAAATGAAACTTCAATAAGATTAGCTGTCTTAAGTATCAAAGGTGTAAAAGATGTAATATTAAAAAGATACTCTCATGGACCAGGTAGTATGACTATTGTGCCAATAACTGAAAATATAAAAGATGAAGATTTACTTTTGAATGTAAGAGAAGCATTATTAGATATAACATCATTTGGAGAAAAGGTCATAGTAAAGTTGCCTAATTTTAAATATGTAAAGCTAAATGTAGGGTTGGTATTTTCTTCATATATAGGCGAAATAGAAAAACAAGCTATAAGAGTATCTGTAAGAGAAGAAATCATAAGCTATATAAATTCTATAAACATAGGAGAATCACTATTTATAAATGAATTGACACAGAGAATAATGCAAGTCAGTGATTCTATACTAAATTATTCTTGTAATAGTATTAAGATAAACAATAAAAATTGTTTGTTAATTAATCAGGAGTGCAGATGGGATGAAAAATTTATCGTATCTCCAGATGGGGATTCTGTAGTAATTATATAGGGGACATAATGACTGAAAACATATATTTGGAATTAATAAAGAGTGTTGTAGCAGTTACAACTGCAATTATCACTGTAGTTGGAGCTTGCTTAGGTAGAAAAAAATATAAAAAAAAGAATAAAGAACAATATAAAGCTATAAATAATCAATTAATGTTATATTCGCATCCAATATTTAAAAAAATAGAACTAAATAAAAATATTATAAAAATACATTTTACACTCGAGAATAAGGGAAAAGAAGCTGTTTTTAGAGAAATATTGATTAATCATATGGATATATTTAAGGTTCATGCTTTAAAACTATGTAAAAAAGTGGACTCTGGAAAGATAGTAGATACAGATGAATTATATACAGAAAGTGTTTATACATTAAATAATATTATTGCCGATTTGAAAAGTTTTTATAATGATAATAATCGTTATTCGCAAGAAGAAGTAAATGTACTTGATATAGTGATGGATAAGTATAATCATTGGAATTCAGATAGACAGCATGAAATAGTTGCTAGGATTCAAGAAATTTGTGTATCTGCTTTTTATCCAGATATATACAATAAGTCTATAACGGTATTTGATACATTTCTGTTTGTTATGAATGACATTATGTTTGATGCAAATAAAACATTAAATAATTTAAATGGAGACTTAGTAGGGCTAAAATTTAGAGGAGTGATTATCTAAATGCAAGAAAGCGATTTTGCAAGATATACAGAAAAAATAAGGTCAATGCTTCCCTTTTGGTTTGAAATGAAGAAAAAACCCAATAAGTCTATTGGGATTGAGTTTTTAAATATATTTGGTATAGAGTTGGATGAAATAGAAGAAATGCTACTTTATGCTTCAAAACAAATGTATATTGAAGCAGCAGATGAAGAGTTTGTTGATTTGGTATATAAAGCTTTACTACCAAGTAACTTTAATATAAATAATATTTCTATGGTGTATACAAATCAACTCATACTTGAAAGAAGTTGTGATTTGTATACTTTTTTTGGAATAAAGAGAAATGAAAAAAATTTAGAAAATAACATAAAGCAGCCAGATTATTATTTTATTGATGAAAAGAAGAAAATAATTTATGTTAGAGAGGCATACGATAAAGAAGAAGATTTACCTTTTGGTAAAATAAAAATAAAGTTTAATAATAAAGAATTTTTATTTGAGCTAAGTCTACATCATGTATGGAACTTTTTTGATGAATTTGGTTCTTTAGTAGGATGCTCTAGGCTTAAAGGTGAGAAGAATCATGATTATAAATTGAGAATTCTTGATGTCTTTAAAAATCCAGCTAATTCAACAAAGCAAGGTCTTGCTAATGGAATTGCAAGAGAGCTTGGAATTAGAGAAGTAAAAGAATGGAAGAATATGGGCGAAGATTTTATTATATCTGAAAAGATGGTATTGATAAATACTATATCAATAGATAACAATATAATAGACTTAAATGATGTCTATATCACTTCTAGAGGAGAAATTCTTTTAAAGGGAAATCCTGATAAAAAAAATCAATCAGCAGTTATTTCTTTTATAAAAAATCTTGAAATGTATCAACTAGTGGATATAAATAATAAAAAATTAAATATAGAATTGTATAATTCAGATGCAACTCCAACAAGTCTATTAATTGATTATGTAACAAAGATAAAAGATGATACTTCAACTTTCTGGAATGATTTTAGATATGATGAAGATATTTGGGTAAGAAAAGATGAAGATTATGATAATAGTTTTTCATTTTTACCAACGTTTCTTGATTCCAGTATAAAAGGTTTTTCAAAATATGGATATTATAAAAAGTAGATTGGGGGTGAAAAAATGGATTTGAACTTTGAAATTAAACTTATTATAGAGAATACTGAAATAAATAAGTTGATAAGCTTTAATAAACATATAATTAAAAAAAATCTAAAGCTATACCCACACGAAGAACTTGAAGTTGATTCAAAAGAAATAACCAAGTATTTTGCTAAAGAGTTAGATAGATATAGTATTGAAAATAATATACATATAAGTAAATTAATGGTTGATGGATATGAAATAGAGTCGTTAACAGAGGGTGTATATATTTTTTTTAAAACAGAAAATACAGAATCATTCTCGCTATCTCCATCTATAGTTGCCGTATTGGAAGAAGAAAAAAATGTAATTATAAAAGAAAATAAAGTGCTAAGCTATACTAAGTTTAAATTGCCAGAAAGAGTGGAAATAGTTCCATATATGAATATTAACATAGCAAGTAGAATGAAAGCATTTCAGTCTGGGATAGGAGATTATAATGATTGTAAGTTATATAAATCAGAAGATACTACATATAAAAAGACATTTAAACTACTAAATAAAATATATGGAATAAGAGCAAGTAACAAGGTAAAATATAACACTATAAAATTTTATTATAGATATAAGATGGAAGCTAAAACTAATTACATTACTTATGATTCTAAAGTAAGTATTAGAGTAAGTGCAAGAGAGGTATCCCAAATTAGAGAAAAAATTGAAGGAGAACCATTTGGGCCAACATATAAATCTGAACTAGATTTAGACTATGTATTTGATGAGCATACTCAAGTAGCAGATATTTATTTATATAGTTTGATACCAGAATTAAAAAATAAAGATTATTCAAAGAGATATAAATTTGATATAGAAGTTTACAATATAAAAGGACCAGTAAGAATATATTCATATACACATGGATATAGGGATTTTTTAGAAGACAATAAAGCTGATGCCAACGTTAAATTTAGTGAATATGGTTATTTTGACCATAAAGTGTGTATAAAAGCTGTAGAAGTTATAAGACAAAAAGAATATATTGAAATATTTCCACCACTAGAATATGATTCGCTTGTTGGAGCCATAAATGGAGATTTTGAAGTATCAGAAAATGGAAAGAAGGATATGGTAGATACAGCTCCAGTTTTTGAAGCTTCTCTTGATGTCTATGATAGAAAATATTATTGTATAATAGAAAAATTTAGTCCAGAAGAAGCATATGTTTTATATGAGTTTGATAATCAAGTAGATGAAGAAGACTATACATTAATTAATGGAGACAAAATAAAATTTTATTCTGATTCTATAATTTCAGATTCAACTGAGTATAAGGAATTTTTAGGACAAGTTGATAGAGGAGAGTTCATAATTGATGATAATAGAAAGCATACCTATGTTTATGGTCTTACAGAATTTAGTTTAAATTCAAATGAATATAAAAGGTTTGAGCTTGTAGTAGAAGCTAGTATAAGTGATGTGATGATTTTAGATTATCCAAAAGTGCTTACTATAAGATATGGATATATTGATGATATTATAATTGTATCCTTGAGAACATTACAAAATGCTTTAGCACGTTGGTGTCCAAGTATACATAATGGATATTATTATTATAATCAAGATGAGTATTATTTATATAATAAATGTAATATGAATGGTCAAGAAAAAATATTACAGGATACCTTTAATAAATTTAGAATACTAATTAAGATTACTTTGAATGTATCAGAGCCAACAGGGCAATTTGAAAGGTATGATATTAGAAAATTTAATAAAAAAGACTTATTACTGGATAGTTCAAAATTTGTATATAAAGATAATATGTTATGGCCAAAACCAATAAAATACTATAACGATTATTATTACGATTTTCTGGAAGAATATATTTATGAAACAACACCTTTTTTATTTAACAAAAAACCTACATCCATTCAAGAAATATCATGGATACAAAAATCCAATGAATTTAGTACTGTAGATGTATTTTATGTAGGTCATAATGATATTTATGGAGAATGGATGCAACCAGTTAAATTGATTTATGGAGAGTCCATTCCTTCAAATTTAATATTGTGTAAAGTCTTTAAATTAAGGTTTATACTTAAACCTTCTAAAATGCCCAAACTACAACATAGAGAGTTAATTTATGAATGTGAATCTGATTGGAGAAACTTTATTGATTCTTTCCTTAGTTTTAATTTTTATTATAGAGAAGAAGTATTGATGCCGTTATCAGATAATTCCATATCCATATCAATAACTAACATAATTGATTTAGGGGATACAATAGAAACCACAGAGAATTTAAAATATATAATGCCATCAATGAAGTTTGATGGAGAAGTAGAATTTTATATACAAGATGATAATGTATTGCTTAATTTAGAAGGAAAACTAAATTCAGATAAATGGATTCAAGTAGAAAATAATACCAAGATTGAAGCTAAAAGATTTGTGAGATTTAAAATTGTTTTAAAAGAGGGAGCAAAACTATATAGTTTAAACCTAAAAGTTGGAAGATATGAGTATACAGGAATGAATTTAGAGACTTTTTTACCCTCAATAGGGGATATAAAAGTTAAAGCCACTTACAATCCTACAGAATACTCATCTAAATATGAAAATATAATATCTTATAATCTACCATATGATACTCAACCATATACAATTATAAAAAATATTGAAGAATATGCAGAAACAGTTGCAAAAGCTAATAATTTTAAATTAGAAAATATAAAAAGTATAAAATTTACTAAGGTAGATGTATATTCTGAAGAATATAATATTTTATATGATGGAGATGATAAAGTAACTAAAAAACCAGTAAAAGCACAATCATTATATTTATCTGAAAGTGATTTTATAGTAGAATCAGAGCAAGATGGAATAATATTTAAAGTTCCTTACACTAAAACAATAAGAATGTCTCCAATACCACAACAATATTCACCTATTATCATATATGAAATTGGAATAGAAGAACCATATACTCAAGTATTTTTTTTGAGTGAAACAGGAGAATATTCACTTGAAAGTGAAGAAAAATTTGAATCTCTTGGGTTTAAAACTTTATACTTACAAAACATAGATATAGATGAGACAACAATAGTGATTACAATAAATGAGGTATTAATGAAGGACTATACTATTGAAAATAATGTTATAGTTTTTGAAAAAGAGGTTCCTAAAGGAAAGATAATAAATGTTAGATACAAGATTAAGAACTCTTTTATAGCTTTGTATGACTATGAAAAAGATGAAGTTGAAATAAAATTACATAAATTTGAAGAAAAGTATCCAAATAAAGTGAAGGTCTATTTTGAAACTCATAAAACATCTTCACTAAAAGAATTAAAGCATATATCACTAAATCCAATCTACAATACCCTATACAATGGATATATATACATATCAGATTATACCTTAGAACCATACTTTTTAAGGATATATTTAGAAACCAACTTTGTGTTTGCAAATGGAAAAGATGATATAAGCATCTTAATATCAGTAACAGATGTGTATAATAATCCAGTTGAAGGTGCTTTTGTAAATATAGAATCTGCTCTTGGAACAATTGAAAAATTAAATGATAGAACTGATATTAATGGAATAATTCCATGTATTTATACAAGTTGGACAGGAGATTGTATAGATGTTATAAAGGCAATTGCTAATGAAAATGCTAAAGATGAAATCACTATAGTAAATAGAAAAATATAGATAAGCTACAAAAGGGGTATGTTTTATGGATATTAATAAGTTGAAAACATTAAATTATAAGATAACAAATGGGTCTAATCTTCAAGGCGTTATTTTAATAAAAGAAGGAAACATAAATTCTCTAGGAGAAGCATATAGAAAAGGTTCTATTGAAGAAGAAACTTTTTTAAAATTATCAGGAAATGTTAATTTTAGTATTTTAAATAATATAATATATTTTAATTATTATGCAAATGATTTATATATTGGAGAAGACTCTTTTGATTTTATTGTGACATTAGAAAATGGAATGACATACATTCAAACAATAGGTATTTTAATTGAACAAAAAATAGTGAGTGTAAATACAAAAGAAAGATTTATAGAAATATATTTTGATAATGAACAAGATAATAGAGTAGCTGTAAATATATCAAGTAATATTAACCAATCTATAGAATTACCAACGACAATAGTTTATAGTTCAACTGATAAAGAATTTAATATTGATAAATGTGTTGAAACTAATGATGCTATAAATAATTTTAGTGAAATAGCGTATCCTTTATATGATTGTAAGGTTGAGATAGTAACTAAAGCTACTAATGAAACCGTAAATAATGGGGCAAGTATAAAAGTCATTAATAACGCAAATATATCATTTATAAAGAGTAAGAAATTTTTAGGTGATGAATACGGGAAAATTGTATTTAAAAACTTTGTAAATAGAGAATATAATATTGATTCACCTACAAAAGAAATTGTTTATATAGTTTGGCATGCAAGAACAATTGTAACTGAATATAAACCCAAAGATGATATTATAGTAAGTCAAAGACCTGATGTAAGTATACCTAATTTCAAGTTACCTATTATGGACTATCCACAAGCACCAAAAGATGAATCTATTTTAGAAAAAGAAGAATATGTATCTGGAGATTTATTTTCTAATACAAAAGTACATAAAGAATTTGATAATAAAGGAAATAAATCTATTAAACTTGGAAGAAATGTTCCAAATGGAGCAGTAAATTTAGCTTATTATTATAATACAACAGCCTCACTAGATGATACTGTTTCTGTAATAGAGACTAATACAAATAATGTAACATTGCATTTTGTTGAAGATTGG
Organism: Clostridioides sp. ES-S-0123-01; assembly: GCF_020658415.1. Taxonomy (NCBI): domain Bacteria; kingdom Bacillati; phylum Bacillota; class Clostridia; order Peptostreptococcales; family Peptostreptococcaceae; genus Clostridioides; species Clostridioides sp. ES-S-0123-01. Next base: position 509,222 of record NZ_JACVWD010000004.1, read on the forward strand.
ATTCACAGAAGAGATTTAGCTACAAAAAATGATGATTACTTTCCAGAAACTATTGAATTTACTGGTGAAAAAGGCACAGAATTAGAAGGGTATTGGGGTGTTTTATATAGAGATTTTGTTATGTGGGATGAATCTACAGTTACTGATTTTAAACCAGAGCATAAAGTTCAACATGAGGAATTTAAAGGTCTATTAGCTAAAAGAGTGCCTATAGACAAGATATACAATGATGGTGATAAGTATGGTGTTTTAAATTTGACAAACTCTATATTTGAAGCTGTAAGCTTTGTGGAAACTGAGAATGAACTTATTGATTATAACCCTAAAACTTATAATGCATATACACGATATGAAGGTTTGGTTAGAAAGTTAAAAGTATTGTATAATGGGTCAGCTAAATATAGTGGTGTTGTAAATAAAAAAGATGAAATATCAAATATACATCCAGAACAGGAAAGAGAAATAATAATGTATCCAGATGAAAGTGGTCTTTTACATAGAATTGATGGAGAATATTTGATAGATGACGATTTATTTTATATTACAAATAAATTTAAGGACAACATACCACTGTATTACAGATATAAGTTAAAGTATAAAATTTATGATAATGTCGGATTAGATATAAATGGTTTGTATAATTCAGAAAATATAAATCTCATTTCAGAAAATAATTATCCAATAGATGAAAATGAGTTTAAGTACAAGGTCTTTATAGAAAAAACTAAATATGAAAATGTCTATGATGCATATCTATATACATCATTTGTACCAACTGTAGAAAATCCTATATATGTTATGTATGATGGATTGACAGAAGAAGCTTATGGAAAAGATAGTGTAAATCCTTTAGAAACTAAAGCAGGTATACTTGAAAAGATAAGTCCAATTCAATGTTGCGATTTAGATTCATATAGAGTAAATAGGTTTCAAGATATAACAAATAAGTCTTCTATAGAGGTATTTGAATATGAAATATTGGAAGACAAAAGAAGTAAAATACAAATTGAATACATTATAATGGCGGATGAGTTAGAAATAGCTCCTATTACAAAGGAAATAATAAATAAAAAATATGCGTTATACTCAGAACTTGCTAGTTTTAAGAATGAGGACATGATTATATCTGAAAAGGATACAAATGGATATATGACAGCAAGAGAGATGTTTATGAAGTACTCATCAGTTGAAGACAGAGATAAAATAAATGAAAACTCAACTTTTAGAGTTAAATATAATCTTCAAAATTTAGATACTATGTATTCAAAAGATAAGACTTTGATATATACAGCATCAGATGGAAATGGATTTATATATGGAAGAACATATGAAGATACTGGATTTCCAGAACAAGATTCAACTACTCTTGGAGATATTAAAAATACTAATATGTTAGATAAAGATTCTATATATAAATCAGCGAATGGAAAAGTTTATAAAGGATATTCAGTAGTGTGTAGAAATATAAATCAAATTGTTGTGGGAACTCCTCTAGAAAAAGAGCCCCTAAAAGGTTGGTTTCCAACTATTAAATATGCTTATTTTAGTAAAAAATATGAAAGAATCGATAAAACAATAGAAATTATATATTCCATACCAGAATATGATTTACAGATATTTGGAAAGTATGGCAAACCATATATTGACATATCTGGAGAAAAAGGAAGTTTTGTTGGAAATAGTACTATTAAGGTAAAAAATACTCCAATGTATATAGAAGTTGATAATAGCTGGAAGCCAACTAATTTAAAAGTTTATAAAATGTTAAATGATAAAGATAAAAAAGAACTTGAAATAAAAGGATTTAATTTTAAGTATGGATTTATAGAGATTAATGATTCAGTAAGTGATAATGATAAGATATTAGTAGATTATACTTATGAAGAAAAGAATCTTCATTACAGAGGCTATTATAAAAACCAAGATAAAGATAGCAAAATTATAGATTTAAATTTAAATCCAAATATGTATAGTTTTTATACAGACACTTCTAATGAACTAAATGAGATGAGAAATTCTTATGATTTATTTAATAGAACAATTCACTTTTTTTTAAAACCCATGAGAATAATAGACAGAGGCACAGGTGAGATTTTAAAGGACAACTATTTTTGTGTATACCATAAATTTGATGATCAAGAAGCTTTAGAACCATTTGACTTACATATAGGTAGAATTTTTGTGAGGCATCATACTTCATTAAAATCCACAAATTTAATAGATACTAGATTGAGAGGCGGAGGTATTATCAAAGAAATGGAAGATATACTTCGTCGAGATTTAGAGCCTGAAAGTGATTATTATTTAGATATTGGTACACTTGATGGTAAACCATATCAAGAAAACTCTGTAATTATAATAAGAATAGATAGTAAGCTTCTTTATAAAAATGGAGGAAGATTTTCTGAAGAAGATATAAAAAAAGCTGTTCAAAAGTGGGCTGCTTATGGTAGCTATCCTATTATTGAATTTGTAGATGTAATAAGTGATGACGAGTTACCTCAGACTAGCATAGAAGTCAGTAAAAACATAGATAATCAAAAACATGTAAGACCAAGTATATGGATAGAAAATGTAAACTATAATATATAACTGTATTTTAATAATTATACAAAATATATTTAAATGAAACTCGTTATAAACAATTAAATTAAAAGATTAATAACTATAATTTTAAAAATATACTACTAGATTAAATGAGGTGATTTTATTGGGTGTTTTACCTTCAGCAACATTGCTTACAAATGAATTGAAATTGCATGATTTCAAAGGTGTTAAGTTATCTGTTACATTTGGAGATGCTGATTTAAATGATGGATATTCATATGCAAAAATGAATTTTAGAGCAAGTGACATTAAATTTGATTGGTGGATAGATAAACCAAGATTAAATATTATAACAAGTGAACTGACTTTAAATGATAAAAAAGTTTGGAGTGAGTTAAATCATGGTCCTAATAGTGGATTAAATGCAGATTGCCTAGATGGGTATCATGCTGTTGATTTTAAAGATAGATTGGGATACAACCATTTTAAACATGCTGCATTGGTGTCCCATAAAAGATATATTAAAATAGCCACATTTACTCCAAGAAGAGTTGGAAATGTACCTGATTTTTCTACAGATGGTAAACTTCCATATCAGGGGATATTTGCAAATAGTCTAGTGGCTAAAATGAAAAATGAAGATTACATTGATGAATTTGTTAAATCTACATCTAATTATATCGATTACACAAAACCGAATATAGGAAAATTCGACCACACTGATATGATGACAGAAGGAATTTACAACTCCATATTTAGAGGGTCTATAACTTTTCTTAAAGAAAACAGTCCAACTACTATGGATATTCATATTGGTTTATTTGAAGACCCTACAAATACAAATAAAGATGGATGGACTTGTACAAACAAGTTTTTTTATGTATCATTACATGATGAAAAATTACCATTTTTAAATGAAGATTTGTCTTCTGAAGAAAATTTAATAAAAGAAGATGAATTTAGAGAACAAAAAAACAATGGTGGAAAAATTAATTTTGATAAAACTATAGCTGATAAAATAGAAGATTCTATAGAAAAATCAAATTTAGAAAAAGAAAATATCTCAATGTATGCAAGTGTAACTTCACCAAGCGAAAATCATGCACATGAAAGACCTCTTGATTTAAGTGGATATAAGACTCCTCCAGACCCTAGTAAAAATGACTATAAAGCTGAACAATTTCCACCATATAAACATGAAGGGGATAGCTATCAAAAAGAGATAGATATACTAAGGTTATATCATGTGAAGTCAGATTCTACTACAGTTGATGGTGTGGAAATAGTTACTCACAAATTTGAATTATACTTAGCTATAGATGAAAAAACAGAAGTACATATACAGCCATATATGTCCAGTTCTTGTATAGTTCATCAATATCAAAGCCCAGCTACAATATCTGGACTTCCTGAGACAAATCATTTTATAAAGCCAAAGTCAATTTACGATAATAGATATTCCCATATTAGACATAGACATTATGATTATGAAGCTAGAATGGATAAGATTGATAGCGAAGTAGAGGAAATTTGGGATACTTTTGACTATTATGTTGTAATAGCTCAAGGAAGTGATAATGCTAGAAAAATTCTTATGACAGATGATAATGGAAATGTTTTTTGTTCAAATGATAATATGGAAAGGCACACGGATTATAGGAGAAATGGTTCAAGAGTTTTAGTTAGTGATACAAATAAGTGTATTAGTGAAAGTTCTGTTACAACTAGGGAACTTGCTCAACTTAAAGAGGTAAGAGCCAATGTTCAAGAACAGTTAGACGAACTAAGAGATGATATTGATGATATAAAAAGAGACATAATCAATATAGAAAATGAAATTAAAAATATTAAAAAAGATTATGTCAAAAGACGAGGGGATTCTATGTATGGAGATTTAACTATGATTCAAAATTCTAAGATAGTTATAACTGATGAAGGAAATAGAAAAATATCATTACGTGGAGATATGGAAGGTGCTCTAAATGCTGATAGTGATGGAGAGATTGACCATTTTTGTTTATATGATGAAGCTATTAAGTACACAGATCATAATAAAAAGGAGAGGGTAGGTAGACGAATATTATCATATAGGCCTCAAGATGGAAATGGTGGATGTGTGTGGTTTTTTAATAATTCTATCCGTCTTGGAGATGGATTTGGTCTACCAGGTCCTAAATTTTCATTATCTTATTGTCCTCCTGGAGACTATCCTCCATTTAAAAAACCTAAAGTAGGTGATATATGGATAAAGCATATATTGGATACAATATCAGAAAGTAAAAAAGAAGATAATGATAAATACCCTATAGGTCTTTATGTTTGTACTAAAAGTGATGATGATGGAAGTAGTGGTAAGAAATATAAAGCAGAATGGACTCCAATAGCACAAAAAAAATAGTAAGTATACTAGATAAAGGGATTGTTTTAATTAAAATTGAAACAATCCCTTTTATAGTAATCACATATCTTATTTTCGGCAAACTTAAATTGCAATATTTATTTATATAAAAAATTATTAATATAATTTAAAAAATGTTAAACAAATTGCTATATAGATAAGGTATATTAAAAATAAAAGTAAGTTTACAAAAGTAAAATGATATGCAAAAGAGGTGAGTTTATTTGGAACATCCCAAGATAAATATATGTAAATCTACAGAAGGAAATTTATTACACTATATTTATAGATTTAAAAATATTTCATCAGAAACAGAAATAGAAGAATATATAAATAATCAAGACCCAATTATAGAAATATTAGAAGAAAATGCTGATATAGAATCGACTAACATCAAAGATTTTTTACTTAGTAGAAATGATTTTCCAAAAGGATATGATGGGTATACTGAATTTACGCTACCATTTGAAATAGTAATTCCTTTTAAAAAATTAATTGTGAATTTAAAAAATGATTTATCATCAGCACCTCAAGAAAAAATAGAAATACAATTAAGTTCATATCAAACTATAGCAAAAATTTTATTTAAGAAAAGAAATAATTATAATGAATATGAAACATATAGGATTATAACAGAACAATATGAGATTGACGATACAATAAAGATTAGAAATAACAATGGATTTCTAATAAAAAAATCTAATGTGGAATATAATAAAATCACCTTAGATTTTTCCATAGATATAGTTACACATATAGATATACATGCACATGGAGTGTTTGATCCAGTAGTAGCTACTATAGAAGGAAAAAATTACACATTATTTTATCAAATGAAAGAAAAGCAAAAGAATAAATATGAATATAGAGTCATTAGTAAATTTCCTAGTGGAGATATAACGGAATTATCAAATCTAGCAATTTGTGAATTATCTGAAAGTCCAGATAAAATAACTCAAATATTAGAAGTAAAAGAAGATGACCCTAAAATAACAAAATGGAAAGAGATAAAAAGAGAAAAAGCATCAAAGGATATAAATATTAATAAAGAGGATTTATACAGCAAAGTAATAAATACAATAACTAGCCAAGAAGTACATTCAGATGATTCTACACTAATAACTGATGGGATAAGATATGTAAAGTTGCCAAATATATGGCATAAAGATAAAAGAGAATTATTTTATAGAAAATCTAGAGTTTTTAGAATGAAAAACATATATAAAAACATATCAACAGACTACTGTAAGCCAATAATATTTCAAGATAAATTTGAAGTATTAATTGATAAAATGGTTATCTATAGAAAAGATGTAACGAATTTAAATGAAAACGATCAGAAAAAGCCAGTTGATATAACAGATGAAAAAGTCACCATATTTAAAACATATATAAGACAAGGTGGTAAGTACTATAATGATTATATAAATAATATAGAAGATAATGGTACAGTTGAGATGGTTGTGTTAAATTCTAGATATCCACTTTTATCAATAAAAGATTACTGTTTGTACTCAAATAAGTACAACTATACTATATATTTATATGATGAGAAAGGAAATATATCAGACCCAGTAGTGGCTGTATTATAGGTGTACATATGTATGATAATATCAATAGTCTTTCAAAAATATATACAGAAAATACAATAACTTTTTCAAGGATAAAAAATCTAAAATGTATAAGTTATAAATTGTATGTAAATGAAAAGATAGGAGAAAGATGGCAAAGTTATTTATTAGCAGAAATACCAAATCCAAAGGTTGAAGTGCTGTTGAATGAAAATAAGGTGCTAGAGTACAATTCGAATCAAAAGTGGGATGTATCTAAGGCTATAAGTGGGACAGTAAGCAAGTCTATAAAAGTGAGTGTAAATAACATAGAGCTAAATAATAGGAATTATACATTTAATTCTAAGTTTAAAATTTTATATATTCATATAGAACTTTCTCCTACAGACTTTGTTGAGATACAATATCAAGTTGATAAGATAAAATACGTGCATAAGACTTTAAATAAATGTGAATACAGTGTAGTACCTGTTTTTGATAAACAATATTTAACAGGGCAGCACTCTTTATTATAGGTGAGTTATGAGTGAAAAATTTACTAAGATTTCAAGAAAAAATATAATAGATAAACTGTATACTGATGAAGATATGATTGAAAATTCATTTGAAAAGGATATATCTTATTATTCAGATAATTTATTTTTTGATAGAGCTTTATTTAATTTTGATAATAATAGATATGCAAATTCCTTATTTATAAATGAATTTAAAAATAAGGAGTATTCTGATGTCCAAAATAGTAGTGATATAAAGTTTGATTTTGATAAAACTTGTATATATTTAAATGAAGGTAGCAGTTTTGGAGAATATAATTCAGTTGATATTTATACTCATGAACATAAAAGTTCTTCATTAAATAATTTTTTTCTGATTGTAGACCAAACTATACCAAATGGTTCAGAAGTAATCTATTATCTAGTAACTGATAAAAAAGAAGTGCTTCAGATAAGAGCAAATAATACTGTACCATATACTATACAAAAAGAAGAAGATATACCTAAAACAGTAAAAGTAAGAGCTAAGATATGGTCAAATTTAGCAGGAGAATCACCTAAAATTAATGCAATAGCACTTCTCTATAGTGATGATTTTACAGAAGCTCAAATGGGGCTAATTAATCCTGATTTAGGAAGACTCCCAGATACTGAATATCCAGAATTAAATGATGTAACAACTATATTAAGAGATTCTAAAAATGATGATAAATTGATAAAAGTAAGTAATGCAACTGAAGACATAGTACTTAATTATGCTGAAGAAGGAAATTTAGATACAATAAATATTTATGAAACTGTATCAGGAGATAAAAAAGAAGATATTTATCTTATATATGATGATTACGAAAATAGTGATAAAGAGGTTGAAAAAGTCTTGATGCAGATCATAAGTAAGAAAAAATAGTAATGTATATAGACAATATGGTGAGTTGGTGAAATATGAGAATACAACAGAAAAAAGATAACATTTATGTAAAAGGTTTAGATAAAGTTGATGCGTACTTAATAAATATAATTCAAAGATATTTTGAATATGATGGTAAAAAAATATTAGGGTCTAAAGAGCAAATCATAGATGAGGTTATACAAAGAGTTAAAGAAGATTTAATATTACCTGAAATTCAAAATTTATTTGAAGAGTTTTTGTTAAAAAAAGGAATATCATTTGAGGAAAATAAAGTGATAATAACTAATAAAGATTTAATAATTATCAATGGTCAAATAAAAGAAGAAAAAAATAATGAAGGAACATAAAATCATAATATAAACATAAGGAGGAAACTTTATGCACAGTTTTGAAAGAGATAAGTATTTCATTTCAAAAGAAAGTTTAGAAGGATATACTATGGAAAGTGGTATTATCATAGGAAAACAATTAACTAGAGAATTAGAATTAATGGATGAAAATATGTATGAAGTTCATAAATTATCTCTGTGGACTAAGTTGCTAAAAGAAGGAATTAGACCTATTAAATGGAATAAATCAGAATGGAATGGCACTAAGATAGAGTTTGAAGTAATGAAAACTAAAGAAGATGTAAAAATGGCTGTAAATGAGTTAATTAATCTATCTAATAAATGTCATGAAAAGTATAAATTAAAGGCTGGAATGTAATATGCCAAATACTTCATTGAATATAAGTAAAATAAAAGATGAGATTATAGAAGCTGTTGTAAGAGAAATAACATCCAATTGTTCTACTGATGAGGAAAGAGAAATTTTAGAAAATGAATTTGAGACAAAAATTAAAAATAATACATTGATAACGAGCTTAGATGAGCATGAAATAAGTATTAATTCTCAATCAATTAATAAGACTATGAACGAACTGTATATAGATTTACTGACTAGTTTTGGTGTAGTTAACTCAATGAGTGAGTTGATATCAAAGTATGATAGTATGAGTACATCATATATAAATAGTATAGCGACAAAGATAAATCAAATAAAAGATAAACTAGAGAGTTGTAGATATTCTACCTCATTTAAACATATGTCTAAATTTATAATAGAGAGATTTAGAAACTCAAACAATTTCGATAAAAGTAGAAGTATTCAAAAAGATAGATATGGTCAATGGATACCAGAAAAGTGCTATGTTAATTTTGATGAAAAGGAAAACATATTAACATTACCATTTTTAAAACGAGATAACATGTTAAGATATGATAATAAAGTCTCAACAGCATCTTTAAATTATAAGTTTCAGCTTGGTGAAGGATTTATACAATCTTACAATAATGGAACATCTCTTGAAAATGCTATAGATGGAAATCCAACATCATTTTGGAGTGATACTATACTGTCAGATGCTCCATTAAGTGTTTCGTTTGAAAATAATAAACCAAAAGCTCTATATGTAAGAGATAATTATTTTTATGGAATAGACTCTGGGGCAGTTTGTGACCTTGAACTTAATTTTGAATCTATTAATAAAATAAACGAAATAAACATAACTCCATTTACAAAATATCCTATTGATATAGTTGCTATAAGATATAAAATGACAGATGATGAAGATGAAGTGTTGATAGAGTTAGTAACACCAGATAATAAAGACAAAACACTAAAAAGTGTTTTTACTAGAGATAAAGTTACATTTAGATTTCCAGAAATAATATGTAAGAGGATATACATATTATTTACACAGAAACATTATATAAGAGAAACATATGTATATAATCCAACTGAGGTAAATAAAAATTTACTTTGGTTTAATAATGAAAATGATAGAAAAGAAAAAGTAAGTAAAGCTGTATTTAAACCAGTGTACTATGATAGAGAAATGGTTAATTCTCTATGGCAACAAATGAATGATAGAATATTATCAGATTCTTATGATGAGCTACTATCTAGAATAGTTGGAAATGACAAGTTGAATCACAAGGTATTAAAATATGAATACAACTATGGTTTATATGATTTAGGATGCTATAATAATCATTTTGATAGAACTGGCTTTTATATAAGCAAATCTTTAAATTTAAATTCTAATATAAAAAGTGTACAGATAGTAACTGATGAACTACATCCTAAAAATTCACTTGGAAAAACTGTCACCGACATAGAATACTATATTACAGTATCTGATAATCCAGATGCTAAAGATTGGATTCCTATATTGCCAATGAATAAGGAGATTATAGAATCTGAACTTTTATTTATAACAGGAAGTACTAGAGCTTATTTTAGATTTGAAGCAGAAATCGTTTATAAAGTAATGAAAGATGGAGAAGAGATACCTTTAGATAGTGAAGGATTTTATATACATAAAAATCAAAAAACTGGATTTTTTTGGTGTATTCAAATATTTAATTATGATTATAATGCAGTATATAGTATAAGTTATAAGCCTGTAAGGGGCAGTGATTCTGTAGATTTTGCATCAAAGTTAGAAACAACTATAGAATCTTTTAATGGAGAAAATAAATCAAATTTTGAACTTAAATACAGTCCATTTACAGAGTCTACAGTGGATTATTGTGATGTAAAAGTGGTAGACACATTAAATCAGAATATTAACTGTGAAATAGAAACTCTAAATGTGACAGATATATCAGAAAATGGAAGTAGTTATAAGAATTTTGATAATTTAAATGACAAACTTCAATTTTATATATTTAAGAACTCAATCTATTTTAATAGAGAGATAGAGAATAAGTATATCATAGATATATCATATAAACATTTAGTATCAAAAATAAAGTTGAAAGCATTATTTAGAAGAAATACAGTTAAAGATGGATGGTTAACACCTGCTTTAAAAGAAATAAAATATATGGTAGATACATTTTAAAGGTGATAATATGAATAATTATAAATATAAAAAGCCAAATATATTGTTTGAAGAAAGAATTAAAATTCTAATAGATGATTTAAACAAAGATTTTGATTCTGGAAAAATAAAAACTAAAGCAGAGTATTTTTATGAATTTAAGAATATGATTATTGATTTTTATAATAAACTTGGAAAACCATCATTTAAATTCTATGAGGCAGTATATATACCATCATTTTCAAACTATAGTGATATGTTAAAAAAAGCTAAATATGATATGCATGTCTTAATGTGTAGTTGTGAGAAAATAGGAAATGATTTACAAGTATATTTTAAAGATGTTAAAGAAGATACTGGTATATTAATGAAAAAATTAAACTGCATAGAAACAGAGATAAATGAACTAGATAAAAAAGTAGACTCTTTGAAAACAGTAAGTAATATGATTTATTCAGATGACTTTGTAAAAGTTAGTAATAGAAATAACTTGAATAATACTTCTTGCAGTGTATTATATGGAGCATTAACATTAGCAACAACATCGAGTAAATGTTTAAATGACAATATAAATATACAAGTTTTAGATATATCAAATGGCTTTCCTGGAAATACACATGAAATATATCCATCTTATAATAAAATAAAATATATTGGAGAAGATGACCCTCATATATATTTATCAGATATGTTAGATGGAAATGATGATACTTGGTTTGAGTTTGAAATGTATAATTTAGAATCTGATGTAAAAATAAAAACTGGAATGGTTGGATTTAAGTACAAAGAAGGTATAAGTTGGATAAGTGATGATAGAGTTTTAAAACTACATTTTAAAGTTTCTTTGGAGATACCTGTTAATATCAATTGGTTCAAAATTTCTGGTATACCAAGGCCAAATGTTAATCTACATAATCCTATAATAAAAAGAATAGTTGTAAGAGATAAATATGAAAATGCTCAAATATTACAATTAAATCAATATCTAGATGAAGAGCATATAATAACATTTGAATCGAGTATAGTTAAAGAAATTATAGTTGAATTAGAACAAGAGGACAGTAATTTTACTAAAGTATGTAGAGAGTATTTTTTAAATATAAATCCAACTAGAATTCCATATTTTTTTTATGACAGTGAGAAAGATTATGTACAATTTGATAAACCTCAAAAAAGTATAGAATTAATAGGGCTTAAATATAATCATGATGATAAAAATATAATTTATCCATCTACAAAAACAATAAACAATTTTTTGACAAGAGAGTATGTTAAATCTCAATTGTTTTATAAAAAGATAAGTGAAGATATTTATAAATTTCAATATGAAGAAGTAAGTGCAAGGAGATATGTTATAGGCATAAAAAATATTGATCTTAAATACAAAGTTTATGATATATATGGAGTATATCTATCACGTAAATTTTTATCAAATGAAAATATAAGGTCAATTACTTTAAATTCTAAAGATTACATACCTAAAAGATTTATAGAATATACAGATAAAAACAACAAAATTGATGATTATATTAAATATTATATAAGTTTTGATGATGGTTCAGTATGGACTAGGATAAGACCAAGACATAGAACTCAGTATGGCTCTTGTACAATAGTAGTAAATAGTAATGTATCAATTGTAAATAGAAATAAAAATGTTACATATGTTGATATGCTTAATGATGTAAAAGAATTTAGATTAAAAATAGAGTTATATAGACCAGAGGAAATAATTGATGAGTCACCTATAGTATATAGTTATAGTATAGATGTAGGTTCGGAGGAAATTATATGATGAACATTCAAGAGTATCAATTAAAAATTAAAGAAGAAGAGATAATAAAAAGGCTTTTGAATAATGGAGATTTAGTGACTTTTTATGAAGTAAATAAGTTTATAAGTGAATTTTTTGAAAAGAAAATAATTGGTTTGCCTTATTTTAAGCCAATTACATTATTACCATATCAAAATTCAGATAAAGAACAGTTTAATAATATGTTTAAAAATATAGAAGATGATTTGAAATCTATTTATGAAGTACATAATAATCATGTAGAGTCTTTTATAGAGACTGTAAATAAATATGATTTAGAAATAATAAATATATATAATGAAGCAAATAAGATTATTGCTTATTCAGAAATAGCAAATGAATTTTCAAGCCAAAAAATGGCTTATTACCCCTATGTTATAACTTTTAATACACTTGAAGATACAAATACTATAAACTTAGTAAAAAATAATATACCTAAGTCAACTTGTGAAATAGATTATAATACATCTACACTTAGAAATGAACTTCATTCAACCCCAGATGATAAAATAGATTTAAGTAAGTCAAATTTGAAAATATTATTAAATGGGCAAGAGATAGGTACAAGTTCAAATCTAAATTTAATATTAAATGAGGCTCTTAATGAAAACATATCATTAAATATAATGCCAATTAAAAATGAAACTCAAATAATTACAATTGACTTAGTGTTAGATGATATTAAAACAGTATCTAGAATTGAGTTGAGCGGTTACTCACTACAAGATACCATTATAACACTATTAATTTCTTCTGATAATAAGAATTTTAAAGAGAAGTTTAAATATCATGGAGAAAGAAATAATATATGGAGATTTAACAAAGAAGATATTTTATCGATTAAATTTATAATTGAAAAATATGAAATTGACCAAGAAGAAATAGATAACTTAAGTTCATTATTTGTATTAAACAATATTTCACTTTACAATGATAAGTATTCTAAAACTAGTGTGTATACAAGTAATAAAATTAAAATTGATGCACCTATATCAAATATAACATTAAATCCTAAAAATAAAATACCACCTATGACGAATATATCATATTTCATAGGTATAGAAGATAAAAATAATAGTGTAGAATGGAAGAATATAAAGCCAGGTGTAGCTTTAGATTTAAATCTTCTATGCAAAGAAGAAAAACTACTTAATTATTATACATCTGATTTATTTGGAAGACGTGACTTTGATATAGAATTAAAAAATTTTCTGTTTTATATACAACAACTTCCAGAACATGTAAACTTAAATTCTATTGAAATGAGAACAGGACATTCACAATGGATGATTGAGAGGCTGAATGTAAGTGATAAATATAATCAAGAATATCCAAGTTCATTGAAGGTATCTATAAATGACTATGCAAAACATAGAGTTACTGGAATAGCTCCAATGGATGCAAATATGATGGAAATAATGTGTAAAAGCGTATGGAATTATATGGTAATGAGTCAATATGTTAATTGTCTTGAAGATACTGTAATAGAAAATAAATATTTTAGTTTTGACAAAGACAAGGAAGTTTTTGATGTAGTTGTACTTGTAAATGGAAGACAAGTATTTAAAAAAGATAATAAGTATGCATTTAAGTTAAAAAAGGGAGAAAATAAAGTTCAAATAATGTTTTTACTTGGTGAATTAGATTTATCCGAGCCATTAAAAACCATCAAGCATAATTTTAATCTAATGTCTTATAGTGATTATATATTTGCTGGTCCAAAAATGAAAAGAATAACGTATAATTCTCTAGTGAAAGATATAAATCCTCATTCTCTTAAATATTATGCAATAAAATCTATAGATAATATGGACAATATAGTTACAAAATTTGACCCTAATTATACGATTAGCCCAAATAACCCTATAAATATTGAATTAAGAGAAAAAAGGAGTCCACAATACCAAAGACCAGATATAAAAATTAATACAGCTGAGTATTTTAGAATATTTATAAAATATAGACATATGTTGCCATCAACAATTGAAAAGTTAAAATCTATAAATGATGATAGCTTAATAAGATATAGAGTAATGGCTAAATTATCTACTTCAGATATATCTGTTACTCCTGTAATCAATAATATAAAGGTGGTGGCTGAATAATGTCAATAACACTATATGCTAAATCATCTGATAAAGAAAATAAGGTTAGTTTAAGTTGGGAGAATACATCAAGTTCACCTCACTTGTACAGAGTATTTAGAAAAAAAATAGGAGATGATTTTGGTAATTCTGTTGATGAAATATTTCAACCTATTTCTTTATGTGAACTAGAAAAATTAGAAAGTGACATAAAGGTATTGAATATACATCCAGACATAGGAGAAGAAATTAGTTTTAAATGTTATAGAGGTATTACATGGAGTATTAAGAAGTCTGCTTCTTTAAAAAAATGGATGGAAGAGCCTTGCAAAGAAGATGCAAGAGGATATGGTATGGCTAAGATAAATGTAACTCCTGTATCAAACAAAGAATTTTGTGAAAATCCAGATGATTTTTTAAAGGATACTAGTGGTATGTACATTTATGATGTAATAGTTATCGGATTTTCTAGTGGTGAAGATTATACTAATGAAAATAAGTTAAATAAGATAGCATTAGATTCTATATTTGAATTTATGAATACAAATAGAAGTGTTATTGCTAGTCATGATTTAATTTCATCCATATTTAGAGAAGATGAAAGTTTAAATAAGTTAAGGGAGTTTTTTAATGTAAAGATTGGAAAATGGAAAGGAGAGAATATATTTTTTGATAAAGGCTATGGATTTACAAGTTCTGTATGGGGAAATGAAGTAGTTGTAAATAAATTAGATTCAGTTGCATTATATCCATGGAATATTGTAAATAAAGAAGAAAAGATAAAAATATCATATACCCATACTACATCTAATTTTGCACATGGAGATATATGGTTTAATATAATACCACAAAAAACAGAAGGAGAGTCGAATTGGTCTACTTCACAAGAAAGAGCTGCTTCATATTATCTTACAACATGGAATAATACTGCCATGATTCAAATAGGACACAATATAAATGATATTGAAGATATAGAGGAAGATGAAAAGAAGATATTGGCAAATACTATTTTTAGAATGAAACAACTAACTGAAAATACGTCTATTGAAGACAAACCTGGAGATACCTCTATTCCAATTAAACCAAGTATAACAAATCAGTATACTACTGAAGATAGAAAAGTCATTTTGGAATATACTTCTAAAGATACAGGGAGTATATATCAATATTATGTAGAAGGAATAGATTTAAGTACAAAAACAGTAACAGAATCGAACATAGCCACCACAATAGTTACTACAGGCATAAAAGAGTACAATTGGTGTTTACATCCTGTAGAAAGTGATATTAATCCAATTATTTTAAATAATTCACATATTGTATACAATAAGACCCAAAGAGAAACAGTGATGACACAATCTCTACAAAAAGGATATTATATGTTTAGGATTTATACAACTGATTATTCAGGTAATAAATCTAAAGTAGAAAGTAAGATTTTTCATGTAGATGGTAAAGTAGACGAAACTTCAAACAGGGTATTAGATGAAGTTCCAAATGCTGTAAGATTTAATAATAGGTATAGGGGGCCACAAGAAAGTTGTAAGACAAGTTCGATGTACAATCAGATAGATTATAATATAAGAAAGTTAAGTGGTAAAATAGATAGATTAGGTGTAATGAAAGAAGAAGTGCTTATAGACTCAAATTATAGTTATGGAAGTTTTGTAGATATAATTGACAATATACAAGAAGAGATAGACATATTTTATGATGTAAGGGGAGATTAGATGAATAAACTTATCATTAATAACTTACCAGTATCAAACAGGAATGATTTTGGATATAAAGCCATAAACAAAAGTTCAATGCATAATGATAATCAGAATAATATGCTAAATGATATCCTAGATTTATTCAATAAAACTAATGAGATAGAACGTACATTAAATAATAAGATAAGTTTGATAAAACTTGAAAATGCTCAGTTGGAAGCTGTAAATTTAAACTTGATACAAAAGTATAATCAATTATTGAATAAGTATATTGATATACAAAAGTCTAATAAATCAAGAAGAAAAATAATATTACCTCAAGATTGTAAGACTGAGGAGAGTACATTTGGAGCTATAATAAACAATGTAACATCAGATATAACTATAAGACCTTCAAAAAAGATTTCAAAATTGGCTGTTTTTGATGATATATCAAATTCTATGTTTATTCCCAAAAGTCTTTCGGTTAAGACAAAAATTACTAGTTTTGGTGTCATATCAGAACAGGATAATGATTTATATGCACCTTTTTCTAAAGATAATAATCTATATTGGACAAAAAGAGTAGTTACAAGTAATTTCGTAGATTTTTTAGATACAGAGTATGAAATTACTCTTCCAGAGGATATTATGACTACATTAGAAATGAATGAAATATATATACATCCATTTTTATGTAGTGTAAAAAATGTATATGTAAGGTTTGGAGATTCCAGCTATTGGGAAGAAGTAGAGGGAATTGAATATCATTCAGCAATAACACAGAATAATTTAACAAATGAATTTTCAAATTCAGTTAGAGCATTTAGAATAAACTTTCCTAATAAAAAAGTTAATCAAATAAAAATAGTTTTAAGAGGTTATAATTATGAAGAATGTGAAACAAATCTAAGAACTTTTGTTTATGGTATAAAATCCTTAGGAGCTTATATAAATTATTATAATAATTATGAATCTTCTACATTTAGTTTTAAGTGTAATATTGATGAAAAGAAAGATGTAATGATTACAGGTATAACGCCCCACTTTAATAATAGCAGTGACACTGGAAAATATTCTAAAGACTTTATATTTGACGTATATTATGAAGATAAAGGAGAATATCATCATAAAATAGTAGATACTTTTCCATTTAAACCTCCTACAAAAAAATTGATGTTTAAATGCAGGATAGGTGAAATTTATAGTGAAATAAATATAAAGAGTATTGATATAAATTATACCTATTATGGAGATGACTTGTAGTGTTTTTAAGTGTGAATGATTGTATTTAACATTTTGCATATGATATAATTAGTAGTACAAATTTGGGGGTGGTTATTTTGATAGTGCTGATTTAGGATTTATAATAAAATATTTTAAGGTTTATAATAAAATATTAAAAAATTTTGTCTTTATTGAAAGACTTTTTTTTATTTTTAAATTGTCAATTGTGACAATTGACCTATATACTTTTATGCTTAGATTTATCATTAATAATGATAGATAGAGCGACATTAAAGATTAGGAGGTGAAAACTATACATTTATTATACAAAAATAAAAGTGAAATTAAAACAGTAACTAAAATAGTAAATCTTATTTTTAAAATTATTGATGAGTTAAAACTATTTGCTAATAATGTGGTGATATGTAATATAAATAAAGATGACTTAAAATATTATTTTTTGAAATTTGATTTACAAAATAAAAACTTGTTGTTTAATATAAAGCTTTACAATTCAATTACAAAAACAATTGTTATAAAAAGTTATGTGTTAACGGACTTGATAAGAGACTGTGAAACTAAAAAAATAGAATTAAAATTGAACTATGATGTCAAAAATATGATATTAAAATCAAAAGAGAATGTACATAAAGATATTACTGAAATTTATATATGATTTTATCAAGCTTATGGGGGGAGAAATATGAATTTTACTATTGATAAAAATATAGAAGCAAAGCATTGCACTACAGGCGGTAGAGTTCCAAAGCCACCAGGAAAAGGAGAGGTAATGATATGTCAAATATGTAATAAGCCAATAATGCCAGAACAATTTTCAATAGATAAATATAAAAGAAAAAAAGAATTTAAATGGCATATACATCCAAAATGCTTTGAGTACATAGATAAAATGGCTGATAAATCAGTTCCTGGTTTACTTAATGAAAGAAGATATTTACTTGAGTAAATTTTTCTTGTATAAATGTATAGTTTTATAATCTTAATGGATAAGAAATGATAATATAATGCTAAGAAGGTATATAATATGGAGAAAAAAATAACTTATAAAAATAATATGCAAAAGTATGGAATGAGTGAATATCAAAGAATACATGATTTGGTATATGAGTTACAAGCTGGTTCAAGAGATGCCGCACAAGAATTAATTAATTCATTTAGAACAATGTTAAATAAGTATGTCTCTTTAATAGTGTATGGACAATATTCTATAGAAGATTACTCAATAAGAAGTTTTATTAAATTATTTGTAGAGGAAGAAAATGAACGACTAAAATTAAATTCATATTTTGTGAATGGTCATGGTCAAAGGGTAGCAGATAAGACAGTTGCAAAAATAGTTGGTATATTTTCAAATAATGACAAAGAAGACATACAACAGGAGATAAGCGCTATTTTTTTATCTATGTGTCATAAATATAAAGATACAAAGCCGTCTTTTCACAATCATGTCAAAAGAAATTTTCATTATTATGTCTTTAGACATTTAGAAAAACTATCTAAAGACCCAATAGCAAGAGGTCTATATTATCAGAAAAAAATATGTAAGATATATGATTCTGACCAACAATTACCTATAGAAGAAACAATTTGTGATAAAAATGCACAAAAAGAAATAGACGAAGTGCTCGATTATGTCGAGCTTTTTTATAAGTTACAATTGTCAATTGCGATAATTGAAAAAGATGTAGCTATAAATATATACGATGATGAATTTTTAAATAATAATTGGATTAATGGAATTACGTGTTCTAATATTTTTAAGGATCTTACAACATTTGAAAGACGAATATTAGTAATGTGGTATATGAAAGATAATACTGATTCAGAAATAGCAGAGCTATTTGGTCTTTGTAGAGGGACAATAAATAAAAAAAGAGCCTGTGCAAAATCTAAATTGAGAAAAGCTGTAAGATTGATTAATTATTTAAAGGAGTAAGAATTATTACTCTTATAAGATTTAGACCACTCTAATATAAAGAGTGGTCTTCTTGAGTATTATTCTAATTCGTTCGCAATAGTATTATAAAAATTTGCTGATTCTATTAGCATTTGTTTAAAGTCTGCAGACCTTTCATTGTAATAGGTTCTACCTTTTTCAGTTATTTTATAGAGCTTTTTACGTTCTTTTTTTGCTGCAACCTCAATAAGACCTTTTGTGAGCATTTTTTCTATTATTGGATACATAGTTCCATTACTAGGTTTCCAAGATAAATTAAAACTACCTATATAATCTGTAACTTCCTTTCCATAAACACAATCGTCTTTTTTTATCATCAAATTTAACGTGTACAGCTCTAAAAATATACTACTAGAAAATTTATTATCATTTTCTTTTGTATTTACCGCTTTCATACCCATTGTTGAATATTTCATATATTTTCTCCTTTTAAATATTATTTTACAAATTCTGATACAGTTTTAATAAATAATTTACATGATAAATAATTTACATTATGTATTTGAATAATATAATTGAATATACACTATGAATTTTAACTTATATTTTTTGTATAGTTTTTACACGTACTTGATTATTATTATATAACATCCAACAGTCGCAAACAACAATTAATAAGTTAGAAGATATTTAGTTTTTAAGCTATAAATAAAATTTCAAATAAAGGAATGGTGAATAAACATGTGTAATACCAATATACAAGAAGAAACTATTTTAGAACAAATAAAAAGGATAAATGAAGAAGATAACAATATAGTTACCAATATAGTAGATAATTTTATAAATAAGCTTTATGATGAAATTAATAATAATGAAAATTTTAGTCTAAAACATGGTTTTTTAACTATAGGAAAATTACTAGTTATTTTAGCACAGTCATTATGTGATAATGAAGAACATTTTTCTAAAGAGTGTGATTTAGCAAAAGATATAGTTTTAAACAAAATTATGGAAGCTATTATGCCAAAAGTTGATTGTGGAAAAGTTATTGATGAGGATTTTGATATAGAAGATTTATCAATAAGAAGAATAATGCTTACACTTGGAATAGCTATAGATTATATTATTTGGAAAACTGATTTAACAAAAAAATATCAAGAAAATAGTATTAAGTAGTTATATACCAAATAAGAGTTTTGACAAAGTAATATTTTGTATGGCAATATAAAGAGTAGATAAAGTATTAGGAGGAACATTGAGTGTTAAAAAAGTGGTTTGGTATTATGAAAAAGAGACAAAAAGTTGAGGCAGCAAAAGAAGAAGGTGAAATAATATTAAAAAATGAAAAAATTTTGTATGAAGAAAATTTAATTGATAAAGAAAAAAAGGTATTATGCTGTAAAGAGGAAGTTGTAAGTGAAGAAAATGAGTCTTTAAACCAAGAAGAATATTTGTCTAATAAAGAAGATAAAGTGTTACGCAAAGAAGAAGTGGTATGTGATAAAAAAAATAAAGTCTTATCTGAAGAAGAATTAATAATCAACAATGATAAAGAAGAATTAATAGTTAATAATGATGATACAACTTTAAATAAAGTAGAAATAATAATTGATGATATAGAAATAATAGAAAAAAGTATAAATAGCGAAGAAATACTAATTAATAAAAATACTATAGAATTAGATAAAAATGAAGTATTTATTACTGATGAATCTATCAACTTAAATAAAGAAGAAATACCGCTTGAAAGTAAAAAAACAGATTCTAAAAAATTTGAAGAAATTGAGCGAAGTGAAAATAATATTTTAGTAACAAACACTACTGAAGTTGAAGAAAAACAAGTAATTGGTATAAATGAATATTTAACAGAAGAAGATTTAAATTACATAAAAGAAATAAAAATAAAACGAGGAAGAAGTATAAAAGCAATAAACTTATATACTAAAGAAGAGAAGACTTTTGATACTCATATTCAATGTAGTAAAAATCTTAAGGTACCACTTGGCTACATAAGAGAAAATTTAAAATATGGATATATGGATTACTTTGGAGAAGCTATAAATTATTTAAGTAAAGTGTTAAATGTAGAAGAATACTGTAAAAATGAGTGGAGCTATCTAGAAAATAGTAAATCTCCATCTGAGATATTTAATATTCTTAATGACAAAATATTTAGTACAAGACTTTCTGATAAAAGGAGAAATGAAATTTTAACTAATGATAAGATTGAAACAATAAAAATGAATTATAAGTTTGAGTGTATTGATGAAGAATATGATGAATATTTTAAAAAATATAAGTCTATAATCAAAAGAGGTGGAAAGAAAAAGATTGAATTAGTAAATAAAAAAGGCGAAGTATTAGAGATATTTAAGTCTTTAGAAGAATGTTCTATTTATTTGCAAAAAGAAAAAAATGAAGTTATACAAATGTTAAAGTATGGAGATACAAAAATAGGAAGAAATTTCATAAGATATAGTTTAAGAAATATTTAATTTCATTTTAAATTCATGAGAGTTTCATTTATGATTCACACATTTAATATTATTTTAATGTAAAATAATAAAAGTGAAGTATTGTACAATTAAATTTAAGGAGGATATTAATGTCTGAAGAAAAAAATTCAAAAGATAATACATTGAATGAAATTAAAAATTCAGAAAATGTAAGTTCTAAACAAGATGATGTGTCAGGTGAAAAAAATACTGATAACAAAATCAAAAAAAGAGAAATAAAATTAAGTAGTAAAAAGCTTAAAGCAATTGTAGCAATTGTTGCAGTAGGGGCAATTTGCTTGGGTGGAGGCTATGTCTCTGGAAAAGAAGCTGGAAGAAAATTACCAGCCACTTCAAAGCGTTATAATAGTAATGAAGTAGTAGCTACTATTGGGGATAAAAAAATTACAGGGGAAATGTTAAGAAAAAGAATGGAGCCATTATTTTATTTAAATGCAAAAAATACTATGAGTGATGATGAAATACGTTCATATGAATCAAATATGATTGAGACTATGATTACATCAGATATATTATCTTCAGAAGCAGCAAAAGAAAAGATAAGCATAACTAATGACGAATTAAATTCTCAATATGATAATCTAATGTCTAGCATAGAATCTGCAATGGGAATGACAAAAGAAGAGTTTCTAAAGCAATTTGACCTGACTGAGAAATATATAAAAGACGATATGAAAAAAGAACTAATAGCATCAAAATACTTAAATGAAGCATCAAAAGTAACAGATAAAGATGCACAAAGTTATTATGACAAAAACAAGAGCAATTATTTACAAGTTAGAGCTTCACATATTTTAATAAAAACTGTTGATGATAAAGGTAAACAAGTCAGTGATAGTAAAAAAGCTGAACTTAAAAAACAAGCAGAAGAAATACTTAAAAAAGCTGAAGCTGGAGAAGATTTTGCTACTCTAGCTAAAAAGTATTCTGAAGATAGTAGTGCAGAATCAGGTGGAGATTTAGGATTTTTTGGAAAAGGTCAAATGGTAGAATCTTTTGAAAAAGCTGCATTTGCTTTGAAAAAAGGAGAAATATCTAGTAAGCTTGTAGAAAGTGATTATGGATACCATATAATTAAGAAAACAGATGAAAAATATCAACCATTTGAAGAAGTAAAATCAGATTTAGTAAGTACTTTAACATCAGAAAAGCAAAACTTACTTATAAATGATTTAAAGGAAAAATACAATGTAAAAATTACAGATAAATATCAAATGAAAGCAAAGCAATAGATTAAATCAATTTATTAAAAGAAGAAAATATTAATATATATATCTAAAAGCTGTTTTTGTTCTTAAATAGAGAACTTAAACAGCTTTTATTATTTTATCATAAAATTAATTCGCCTAAAAATGAAATTATAAAAAAATAACATGCATAAATTAACAATGAAAACGTATTTTGAATTTAAATTATTTCATTGAAAATCTATATAAAATATAAAAAAAATAAATAAAAAAATTTAAAAGCTAAAAAAATACTATTCAAATATATATACTAAAGTTATTCTTTAAAAATACTTAAAAAAGAATATTTTTCATAATTTTAAAAATAATAATAAAAAAATGAAAATATTAACAATAATCTATTGAGTAATATAAAAAAAGATGCTATTATAAGTATGTGTTAAAATGATTAAGCTAATCTTAGTACTGAATTTAACTATAAAAATAATAAGGGGGCGTTTTTTTATGTCAAATACTGAAAGCGTATCTAAAAAAGCTAGTCATCCGAAGAGTTTTTGGCTTGTTTGTATGACAATTTTATGGGAAAGATTTAGTTATTATGGATTAACAGCTTTGTTGGTATTATTTTTTACAGCGAGTGTAACTCAAGGTGGTCTAGGACTTTCTACTCAAGAAGCAACTTCAATGTTTGGTTTGTTTACAGGTCTTATATATCTTACACCATTAATTGGTGGCTGGTTGGCAGATAAAGTTTTAGGTCAACAAAAATGTATATCTATAGGTGCACTTTTAATAGCAATAGGTGACTTTGTTTTGTTTGCATCATCTACATCTATTAATATGGTTTGGGTAGGTCTATCAATAATCATTTTAGGAAATGGTTTTTTTAAATCAAGTTGTTCCAATATAGTTGGTGATATATATCCTAAAACCGAGGTATCAAGAAAAGACGCAGCATATAGTTTATTCTATATGGCAGTAAATGTAGGTGCATTCATAGCTCCAATCATATGTGGACTGCTTTCTGATAATGTATTTGCAGTAAGAGGAGTAAACGGAGATATAGTGTCTTATGGATATAAGATGGCATTCTTAGTTTGTGGTATAGGTATGATGCTTGGTATGATTATATTTACACTTTTTGCGCCAAAGCTACTAAAAGAAGTTGGAAAACATCCAGTTACTAAGGGAAATAAAGGTGAAAAAATTGAGTATGGACCACTTACTAAATTAGAGAAAAATAGAATCATAGCAATGGTTGTATTATTCTTATTTGTAGTTTTATTTTGGACAGCATACTATCAAACACAAAGTTCATTTATGATTTATGTAAGAGACAATGTAAATAGAACTCTATTTGGATTTGAAATGCCAGTGGCATGGCTTACATCGTTAAATGCTATATTATGTGTAGCTTTATGCCCTGTATTAGCTGCTTTGTGGGTTAAATTATCTAACACTAAAAGAGGCGACTTTTCTATTCCAGTTAAAATGGGGTTGGGAATGATAATAATGGGTCTTGGTTTTATAGTTATGGTATTGGCCACATTAGCCAATGGTTCAGATGGGACAATAAAGGCTAGCATACTTTTTATAGTAGTAACCTATATATTTACAACTGTAGGGGAGTTATTTTTGTCTCCTATAGGTCTTGCAATGTTTAATAAATTAGCTCCAGCTAAATACGCTACATTATCTATGGGTGCATGGTATCTGACAAGTTTTTTTGCTAGTTTGTTATCAGGAAAAATTGCTGGATTTACAGCTACATTAGGTTTTTTGCAAATCTTTGGAGGAATAGCAGGAGTCTTAATAATCTTTGGTTTAATATTACTTGGATTAAGAAATATATTGACAAAATTAATGGCAATGGATTTGTTAACAGAAACAAAATAATCCACACTTAATTAGTGAAAATAAAGGAAATTACATTTGAATATAAAATCAAACGTAATTTCCTCTTTAATTATGAAAAAAAGCTTTACATAGATAGATATTGTAATTAAAATTATAATTGTGATAATTAGAGTGTATAAGATTTATATAAATTATATAAAAGGAAAATTTATGTAATAAACTTTACATACTTATATATTTAGTTATTCAAACTATTATTTTGAGGAGGTCTTGTTGTGAATATAAAAGACAGAGTAAATGAATTAAGAAGACTTATGGAAGAAAAAAATATTGATGCTTATATGATTCCGTCTTCTGACAATCATCAAAGTGAATATGTAGGAGATTACTTCAAATCAAGAGAATTTATATCAGGATTCAATGGTTCAGCTGGAACAGTTATTGTGACTAAAGATGAAGCTGGATTATGGACAGATGGAAGATACTTTATACAAGCAGAATCTCAATTAGAAGGAAGTACAATAAAATTATTTAAAATGGGACAAGAAGGTTGCCCAACTACTGATGAATATTTATATACAAATATTCCAGAAGGTGGAACTTTAGGTTTTGATGGTAAAGTTATATGTGCTAAAGAAGGAGCTACATTAGCTGAAAAATTATCTAAAAAAGGTATAAAAGTAGAATACCAATATGATTTAATAGATAGCATATGGTCAGATAGACCAGCTTTATCAGATAGTAAAGCATTTTTATTAGATGTTAAATACTGTGGAGAAAGTTTTAGTTCAAAGTTAGCTAGATTGAGAGAAAAAATGAGTGAAAAAGGTACTTCTACTCATGTAATAACAACTCTTGATGACATAGCATGGTTATTTAATATAAGAGGTGGAGATGTTAAATACAATCCAGTTGTACTTTCTTATGCAGTGATAACTTTAAAAGAAGTTTATTTATTTGTTGATGAAAGTAAATTAAATGAAGAGATATTAAATGAATTGGCTAAAGAAAATGTAAAAATAAAACCATATAATGATGTATATGATTTTGTAAAACATATAGATAAAGATGAAAAAGTTTTAGTTGATGGAACTAAGATTAACTATGCAATTTACAATAATATACCTTGTGGAGTTGAAAAAGTTGATGAGTTTAATCCAGTAATGTTCTTTAAGGCCCAAAAAAATGAGGTAGAATTAGAGAACATAAGAAATTCACATGTTAAAGATGGTGTAGCTTTCACTAAATTTATGTACTGGTTAAAGAATAATGTAGGTAAGATAGAAATAACTGAAATAAGTGCTACTGAAAAATTAGAGGGACTAAGAAGAGAACAAGAAGGATTCTTTGAACCAAGTTTCAATACAATTGCTGCATATAAAGAGCATGCTGCTATGATGCACTATAGTGCAACTCCAGAATCAAACTATAAGTTGGAAGCTGAAGGTTTATTCTTAGTAGATTCAGGTGGACAATATTATGATGGAACTACTGATATAACTAGAACTACAGTATTAGGATCTATAAGTGATGAATTAAAATTACATTTCACTTCTGTAGCAAGAGGTATGATAAATCTTTCTAAGGTTAAATTCTTACATGGTTGTAGAGGATACAACCTAGATATATTATCTAGAAGTTGTATGTGGAATATGGGAATAGATTATCAATGTGGAACTGGACATGGTATAGGATTTGTATTAAATGTTCATGAAGCTCCAAATGGATTTAGATGGAGAGTAGTTCCTGAAAGATTTGATAGTGCAGTTCTTGAAGAAGGAATGGTAACTACTAATGAACCAGGTATATATATAGAAGGTTCTCATGGTATAAGAACAGAAAATGAAATAGTAGTTAGAAAAGCTGAAAAGAATTTTTATGGTCAATTTATGGAATTTGAAGTTGTTACATTAGCTCCTATTGATTTAGATGGTATAGTTCCAGAATTAATGAATCAAGATGAAAAAGATTATTTAAACTGGTATCATAAATTAGTTTATGATAAGATATCTCCTTTCCTAACTGGTGAAGAAAGAGAATGGTTAAAAGTTTATACTAGAGCTATATAGTTTTGTAATTGAATACTATAAATAAATCGAGGCATTTTAATGCCTCGATTTTTGATATATTATCTATTAAACTTAAACATAGTTTTTACTTTGATAATTCTACAAGTTTTTTATTCATTATAAGTAATATAATTCCAAATAGCAATAAAAATGAAGGGATTACTATAAATACTTGTAACATACCAAGGTGGTCTATAATAGCCTGTGTATAACCAGATAATTTATTTGCTGCAAATTTACCTAAGAACCAAACACCCATTAAGAATGAAATATATTTTTCTGGTGAAAGTTTATTTACCATACCATATCCAACTGGAGAAAAACAAATCTCTCCTATACTTTGGAATGTTAAAAATCCAATTACCCAAAATACACTTGCTTTCTGAATTGAATTAGGGTTAGTTCCTGTTTGTATAACTGCGACTATCATGAATAAAAATGCTATAGCTAATAGTATAAACCCTAGACTCATTTTTGAAGGTACACTTAAATCGCCTTTTTTAGTCTGAGATAATTTTACCCAGACTAGAGCAGATATAGGGCCAAGGATGACACATAGAAGACCATTATATGAATCTATCCATGAGGTTGGTATTTGAAAATTACCAACAGTCAGATTTATGTGTTCTTTTGTATACAAAGCTATAGACATAGAAGCTTGATTATATGCTATCCAAAAAAATACTGTAAAAAAAGCTAATATTAATATTACTATTATTCTTTTTTTCTCAACTGAAGTTAATGGTTTTGAAGCAAGTAATTTTTTATATTCTAATGATTTCTTTATAGTTTCTTTTTGACTACTAAATTCATTACTTGAAGATTTATAAAATCTTTTGTGACCAAATATAAAGAATAATAAGCCTATTAAAACAGTAATTGAAGCAAATAAAAATACATATCTGTAACCATACATATTTATAGAAGTACCATTTTTCATAGCGAACCATTCATTAGCGACCAAACCACAGATTAAAGGACCGAATAATGTTCCCAGATTAGTAGCCATATATGTAATAGAAAAAGCGCCATCCTTTCTTGGGTCATCATTAGTATATAAGTTTCCAACTAAGGTATGTAAGTTTCCCTTATAAAAACCTATTCCTAATCCAGACAAGAATATCATGATGTTTACATCCATTTTGCTATTTGCCAGATATCCTAAAAAGTAGCCAATTGAAACCATTATCATTCCAAGCATAATACAATTTTTCGGACCTAAAAATCTATCACTAACCCATCCACCAATAACTGGAGAAAAATAAGTCCATGCTAAAAAAGATGCAAGCATTGATGCAGATTCTGCTGGTGTTAATCCCAAACCACCTTTAGATACTTGCTCAGCTAGAAATAACAATAGCACTAATTTCATACCATAGTATGCAAGTCCTACAAATGTAAATATTGAACAACAAAAATATAAATCCTTAGGCTGTTTAAGCTTTTCTTGAGTTTTTAAAATTGACATATGTCGAGAACCTCCAGACCAATAATTTAACAAAATTTTTCCACACTATATGAGTATATGTTTTTTTTATAAAGACGTCAACTTATGGCATAAGAAAACAAAGTGTTAATAATCTATAAAAATAGTATTATTTTATAGATTCAGTAATATTTTTTTACAAGAATATATGTTATTATTATATTAAAATACAACATATTATGGAAAGGATATGCCAATTTAGTAGTTAGATTGATTGTTTGGCAGGTGGGATGAGCTATGATAAGAAAGAAATCTGAATTACAAGTAGAAGTAAAAGAAAATTTAACTGGTGGGGTTGGAAAAGTTAAGCTTGAAAATATATTACAAATTGATGAGCTTAAAGGAAAAGGAAGATTATTTAAAAGAATAACTTTACCAGTAGGAAGTTCAATTGGTGTACATGACCATACAACTGATTTTGAGGTATATTATATATTAAAGGGAAAAGGTAAAGTTTTTGATAATGGGGAATTTGTAGAAGTAAATGAGGGTGATGTAATATACACTGCTGATGGTGAAGAACATTCTATAGAGAATATAGGAGAAGAAGAACTTGAATTTGTAGCAGTAGTCTTATATGTGTAAAATATGGAGGAGGAGTCATGACAAGCAAGATAGAAGAAATTAAAGACAAGATAAATAGATTTTGCAACTCCAATCTAAATCAAGAATATAAAGATATAAGTTTTAAAATCTTGCAAGACATTTTAGATAATAATAAAGAGATAATTCATTCTTCTAGAGCTGATATATGGTCTTCAGCTATACTAAACATAGTTTTGGAGCAAAATCTCTTATATAATAAGAAGCATCCATTACATATAACCAAAAAGGAATTTTCAAAAAAAATAGGTGTTTCTTTAAACACTATAAACAATAAATCATCATTGATAAAAGACGTTTGTAATATTGATTTCTTAAATCAAGATACTATTGCTATCTCTAATATTGAGTTTTGGGTAAGAGAGAGTAACTCTAAATCCAAAGCCATAGATTTAGAGTTAGAAAAGAAAAAAATACTTTATAAAAGATATATTAAACTATCACAAGAAGCTAAAAATCATATTGAGTCAATTAGGTATATGGAAGAAGCTGTAAACATTGGAAAAAGCATGATTACTAAGGAAGATAGACAACTTGGATTTTGGAAAGGTGTATCTACTAGAGCTTATATGGTAGCACTTGAGTCTCTTGCTAGGAAGTTAGAGAGTATTGATAATTTAAAGGAAGCTAGAAAGGTATTAGAGTATTTAATAGAAATCAATCCTGATGATGAGCAAGGAATAAGGTATAAATTACTCAATGTATTAATTAGGTTAAATGATAGAATAGCAATAAATAATTTATTTGAAATGTATAAAGAAGAAAATTCTGCTACATGGATGTATAGCAAAGCTCTTTATTATTTTAAAAATAAAAATATGTTTTTAGCAAGTGATGCTATTAAAAGTGCTAAAAATAAAAATAAATATATTGGATTATATTTAATAGATTGGCGAAATGCCTTTGGTAGAGAGTTTGTTACAGCGGAAGAAAAGGGAGAAGCTGTCTATTACTATGATGAAAATATAGTACTTTGGAATGAAGTTAAAGGTTCTATGGATTGGTTACTGAAAAAAATGTTGGAATTTTCATAAAAAAAACTACTCCTTATTACTTATAAAAAAGTAAGGAGTAGTTTTTTTATTTATACATCTAATTTTAAATCTCCTGGTTTTATCATACCTTTTTTTCTCATAAATTCTGATATTATTAGAGTTACAATGGCAGGAAGTACAAAGTTAAGTAAAAGTATACCAATCCACATAGTTATTCCACCTTTTCCAGCACTTTGCATGGCAGTTACTGTTCCAAATTGTCCAACTAATCCACAAGTTCCCATACCAGAGCCAATAGGTATATTTTCCATTTTAAATATTGTTGTAGATAATGGGCCAAGTATTATTGAAGCTATTGTAGGTGGTATCCAAATTTTCCAGTTTTTTATTATATTGGGAACTTGGAGCATGGATGTACCAAGTCCTTGTGCAACTAGACCACCTACACCATTTTCTCTAAAACTCATAACAGCAAAACCTATCATTTGGCAACAACAACCAACAGTTGCTGCTCCACCAGCAAGACCTCCTAAACTAAGCATCATACAAATAGCTGCACTACTTATAGGTAATGTAAGAGCTATTCCAACCAGTGCAGAGACTAGAGCTCCCATTATGATGGGTTGCATAGTGGTTGCTTGCATTATTATGTTTCCAAATGAAGTCATAAATGCAGAAACTGCTGGTCCAATAAGTTCTGCCACAAGTACTCCTATTAGTATTGTTACAGCAGGTGTAACTAATATGTCTACCTTTGTTTCCTTTGAAACTAATTTTCCAATTTCTACTGCAAAAAGTGTAGCGACAAATGCACCCACAGGTCCTCCTAGTTCATTACCACAAGCTCCAACAAGTGCACAAGAAAATAGCACAAGTGGAGGCGCTTGAAGTCCATACGCAATAGCCACTGCTATAGCTGGGCCTGTAACTTGCTTAGCAAGTGGGCTTATAACTTCAGTAAAAAGAGATATGTTAAAGTTATCTCCTAATGTGTTAAAAATTGTTCCAATTAAAAGGGAAGAAAAAAGGCCTAGTGCCATATAACTTAATGCATCAATAAGATACCTTTGAACAGAAATTTCAATGTTTTTGCTCTTAGCAAACGATTTAAAATTTCTTTTTTTGCAATTGATTTCCAATTTAAAATCCTCCTCATATAATACAAATATAATTTCTTTTTAATTAATTATATAACTTTTCAGCTGACAAGACAAATGTTATTTCACTAAAATTAGACTACTGTAATAGTAAGAAATTAACACTAATTTTAGTTTTAAATTTTAAATTTATGGTTTATAATTAGTATAGGGATATTCTGAAATATAATACTTTTCCAGTTTATCCCAATATTTAACTTAGGTAGATTGCTTACAAAACAAATGATTATATATTAGGCTAAAGGAAGTGGATAGATGAGATTTGTAGAAAATAAGAAATACAGAAAAATTGCCATAATTATATCTATTCCTATATTGCTTGTTGCGCAGTACTACCTTTTTAAATTTGGAATACTTAGACCAATGGTAAAGGGAGTGGAAATCGAAATTGTAGATGGGGAATATGTTAAAGATTTAGATAAATATGTAGTAAAACTAAATGAAACAGTTACTTTGTCTACTGGCGAATATATCAAGGTTCCTTCATATGCTAAAGACCCAAATATTTGGTTTAATGTGTTGGATAATTCAGGGACTTTAAAAATAGATGGAAATAAGATGACAGCATTAAAGGTTGGGTATTCTTCTGTGGGTATTATGAAGAATTCAAGAGTGTTGAAAAAGGCTACTATAAAGGTAGTAGACCCAGAAGTAGAATCACTAGATATGGAGATTAATGGGGATTTAAAACATGTTGGTGATAGTGCTACTATAGAAAGTACAATAGAGGTTGATTATGACAAATTTAAAAAGTCATATAAACCTATTTATAAGAGTAGTAATGATGATGTGCTAAAAATTAAAGGAAATACAGTAAGTGCAGTTGGAGTTGGAAAAGCCACAATATATGCTAAGTGTGGAAATAAAGAAGTAGAGAGAACCTTTAGAATTCAAGCTAGAGTTGCCGAAATAAATATGAATGATGTAAAAATAGAAGTTGACCAAAATGAGAAATTAAAACCAGATATAATAACTTCTCCACCAGGTTTAGAACCACCAAAAATACACTATGAGTTGGCCGATTCAAAATTACCTGTGGAAAGAGCTATAAGTCTAAGCGGTGATGGAAGTGTAGTAGGTCTTAGAGAAGGTAAAGAAAGAGTAAGGATAACTTGTGGAGATAAGTCTAAAATAATAACTGTAACAGTAGTCAAAGAAACTATAACTAATGATTATATACAGAATTTAGTAGGTTCACATAAAATAGTAAATAACAAAGTTATTATTAAACTTGAATGGGATTATATGAAAGATGTTTTTGACTATGATATATATCTTAAAGACAAGTTGTCAGGAGAATCATTTAAGAAAATTAAATCTATAACTGTAAATGAAAGTGATTTAGGAAAATCACAAAAAGTATATGCTACTATAGAAATTGATGTAAAAGATAATCAGAGTATAGATTATGATATTTATGTTCTAGGTAAGAAAGACTCAGACACAACCAAGCCAAGTAATGTAATAAACATTACTAACATGAATGGTAATGGCAACTCAGATAATAATGATAACATACAAAACATGAAGGTTGAAAATATATCCGCTAATGTTGACAGAGATAACAATGTTATTAGAGTTAACTGGAGCAGTGTATCTCATAAAGAATGTACCTATAGTATATATATAAAAAATAATACTAATGGAGATGGTGAGTTTACTTTGTATCAAAGTGATATAAAAGGGAATGAACATACTATAAGTATCCCTGAAGGAGATTTAAATTTAGATATATATGTAGTGGCAAATTACAATGGACAAAATTCTAAAAATAGTGATGTTATAAATGTAAGATAAATTTATACAAAAATTTAGAAGTATTAGATTTATGATTTATTAATAAATCAAATCATTATAAGAAGAGGATAGTATGGGAGTAATCATACTATCCTTTCTATTTTATTGAAACATACTGGTGTTAAATTTTTAGTGTGAAAATTATTGTAAAAATGAAAACATAAAAGGCATATATATCATACCAGATTATCATAATCCAACAACGCATTCTATGTCTAACTTATCATGTAAGAAAATAGCAGAGATAGCAAAAAAGTATAATATCATAATTATTGAAGAAAGAAAAGATGAGATTATAAAAAGAAATGAAGCTACTAATAAGATTTTATCTGAGTATAATTTAATTAAATAAATAAAAATGCGGAGAAATTTATTATAATAAACCTCCGCTTTTATTATTTAATGAAATACTTTACTTTCTATTAAAATTTTAACTTTAATCATCTTGAAAATATAATCGTTTTATGGTAAAATAATTCTTAAAAATAGAAATAATTAATCATTTGTTAAAAAAAATGCATAATAAATTGTAATTTATTGACTATAGTGGGAAAATATTCACAAATGTATAAAATAACAGAAAAAATGCAAAAATAAAATCAATTTCATATGTTATAAAATCTATATGGCAAAATTAAATTTGCCTATCAGAATGATATAAACACATCAGAAAGGAGGATGCTATCAATAATGGAAATTAATTAATTTTGGTAGCTAAAAATTATGAATGAACAAACTAGAATATCCTTAGAGAGAGCTGCTGAACTAAAATCAAAAATTGATGATTATATTCAGGCTAGGAAAACAATTAACAGAGGTCTTGAAAAAGAAGAAGAGATAAATAAACGAAAACAAAACATATTAAGCATATTAAATGGAACAGAAGAAGACTGGAATAATTACAAATGGCAATTATCAAATAGAATCACAGATGTAGATACTTTATCAAAGATTATCAATCTAACTAAAAAAGAAAAAGAATATATAAAAGAAGTTGGTACTCAATTTAGATGGGCAATATCTCCATATTATTTGAGCTTGATAGACCCAGATGATATATGTGACCCTATAAAATTACTTTCTATACCGACACATATAGAATTGGAAGATGAACAAGATGATTTAGACCCAATGGGAGAAGAGTATACAAATCCAGCAGGATGTATAACTAGAAGATATCCAGATAGATTAATAATAAATGTAACAAATGAATGTGCTATGTATTGTAGACATTGCCAAAGAAGAAGAAATATTGGTCAACAAGATTCTCATAAGTCGAAAGCTGTTATACAAGAATCTATAGACTATATTAGAGAAAATGAAGAAATAAGAGATGTATTAGTAACTGGTGGAGATGCTCTTACATTAAAAGATGATTATTTGGAATGGATTCTTAGCCAACTTAAAGAAATACCACATGTTGATTATGTTAGATTAGGAACTAGAACTCTTGTTACCATGCCACAAAGAGTTACAGATGATTTTTGTAATATGCTAAAAAAATATCATCCTATATATATAAATACACATTTTAATCATCCGATGGAAATAACTAAAGAATCTAAAGAGGCTTGTGAAAAATTAGCAAATGCAGGTATACCATTAGGAAATCAAGCCGTGTTATTAAATGGTATAAATAATGATAAATTTGTAATGAGATGTTTAAATCAAGAATTACTTAAAATAAGAGTAAAACCATACTATATATTCCAAAGCAAACATGTAAAAGGAACAAAACATTTTAATACATCAGTAGATGATGGTCTTGAAATAATGGAATATCTAAGAGGATATACATCAGGAATGGCAATACCAACATATATAGTTAATGCTCCAAAAGGAGGCGGTAAGACTCCATTACTTCCACAATACCTTGTATCAAAAGGAACAGATTATGTTATGCTTAGAACATGGGAAGGCAAAGTTATAAAAATGGAAGATGAACCAGCTGTAGATATAAAGAAACTTATAAAAGAGCAAGCACAGGATTAATAAAATATTTAAATATATAAAAAGAAACAACTTTAAAATAAAAATAAAATGGATGCTAAATTTATATCAATTTGCATCCATTTTTATATTAGTTAATTATTTTATTTATTATTTTGTTGTTGATTAACCAATTCAAGGTATCCACTTGGATGGAAGTAATATATCTCAGAAGTATTTTCATTTACAAAATAACCAATGTCACCATCTGCATCTGGTAAAAATACATATCCATTAAGATTTTTAGCTTTTAATGCTTCAAAATCGCTAGCATTTCCTTGATATATGTAATCAACTTTATTGTTGTATTTTACTAAAAGTTCTTTGGCTTGCTCTTGAGTCAATTTAGTACTTTGACTTACAGGAACATTCTTTTGAGAATCAGCATAAGAAGATTCATTTACTGGTGCAGTTAATAATAAACAAGATAAAACTAATAAAGATATAAGTGCTTTTTTCATACTAAAACCCTCTTTCGTAATTAATTATATAAGATTCATTTCTTAATAATATTATATGTTTTCTATAATTAAATATTACCATTAAAGAGGATAATATTACAGTTACACAGCTGTAACCTTTGATTACAAAATCGTAATTAAATTGTATTTTTATTCCATTTGTATTTTATCATGTCTACGATTAACAAATTCACAAAAGTATATTTTTATTACACCCATAACAGGAGCAGATAGAATCATACCAGGTATACCAAAAAATCCTCCACCAACAGTAACTGCTAGTATTGTAAAGAATGGGCTAAGCCCTAGCTGTCCACCTACAATTTTTGGTTCTATAAATGCAACTTCTACTTGTTGAATTATTATTAAGTAAATTAAACAAGTTAATGCAGTTGTCGGATTGTAGAATAAGTTGATTACTACAACTGGTGCCATACCTATTACTGGGCCAAAATATGGAACCATATTCATAATACCCATTAATGTACCAAACAATAGGGCATATTCAGACTTTAAAAAGTATAGACCAATTCCAGAAAGTACTCCAACTACAAATGAATCTAAAATTTTGCCTGTAAAATATTTACCAATATTTAAATTTAAGCTTTGACACAATTCTATTATAAAGTCTCCATATTTTTTACCTAAAGAAATATAAACAATTTTCTTTGTAAATTCTAAGAATCTTTCTTTTTCTAATAATATATAGAAACAAATTATAAAACCTAAAACAAGTTGTACTATAAATTTTCCAACAGAGAAGGTAGTACTAAAGATTCCTCCAAGTGAACCAATAAGCAAGTTACTAAACTTGGGCATTACGCTCATAATTTTATCACCATATTCTTTTAATGTATTAGGGTCTACTGATTGTAAGCTTTTTCCTAAATCAAATAAAAATTGTTCTGTCTTGTCTATATACATAGGAACTTGAGTTACCAAATCAGCCAAACTATTTACTATGGATGGAACTGTAAATAGTATAAAAGATATTAATATAACTATTAATACACCATAAGTAAGAAGCAAAGAATATATCCTTTTAAAATTAAGTTTATTTTCTAAAAACTTTACTAATGGATTAAATACATATGCTAATACAAAGGCTATTATAAATGGAGTTAGTAGTGACATCAGTAAACTTATTACTCCAAAAAAATATTTGTAATTATCAATAACTTTAATCAAAATATATGAAATAACTACAGTAAGTATAATATTTAAATGAATTTTTTTATCTTGCAAAACAACACAACCTTTCTTATATTTATTAAGTTTATATTTACTTAAATTTAAAATCAAGTTAATATTTATAGCTTATTATACAATAAAAAGTAGTATTAATATAGTGTGATTAATATTAAATTTGACAAGTGTACAATATTTTGCAAGTTTTCTCTAAATAGTGTTTTTATCTTCTCAAATTTGCATATTGCAAATAGAAACAGTTATAATTTGTTTCTAATTCTCTGTACATTTCTATTTATATAGTGCCTTCCAATATATTTGTATAAAAGATTTTTACACCATCCTATTTTTTGGTTATATTGATTGAAAAAATCATCTGGAGTATCAAAGGTTCCCAAATCATCAATTATTCCCTCTTTTTGAATAAATGTATTATTTAGATTCCAAGATATTTGAGGATTTTGCAAATCTTTAGTGGCAATGCCCCATCCCCAAAATAAGCCTTGACAGTCATTGTATTTTTGCTGAATACTTGTAAGATAATTTTTATCTAAAATAAGACCTTCTAATTGATACCATTGTTTTTCATAGTATACTTCTATCCATGTGTGAATGATTTCTGTAGGAGTAATCTTGTAAAGAACTCCTAAGAGTTCTAATTGAACTCTTTTATCTAGAGTAAAACCATGAATCCTACATGGAATGCCAACGCCTCTTAAAAGTGACATAGCAAGTATCGTCTTTGTATTGCATTGTCCATATCCATCTTTTAGTATTTTACTTGCAGATATATTGTCACTTTCATTAAAACCAAACTTGATGTCATCTCTAACAAAATTATAAATTTGTTTGATTTTATTAAAATTATCTAATTGATTCCATTTTTTTTCGATAATAAGCTCTTGAACATTTTTTGAATTAAAGTCTAATAATGTACTTTCTGATAAATGTCTTTTCATAAAATATAAATCTCCTTTATTTAGTGTAATTATATTTTATATCTTAGAGTAATTTGAAACTTTCAAAAACTTGCTGTTTTTTAATATACCAGAAATATTCATACCAGTCATACATTTATTGGTATATGCTAGATGTGAAGCGCTGTCAAAACCTGACATCATAGCAGCATCGGTTATAGAGTATTTACCAGATAAAAGTAAAAAATATGCTTTTTGAATTTTATGTAGGAGAATATAACTTTTTAATGGCATTCCTGTTTGTTCTTTGAATATATGGGACACTCTACTTGGCGAAAGAAAGACCATATTAGAAATCTTTTTTATAGAATGGTCATGACAGTCACACTCATTAAGTCTTTGCATTATTTTATGAATTCTTTTATCAACTACTGTGTAATTGTCTTGAGTAACATTAAGATATTCGAACATAGAATTTGTAAAATTTAAATAACTTTTTTCATCATGATTTTTGAAAAAATTAATATATTCTTTTTGTGTATGTTTATTATTATGAATATCTATAATTCCATAACCTTTAATTTTGTCAATATATTTTGACTTAAAGCTTAATGCAAGTGATGATGTTGGCTCAATTAACATAGTAAAACATATTTTTTCTCCTGTTGAAAAACAATGTTCTATATTACTATCTACAATAATACATTTACCTTCTATATCATTGCCATCTATAGTTATATTTAAACTGTCTTCAATTCCTATAAACAATTGTAACATCCAATGTTTATGCTTATTTGATTGAATAGAATTTGTAAACGAAGAAATATGATTATTTGATATAATTAATAAAATTACCTCCAAACATTTTTCTTATTGAGGAAATACAGGTTAATTGTACAGTATTTTTCAGTAAGATTAGTGAAATTTTTATTTTATTATACTTTAGATTTTAATTTTGTTCAATTATTTTAAAATTAGATTATTTTTATAATGAATTGATTTTATTTTATATAATATTGGACCTACATTAAGATATTTTAAAATATAAATTACTTATTGTAAAACTTGCATATAAAAAATAAAAATTTTATAATTATATTACAGATTATATAAAATAAAACATCAAGTCATAAGTTGAAGAAAAGAGGATGTCATGAAGTTATTTCAGCAAAAAACACAAGTTCATAAATTTAAAAATTCAAAGGAATTTATAGAAGAATTCAAAATTTGTAAATCAGATTTTATATTAACAAGTAAAAGTGCATATGATACATATTTTAAAAGTCTTGGTTTGGATGCACATGTAGAATATAAAAGTAAGTATGGAACTGGTGAACCTAATGATATAATGATGGATAAATTATTGGATGATTTTTCAAAAACTAATTGTACAAGAATTATTGCTATTGGTGGGGGAGCAGTTATTGATATGGCAAAGTTGTTAGTACTGAAAGATGGAAAGAAATCAAGTGATTTATTTCAAAAAAAGGTTCCTTTAGAAAAAATAAGAGAATTAATAGCTGTTCCTACAACTTGTGGAGCAGGTTCAGAGGTGTCAAATATTTCAATTGCAGAAATAACAGAGATGAATACGAAGTTTGGATTAGCTGTAGATGAATTATTTCCAGATTATGCAGTTTTAATTCCAGAGTTATTATTAGAGCTTCCATATTCATTTTTTGCTACAAGTGCAATCGACGCTTTAATACATGCTATAGAATCTTTTGTATCTCCAAAGGCGAGTATTTATACAGAAATTTTTAGTACCAAAGCTATAGAGATGATTTTAAATGGATTTCAGCAAATTGAACTAAATGGAAAAGATTATAGATTTGATATTATAGAAGATTTTTTGATTGCAAGTGATTTAGCTGGAATTGCTTTTGGGAATGCTGGTACAGGAGCAGTACATGCACTTTCATACCCATTAAGTGGAGTTTATCATGTTACTCATGGTGAAGCTAATTATCAATTTTTTATAGAAGTATTTAAAGCATATAATAGATTATCACCAGATGGTAAATTAGCAAAAATAAATATGCTTTTGAGTGAAATAATGAATTGTAAAGTATCAGAGGTATATGAAAAAATGGAAGAACTACTTAATAAAATTATTACAAGAAAAAGTTTAAGAGAATATGGAATGAAAGAGTATGAGATAAATAGTTTTGCAGACAGTGTACTAGATAGTCAACAAAGGTTGCTAAATCAAAGTTATATTAAACTTAATAAAGAAGAAATAGTAAATATATACAGAACTTTATATTGATACCCCAAATCTAAAAGTTAATTGTTCTATATTTAGCTATAACTCAAATTTATGAAAAGCGGTGATTTAATTAAATCATCGCTTTTTATGACTGATATTTTTATAAGATAATATATCTTGTACTTATTAAAAAATATATATTTCATTTAATTATGACAAATAAAGATAAAATTTAAATATTTTAGAGGTAATTTTATTTAGATATAGAATTTTAGAGTAATGATATACAAATGTGTTATATTACCACCTTATATCAAAAATAGTAATATAATAGTCATATACATTTAGAAAATTTATTGTTGAAAAGGAGTAGAACCTATGATAAAAAAAGAAATGGGTAATTTTAAAGGAAGCAGTGATTATGTAGTATCACCAGAATTAATGGCATCAGTTAATGTTGCTATAGCACTTGAAAAACCACTTTTAATTAAAGGAGAACCTGGAACAGGAAAAACTATGCTTGCACAAGCAATTTCAAATCAACTGCAAAAAGATTTAGTAATTTGGAACATAAAATCAACTACAAAAGCACAGGATGGTCTTTATGTATATGATACTGTTCAAAGACTTTATGATAGCCAATTTGGAGGTGAAGGAGTAGATGATATTGGTAAGTACATAAAATATGGTAAATTAGGAGAAGCATTTAGTTCAGAACAACAAGTAATTCTTTTGATTGATGAAATAGACAAGGCAGACTTAGAGTTTCCAAACGACTTACTTTGGGAATTAGATAAAATGGAGTTTTATATAAATGAAACAAAAGAAACTGTAACAGCAAAACAAAGACCTATAGTGATTATAACTTCGAATGCAGAAAAAGAGCTTCCAGATGCTTTTTTAAGAAGATGTATATTTCATTATATAGAATTTCCTGATAGAGATATGATGGAGGAGATAGTAAAAGTACATTTTGATAAAGTTGAAGAACATTTATTGGAACAAGTAATGACTACTTTTTATTGGATTAGAAGTTTAAGAGAGATACAAAAGAAGCCTAGTACATCAGAGTTAATAGACTGGATACAAGCATTGACTTTGAGTGGAATTCCAATTGAAAAAATAGAAAAAGAAGTTCCTTTTGCAGGGATAATGCTTAAAAATAACGAGGATATTGAATCTATGCAAAAACGTTTGTAGTCAATAGGAGCTGAATAATTATGTTTATTAAATTTTTTTATTTATTGAGAGCAAGAGGCCTAGATATATCTTTAAATGAGTGGATGACTCTAATTGAAGCACTAGACAAAGGGCTTTGTTATTCAAATTTTTCGAATTTTTACTATCTTTGTAGGATGATTTTAATAAAAAGTGAAAGTAATTTTGATAAATTTGATGCAGTGTTTTTGGAGTACTTTAAAGGTATAGAACACAAAGAGGAAATTCCAGAAGAGATTATGAACTGGCTTAAAAATCCAAATGTAGATTTAGAAGAATTTGAAAGATTAGAGCAAAATCCCAACATAAACCTTGATGAATTGAGAGCTAAATTAGAGGAACGTATAAAAGAACAAGATTCTCCACATAATGGAGGGAATTACTGGATAGGAACAGGGGGTACTTCTGAATTAGGTCATTCAGGCAAAGGTCAAACTGGTATACGCATAGGCGGAACTTCCACCTATGGAAGAGCTGTTCTCGAAGTTGCAGGAGAAAGAAAGTATAGAGATTTTAGAGATGATGAAGTTTTAAATATGCGTCAATTTCAAGTTGCATTAAAAAGGCTTCGTCAATTTTCTACTAGAATAGATGCTCCAAAAACAGAACTTGATTTAGATAAAACCATTGAAGAGACTTGTAATAATGCAGGGTATTTAAAACTGTTTTTCGAAAAACCAAGAAAAAATACAGTGAAGCTTTTGTTGCTTATAGATTCAGGGGGTTCAATGAGAGGATATAGTACTTTATGTAATACATTATTTCAGTCTGTAAGTAAATCAAATCACTTTAAAGATGTAAAAGTATACTATTTTCATAACTGTTTTTATGATAGATTATTTACTACACCAGAATGTTGGTTAAGTAAGTCTATTGATACTGAATGGATATTACAAAACATAGATAAAAACTATAAAGTTATAATCGTGGGTGATGCGTCTATGGCACCTTCTGAGTTACTTCATATTGGTGGTAATTATCGAGGTCCATATAACGATACACCTGGAATAGAGTGGCTTAAAAGATTCAAAAGAAAGTATAGTAAAATTGTGTGGCTAAATCCGGA
This sequence comes from Clostridioides sp. ES-S-0123-01, assembly GCF_020658415.1. Taxonomy (NCBI): domain Bacteria; kingdom Bacillati; phylum Bacillota; class Clostridia; order Peptostreptococcales; family Peptostreptococcaceae; genus Clostridioides; species Clostridioides sp. ES-S-0123-01. The sequence continues at coordinate 551,462 of NZ_JACVWD010000004.1, forward strand.
ACTGAGAGATGGGTGGGATTCAATCAGTTATTGGTATCAGACTCAAAGGTTAATACAAAGTGAGTTTAATATGTATCCATTAACTGTAAAAGGATTGGAAAAATCATTGAAAAATTTAATGGTCGTGAAATAATATAAAAAATGATGGTACAAATTATATAAAAAATGTACCATCATTTTTTATATTATAAATTGTATAATTGAAATTTAAAAATTATGTAGTCTAATACATTTTAGACTTACAAAAAACATATACATTAATAATAATTTTAGAAATTGAGGTGATTATAATAAATTATGAATTAATCGTAAAATACAATGGAGATATATTAAGATTAGAGCAAGAATTAGGTGTTTCAGTAGAAATACTTAATGCTTCCTATGCGATAATAACATCAAGTGATGAAGAAGATATAAATAGATTATTGACTTATCCAGAAATAGAGTTTATAGAAAAACCTTTTATATTACAAACTCAAGACATACAAAGTTTTTCAAGTACAGGGATAACAGGTTTTAAAAATAGAACAGGATTAACTGGAAAAGGAACTATAATTGGTATAATTGATTCAGGTATAGATTATACTTTGCCTGTATTTAGAGATAGCGAAGGAAAGTCCAAAATATTATACTATTGGGACCAGTCTATACAAGGAAATCCTCCAGCAGGTTTTAAAGAAGGAACCTTATATAATAATGAAGATATAAATAATGCAATAGCTGGTAATACATATATACCTATCTCAACGACTAGTCTACATGGTACACATGTTGCAGGTATTTGTTCAACCATTGCAAGCGATGCTAGGATAATAGTAGTAAGGGTTGGAAATATACAGACAGATGTTTTTTCAAGAAGTACAGAGTTTATGAGGGCGATTAAATTTATTTTAGATAGGGCATTAGAATTAAGAATGCCTGTTACATTAAATATAAGTTATGGAAGTAATGAAGGCTCACATAGAGGGACTTCTTTATTTGAGCAGTATATAGATGATATGTGTTTATTTTGGAAAAATAATATAGTGGTAGCGGCTGGTAATAATGCAGATAAGGGGGGACATAAAAGGATTAGGCTTCAAAATAATACTACAGAAGAAGTTGAGTTTGTAATTGGAGAAGGAGAGCGTATATTAAATATAAACATATGGCCAGATTTTATTGATGACTTTAGTGTACATTTAGTAAGTCCATCGAATAGCCAGACACAATCAATTTCTCTAACTTCAGGTGAAATAAGAAATACTTTAGGAGATACAAGAATTACTGGTTATTTTTATCCTATAGCACCATATTCTCTTACTAGAAGAGTTACATTGCAATTAAGTTCAAATACACAGATAAATCCTGGTCTATGGAGAATTGTATTTGAACCTATAGATATTGTAACTGGTAATGTAAACATATATCTACCAACTTCTGAGGGATTAAATAGAAACACGAGATTTTTGATTCCTACTCAAGAACTTACTGTTACAGTTCCCGGAACAGCAAGTAGAGTTATAACTGTAGGAAGTTTCAATTCAAGAACAGATATAGTATCTATATTTTCTGGCGAGGGAGATACACAATTGGGTGTATTTAAACCAGATTTATTAGCTCCAGGCGAAGATATAATATCTTTTTTACCAGGAGGTACCAGTGGAGCATTAACTGGAACGAGCATGGCCACTCCTCATGTTACAGGAGTTTGTTCGTTGTTTATGGAATGGGGAATTGTAAATGGAAATGATTTGTTTTTATATTCGCAAAAGTTAAGAGCATTGCTTCTTAGGGGAGCAAGAAGAACAAGTAATCAGTCATATCCAAATAATTCATCGGGATTTGGTTTTTTAAGTTTATCAGACATAGATTTGTATACTTTATCTAGTATAAATCAAGACTTAGAAACAGAGGACATTGGATATAGAAGCACTAATAAGTCGTTTAAAGATGAAGAAAATAATTATAGAGTTATAGAAAATTATAATTCTCAGAGAAACGATGATTTAAAGTTGGAGGATTTTATAAGTGAAAATATGGATAGACAATCAGGAACATTGGCAGGAATAAATGTAATTCATACTCCTGAATTTGAAGATGAGTTAGCCTCATTGGGTATGAGTCAAGAATTTCTTAAGCTAAGTGACTCATTTGGTGTATTATCTATAAACACTACAGACTATAATAGCATACAACGAGTTTTGGAACTTCCATCAGTTATAAGGACAGAATCAACTATAAAGATGACACTGCTTGGAGAGATTAATCAAGGTACTTTTGGTGGTGTAGTTGCAACCGAAGAAATAGGTGTAAATTTTTTTAAAAATAATCCCAATATAACAATAACAGGAAGAGGTACTCTTATAGCGATTGCTGACACAGGAATAGACTATTTACATAAAGACTTTATATATGCAGATGGAACCTCAAAAATAGCTTTTTTATGGGACCAAACAAAGAATGGAACTCCACCTGAAGGTTTTTATATTGGGACAGAATATACACGAGAAGATATTAATAGAGCAATTGCAGAAAATGATGCTAGTCTATCTCAAGATGAAGTTGGGCAAGGGACTATGATAAGTGGCATATGTGCAGGTCTTGGTAATGTAAATAAGGAATATGCAGGAATAGCTGAAGATGCTGAATTAATAATAATAAAAATTGCTAAGATAGAAGGATTTTATAATAGTGCAATGTTATTTGCTGCATCTCAGTATGCATATAAAAAATCTTTAGAACTTGGGAAACCATTAGTAATAAATATATCTTTGGGTAGCAATAGTTTAGTTGGATTGACCAATAGAAGTAATAGTGAAAAAGCATTTTTTACTAGAGGGCTGTGTATAACAGCAGGAGCTGGAAATGAGGGAAATACTCAGACACACACATCTGGAATAATACCAAATGTAGGAAGTTCCGTTGAAGTCGAGTTGGAATTAAATGAAGAAGAAGAAGAATTATCAGTTGAACTTTGGCTGAATAAACCAGATAAGGCAGATGTAATAATAGTGTCTCCCACTGGTGAAGAAAGTAAAAGTGTTGGAATATCAAGTTATAATAGGATAACAGGTTTATTTGATTTAGAAGGAACGGAGTATTCTATAACATATGTATATCCAACTACTTTTTCAGGGCAGCAGTTTACCAATGTTACTCTGAAAAATGCTAAAAGAGGAGTGTGGAAGATTAGATTAGTAGGAGTTTATATTGTAAATGGAATATATAACTTGTATCTTCCAAATAGGGCTCTTTTAAAAAGTGGAACTAGATTTAGAGAGGTTGACCCTTTTTATACAATAAATTATCCAGCTGTTCAAGATGATTTAATAACTGTAGGAGCTTATAATACTATTAATAATAGTTTGTGGCAAAGTTCATCAAGAGGGCCGACTATTGAGGATAGATTAAAGCCAGACTTAGTAGCACCAGGAGTTAATATAATAGCTGCATATCCTGGAAATACATATGCGACTATAACTGGGACAGCAGCAGCTAGTGCACATGCTGCAGGAGCCGCTGCGATGTATTTTCAATATACTTTTGTTGATAGAAGATATCCAAATCAAGCATATGTTCAAAAAATAAAAACTTTTATGCAGGCTGGAGCTAGAAAAAACCAAACTACAGAGTATCCAAATATGAGTACTGGATATGGAACTTTGGATGTTAGAGGTATGTTTGATGTGTTAAGATAGGAGGGATTTATGGAAAAATCTTATTGTATAATTTACCAAGGTGATATAGAAACTGCACTTCAAGAAAACGGAATAAATAAATATATGGTTTTAAATAGCCAGCTTGCAGTAATATATGTACCTATGGATTTTGATGAAACTATTTTAAACAATATATTACAGGTTGCTTGGTGGGAAGAATCTGCTCCAATGAGCAGTTTAATTGAAATAACTAATAATATGAATAATGGAGAAACTATTACAACAGCTACTGAAGCAGAGTATATTTATGAGAATCCATATAATGATATAACAGGAAGAGGGATTTTATTAGCAGTTATAGATTCTGGTATAGATTATTTACACCCTGACTTTATAAATGCGGATGGAACGAGTAAGGTTTTACGATTATGGGATCAGGAAGAAAATACAAATCCACCACCAGAAGGATTTATTTTTGGGAGTGAATTTACAAGAAGTGAATTAAGTTTAGCTATAAGTAGAAATGATGGAAGTTTAAGTCAAGATAATATAGGTACTGGAACTTTGGCTTCTGGTATATTAGTGGGAAATGGAAGAGTAAATTCACAATATAGAGGTATAACTACAGAGTCAGATTTGATAGTGGTTAAATTAAAATCATATACAGATACTTATTATGCTGGAAAGATAAATTATAGTGTTTCAGATTTTTTAGCAGCTATAACATATGTTACTAATATAGCAAAAACAGAAAATAAGCCTATAATAATAAATCTTACTATTGGAGTTAAGTCAGGTGCTGTAGCAACTACTTCCATATTAGATACATTTAATATATTAAGTAGTGCTGGTGTTGTTGTAGTAAGTGGTGCAGGTAATCAAGGTAATACAGATATTCATTATGCTGGAAGATTTAGTAGTTTAAATGAAGTCCAAGATGTAATAATACAAGATGGTGACGATTACGCACTTGATATAACACTCAATACAAATGGTCCAGATAAGATAGGGGCACAAATAATATCTCCTTCAGGTGAGGTTAGTCATGATATAAGATATTCTCCAGACTTTTATGTATATAGAGGAAAGTTTAATCTGGAAAATACTACTTATTCAATGAGATTCATCTATCCATATATTACTTCTGGGAATGAAAGCCTAGAGATAAGACTTAGAGATATAAAACCTGGTGTGTGGACTTTGAGGCTAACTCCAGAACTTATAATAGGGGGAGAGTATGATATATATTTACCAAATAAAAACTTGATAGCACCAGATACAAGATTTTTAGACCCAGACTCAGTGGCTACAATAACTATGTATGCTGCTGGTGATGATGTAATCACAGTTGGTACATTTAATAATAAGACTGATAGTATGTGGATTGGTTCATCAAAAGGGCCAATTAGAGGAAGGGGAATTAAGCCAGATATAGTAGCGCCAGGAGTAGATATAATATCTACATATAAAAATGGAACCTACAATACAGCAACAGGTACAGGAGTTAGTAGTTCAATAGTTTGTGGAGTCTTAGCCTTATTAATGGAATATTTGGAAAAACAAGATAATATCCCAAGGTTATCGTTGTTTACACAAGTTTTAAAAACATATTTAATATTGGGAGCTACGAAGCTCGATATATATACGTATCCAAATGTTTCACAGGGATATGGTATTTTAAATTTAAAAAATACAATTCAACAGATGGCAAATACTTTATAAATAAAAAAATATGTAAATAATGGTATTTTATCTGTTATAAATTTTACTTATGAATTTAATTTGAAAAATTGCTAAAACTATTACAAAATAAATATATAGAGGTGATAGTTTTGGAAAGTAAAAAAGCAAGAGCATTAAAAGGTAACGATAACAAAAGACTTAGAAGTCCGCTTCTAGTTGGAAATGAATCAACAGCAGCTTGGGCAGATGTTGAAAAATTAAAACCTCATAGTAAAGTTTCAATACCTTCACTTAATAGTGTTGAAGAAGCAAAAGATTGGGTTGACAATGGAAGTAAATTGTAAAACTTCTATACTTGATAACAAAAATAAATAATTTATTGTATTTAAGTAAAGTAGTATTAGTTTAAAAAGCTTAAAGTTAAACTTAAGCTAATAAACAGTATACTGCTTTACTTTTTTTATAGGTGTCAGAAGGGAAAATGTAATTTACAAATATTTGAAAGGAAAATATAAATCTTTGCATATAAATATTTATAGATTATATAAGACTAGTAAATATCAATTGCATAAATTTATTGACTAAAAATTTATAAATTGGTATAATTTTGTTAATTAGCGGAAATAATAGAAGATAAATACTGTGAAGAGAAGAGTAGATATAAAATGCAGTTTTAGCGAGTTGAGGATGGTGAAAGCTCAATACAAGTTTTATATTGAAGAACATCTTGGAGTTTCTAATCGAAAGCTTATTTAGCAAGTAGACTTAGACGGAAGGCACCGTTATAGGCTTTAAGCATTGCTTAACTAAGAGGTCATTTATGACAACTAGGGTGGTACCGCGAAAGTAATAGTCTTTCGTCCCTTTATACAGGGATGAAGGGCTTTTTTTATGGAATTATATTTAGAAAAAATTACTAAAAATTAAACTAGGAGGCTTTAAAATGCAAAAGGAATTTATAACAGTAAAAGAATTGTACAGAGATAAAGAACAGTACATAGGAAAAACTGTAAAAGTAGCTGGATGGATAAGAACATCTAGAGTATCTAAAAACTTTGGATTTATAGAATTAAATGATGGAAGTTTCTTTAAAAATATGCAAATAGTATTTGATGAAAAAGTTGAAAATTTTAAAGAGATAGGTAAATTGGCAATAAGTTCATCTATACTTGTAGAAGGTGAGTTGGTATCTACAGAAGGAGCTAAACAACCAGTAGAAATACATGCAAAAAATATAGTTGTAGAAGGTGAATCAGATAGTTCATACCCACTACAAAAGAAAAGACATACACTTGAGTATTTAAGAACAATAGCACATTTAAGACCAAGAAGTAATACTTTTTCAGCTGTATTTAGAGTAAGATCAATAGCTGCATATGCAATACACAAATTCTTTCAAGAAAGAAACTTTGTATATGCACATTCTCCAATCATAACAGGTAGTGACTGTGAAGGTGCAGGAGAAATGTTTAGAATAACAACTATGGATTTAAATGATATTCCAAAAACAGAAGATGGTAAAATAGACTATACACAAGATTTCTTTGGGAAAGAAGCTAATTTGACAGTTAGTGGGCAATTAAATGCCGAAATAATGGCACTTTCTTTTAGAAATGTCTATACTTTTGGACCTACATTTAGAGCTGAAAACTCTTATACAGGAAGACATGCTTCAGAATTTTGGATGATAGAGCCAGAAATAGTTTTTGCAGACCTTGAAGATAATATGGAACTTGCAGAAGATATGATAAAATATGTTATAAACTATGTTTTAGAAAACGCTCCTGAAGAAATGGAATTCTTTAATAGTTTTATAGATAAAGGATTGCTAGAAAGACTAAATAAAATAGTAAACTCTGAATTTGTTAGAATAACATATACTAAAGCAGTAGAGTTATTACTTGAATCAGGACATGAGTTTGAGTATCCAGTAGAATGGGGATGCGATCTTCAAACTGAACATGAAAGATATATAACAGAACAAATATACAATTCTCCAGTATTTGTTACAGATTATCCAAAAGATATAAAAGCTTTCTATATGAGAATGAATGAAGATGGGAAAACTGTTAGAGCAATGGATTTATTAGTTCCTGGTGTTGGAGAGATAGTTGGAGGTTCTCAAAGAGAAGAAAGAGAAGACGTACTATTAGATAGAATTCATGAAATGGGATTAAATGAAGAAGATTACTGGTGGTATTTAGAACTTAGAAAATTTGGTACTGCTACTCACTCTGGATTTGGTCTTGGATTTGAAAGAATAATTATGTATATGACAGGTATGTCTAACATAAGAGACGTTATACCTTTCCCAAGAACTCCTAAAAATGCTGAATTCTAATAATTATAACCTATAATATGATTATATAATTTTTCGATATAATAAAATAGCTTGTGTGCTATCTGATTTAGATACATACAAGTTATTTTTATTGTGTTTACAAATATATGTAGTTTGTTTGTTCATATTTTATTATACAATGTAATTATAAGTTACTTATACTAGGAGGATAAATAATGTGTAGTTTTTGTTTTATTAAATTTAATGTGAATGATGTAAAAATATTTAATCGAATAAAAAATTTATTTTCATATATAGCAGGTATAAAAAATGATTGTATACAAATTGAGGATTTAGAATATTATATTTTAGAAAAAGTAGATGAATTTTATAATAAAGAAGAATTAGATTATTTTTGGTGGCCAACAGAAGCAGAAAATAAAATGTTTTGGGAGAACTATAAACTACTGGATGAAGAGAATCGACAGGAATACATAAAGTCTGTTTCATGGGATTTTGAGACTGTGTTTTCTGAAATTGGACTTGGCGATTATACAATAGAAGGTTGCGAAATGATTGGTGAACAAACTGCTAAACTTTATTTTAACCCTATTGGATATCCTTATGGTGGGAATGAAGTGCTTCAAGAGTCATTAAAAGCTTTTGGAGTGACAATAGTGGGTGTGCTTGGATAACGTTTGTTGTGCTATACTATAACTAGTAGAGTTATTTTTAGATAAAGACAGGATAGCAAGTGATGTTGTTGGCTATTCATTTAATTCAGAGAATATAGCATATTCTACTAAAAATAAGGAAATACATTTTTATAATTTAAAAACTAAGAAAGACAAATATAGAAATAAACAATGAAGGAAAATATTCAGAGATTTATTTAGGAAATAAATTGATTTACTCTAAAAATTTAGAACCAAAAGACTTAAATGGTTTTTGGAAAGCTGATGAATATAATATATTTGAATTTGAAGAGCCAAATAAGATAAAACTTTATAGTAAAAGTGAAGAAGAAAGCAATTATACAGTTAAATATGAAGTAGAAAGTTCAGATAGTAATAGCATAGTATTAAAAGGAAAAGATACTTTATCAAAGGAAAAATTTACTATAACTAAGTTTAATAGTAATGAAATTTCATTACAAGCTAATAATGTAAGTGGTACACTTAATAAAATTTCCAAAGAAGACGCGGAGAAATTTATCAAGAGTATAAATAACAAGGAAAATAGTGAAAATACTGATAAAAAGAGTACTAAAAGTAATTCAGGTTCAAGTTCGAATTTGAAAAATAAAGAAGTAAGTTATGATGATGATTATATTATATATGATAGTGATTCTAGAGTATTAACTAAAGATGAACTTGAACTTTATAGTAAAGAGGAGTTAGCATATATAAGAAATGAAATATTTGCAAGATATGGATATGTATTTAAAGAAGAACCTTATAAAAGCTATTTTAGCAATAAGTCATGGTATCAGCCAGATTATAGTATAGGAGCGGATACAGATGTTTTAAATTCTGTAGAGAAACAAAATGTATCATTGATTAAGGAAATGGAAAACTAAGTTATAAGAAATTTTAAAATACATGTCTAAATGTGTAGTATAAGATAGTCTATAAACATTAAAATTGAAATGTGAATTAATTTTAAACATGAATTAATTATATATAAAATTATTAAATCTATAAGTTAGACTTAAGTATAATTTATAGATTTAATAATTATGAATCTAAAAGCTAATTTATAGGTTTACATAATATTATACAAATATTTTGAACAAAATAAATTTATTATTAAGAAAATATAAATATAAGGATTAATACTTTGTTTCTATACTACTAATAAAACTCAACACGATTACGACCTTGTTCTTTTGCAATATATAAAGCTTTATCACAATAACTTATAAATTCATTTAAAGTTATTAATTCTTCAACTTTCTTTGTATGAACTCCGATGCTAACAGTCACACATTTTGAAGGAACGTCATCACGTTCAAAATTACAATACTCTATAATCTTACGTAAATATTCGGATTTAAGTTTAGCATTCTCCTCATCACAATTGAAAAGACATATAAAAAATTCTTCACCACCATAACGGATAGCATGTGAATTTTCAGAATTTGTAAAATCTAAAATTACTTTAGCAATATTCTGTAAACAGTAGTCACCCTTTTGATGTCCGTAAGTGTCATTAAACTGTTTAAAATAATCTATATCTATCATCATTCCTGTTATAGGTTCTTGCTTTGTATGGGTCTTTAATTTTTTTTGAAAAACATCTTCTAAATACCTACGATTATTCATTTTAGTTAGGTCATCAGTCATAACCTTAAGATTTAATAAATTATTCATATGGGAGATTTCTTCATATTGTTGATGGATTAGCATTTTATCATAATAAGTAAATACACGACTTCTATATAACATTGTAGAAATAAAAATAGCAAGTGATGTTATAAAAAATGTGTTTACAATATTACTGAACTCATTACCTGATACAGTTTGAATTCCTGGTAAGAGTAGATTAAGAAATAAAAAACATCCTCCAAAAACTATTATTGATTGACCTAATTTTAATACTGAAAAAGCAGCAGCTGTTAACATTATATAACTGAATACACTCAAATCATTTCCGCCTAACTGGTCAAGCAAAGTAATTACACAACCCCATAAGCAGAAAAATGTTACATAAATCACCCACAAGTTTATATAATAAGTACAATGTTCCTTTTTTTTATTCCAAAGATAAGAAAAAACAAGCATAAAAATTAAAGAGATACAAAATAGTATTATATACATACAAAAATACCATTGACGTCTTGGGGTGGCAAAAGGACCACCATCTCTAGCTGATATTGATATCATCATAATTAGTTGAGATATTATTATTATGATACAAATAATTTTGCCTGTATGATAAAGATAATTGCAAAGTTCTCGTTCAACATTTTCTTTGTATTTTTTATCTAGAGGGAATCCAAAGAATTTTTTTAAATTTTCTAAGTTCATATAAGCCTCCATTAAAAATAAAACATAAAAATAAGTATTCCTCTTCTTTTCTTAGATACTCGGAATACTTTGTTTATAACTTAATTATAGCAAAATATGTTATATGTAACAATCTAAATTTGTAATAGATAGTATTTATTAGTTAAGATTAAATAAAATTTTGTATTAGTATTTTATTATAATTAAGATTAGTAAGTTATTTATTTTAGAATATTAGACAATTATAATGAAATACTAATATAAGACAAATAAAATAGATAAATATATCCAATTAAGGTATAATTAAGTTGTATTAGTTAGATTTATAATTAATATATTATATGAATTAGAGTTGCTATAAAACTGAAAGTATTGAAATTACAACGATATAAGCGATT